>NZ_LPMU01000055.1:0-63356 GCF_001534535.1 Burkholderia sp. MSMB1459WGS
AGCCCGACGACGTTGTTCTTCAGCGTCTGGCGATCGATCGACTGCACGCCGAACGCCATCTGCGGCTGCTGGTCGATGAAGATCAGCTGGCTGTTGTGCGGAGTAAGTACTTCAAGCTTGGGATTGCTCATGATGGTGATGTCCTTTGACGCGAAGAAAGATGAGGCTTGCCTGGCCGACGAATCCGCGAAGCGTCCAATGCGCCGAGTCGCAAGCGTCGGCAGCCAGCCTGCGCCATTCAATACGCGAACTTGCGGCCGCACCAGTTAATTGTTCTGATTTTCGCCACGCGCTGAATTCAGACTGAAAAGATCTGAATTTCATTGAATGCGCTGACGACGAACGCGCGGACCTGATAGGCTGGCCCAAGACTTTCGGATCGACGCCAGCCCGGTAGTTATCCGTATCTTTAACGGCCGTCATTCCATTCCAGACCCATGAAACCGTACATTGCTTCACTGCTCGCCGGCATCCTCGCCGGCGTCGTTTATGCGCTGATCGGCGTGCAATCGCCGGCGCCGCCCGCCGTCGCCCTGGCCGGCCTGCTCGGCATTCTCGCCGGCGAGCAGATTCTTCCCGTGGTGCGTCGGATGTTCGACGGCATCCAACTGGGAACCGCGTGGCGCGACGCCAAGTGCAGCCAGCACATGTTCGGCGCGCTTCCCGGCGCACACGCCGACGCTGCCGCGAAGCGCCGCGAATCGACGCCGACGTGACAGGCCGATGTCGAGCGAACGCGGCGTCGGCCCGACCGTTGGCTCGCAGGCGTGCGTGTCCCGGCACGTCGGGCGACGACCCGTTTTGAACCGTATTGGATTCAGCGCCGCTCGACGACGCGACATCGCCTGATGCGCTTGCCGTCGCGAAATTCCCCATGAAGCTGTCTTTCGAAGCACTCGAGGCACTGGACGCGATCGACCGCACCGGTACGTTTGCCGACGCTGCAGAGTTGGTGCACCGCGTGCCGTCCGCACTGACATACGTCGTACGGAAGCTCGAGAGCGATCTCGGCGTCGCGTTGTTCGATCGCAGCGGGCGTCGTGCGAAGCTCACGCACGCGGGCCGCATCGTCGTCGAGGAAGGCCGTCGTCTGCTTCGCGCTGCCGAACAGCTTGAACGGAAGGCGCAGCGCGCGCAGCAAGGTTGGGAAACCGAGATCCGCGTCTGCATCGCCGAGATACTGCCTTTCGACAAGCTGTGGCCATACGTCCACGCGTTCTACGATCTCGAAATGGATACGCGGCTGCGACTCTCCACCGAAGTGCTCGGCGGCACCTGGGACGCACTGATTTCGCGGCGGGCCGATCTGATCGTCGGCGCGGCCGGCGAGCCGCCTGAACTGCCGGACATCGTCGCGCAGCCAATCGGCACGCTGCGGCACGTGTTCGCGGTCGCCCCTACCCATCCGCTCGCCGCGCTGCCCGAACCGCTGTCGATGGCATCGATCGTCGAGTATCGCGGCGCGGTGATCTCCGACACGTCCCGCGAACTTCAGCCGCAGTCGGCCGCGCTTGACCCTGGCCAACGGTATCTCGCGGTGCCGACGCTCGCTGCGAAACTGGCCGCGCAATGCGAAGGGCTCGCGGTGGGTACGCTCCCGGACTGCATCGCGGCGCCCGCGATCGCGCAAGGCAGGCTCGTCGCGCGGGAAGTCACCGGCATGCGCGACACGACCCATTGCTATATCGCGTGGCGCGCCAACGAAGCCGGGCGCGCGCTACGCTGGTGGGTCGAACGGCTCGGTCACCACGACCTCGTCGACCGGTTCACCGCGCGCGTGTGACGCTGCGCTTTCTACGAACGGTCGAGCGGTCTCGCGCTTGCTCACCTGCATCAAGCCGTTCCCGAAATCAGCGTCGAAAGAATGAAGAGCGGAGCGGCTTCGCCGCCCCCCATTCCGCACGCAGCCGACGTCGCGTGCGGAATCGGCGTTCAGCGCGACGCGGACGGCTCGCCGGTCCGGCCGGATCGCCAGGTAAGGAAGCCGAGCGCCGCGAGCGGCAGCGCCAGTGCCCAGAACCCGGCGTACAGGTAGGCGCTCGCCCCGGCGCCCGCGCCGAGCGCGAATCCGGCAACCGGCGGCAGCGTGCGTCGCAGCCGCGCGCGTGCGGCTTCCCGTTCGGCCGGGGCGGCGATCGGCACGAGCCAGTCGAATGCATCGATGACCGCCTGCGTGACGTTGCCGGTCATCACGGTGTTCGCGACGACGGTGCGCGCGGTCAGCCGGCCGTGCGCGTTCTGCACGCCCATTGCCGCCGCACCGAGCAGCCCGCAGACGATCGTCGCGGGCGCATCGGCGCTGCCGATCGGCGACGCCGCGACGCCGGCGAGCATGAATCCGGCCAGCAGGATCGTCTGCAGCGCGTACAGCGCGCGCGCCCGCGGGCCATGCCCGCGCACGCGCATCCGGTGATCGAGCAGGCGGGCGGCCACGATCCCCGCGATGAATGCCGGAAACGCGAGCCACTTGATCATGAGGCCCTGACCGACACCGGCGAGGCCCGATCCGATCAGGATGAAGTTGCCGGTGACGTGCGCGGTAAAGAGCCCGAACAGCGCGACGAAGCCGAGCGTGTCGACATAGCCGGCGATCGATGCAAGGTACACATCCTCGCCGCGCAGGCGATCGGGGGCCGCCGCGCCCGCTGCCGTTACTTGCACGGGCTGCATGTCGTGGCTTCCGCGGTTGTGTCGGCGGTGTCCGCATCGCGGACCGGTGCGGCGAGCGGGATCGCCGGCTCGTCGACGACGATGCCGAGCCGGCGCGCGAGCGCGATCAGCGGCGCCGCGGGCGATTGCACGCGCACGCGGTGATACGGGAAGCCGACTGCGATAGCGGCTCCCGGCGAGATCAGATAAGGCATGGTCCGTTCCGGTTGCGCCGCGGGCCCGGCCGACAGGATGGCGTCCGGCCCGTGCGGCGGTTCTGAAGCAAGACTAAGGGAACGCCCGCCTGAAAGTCACGGCGGCGAACTGAATTTTCCTGAAAGCGCCGCGCAACGCGCGGCTCGGCATGGCACCCGCCTGCGTGGCCGGCCGCGCCGGGGCGCGCGTACGACATCGCGACGCCGGCCTCCGAAGCACAGCGCAACGCGGAAATCGAACGGCAGATCGACGCGTTCCTCAACGGCACGCCGGCCACGCTGAAGCGTATCGCGTCCGGCGCATCCGCGATGCGCCCGCGCCGCAAGCGACGCAGCGGCGCCACGCTCGAGCCGATTCAGAACGATTCAGCCGCGACGCGCGTCGTCTGCCCTATGCTCGGACAGCATCGGACGCGTGCGGTATCGCGCACCGCCCGCAGAACCGGGATTCCTCCATGACGACCGACACGCTTGCGCTCACCCATCACACCGTTACGGCGAACGGCATCCGCCAGCACTTCATCGACGCCGGCGCCGGGCCCGTCGTCGTGCTGCTGCACGGCTTCCCCGAAACCAGCTTCGCGTGGCGCTTCCAGATTCCGGCGCTCGCGCGGCACTATCGCGTGATCGCGCCCGACCTGCGCGGCTACGGCGAAACCGACAAGCCCGCGGCCGGCTACGACAAGCGCAACATGGCGCGCGATCTCGCCGCGCTGCTCGATGCGCTCGGCATCGAGCGCATCGCGCTCGTCGGGCACGATCGCGGCGCACGCGTCGCGACGCGTTTCGCGAAGGACTTCCCCGAACGCGTCGAGCGGCTCGTCGTGATGGACAATGTGCCGACGCGCATCGTCGCGCAGAACATGACCGCGCAAACGGCGCGCGCATACTGGTTTTTCCTGTTCCATCAGGTGCCCGACCTGCCGGAAGCGCTGATCGCCGGCAAGGAAGCCGAATGGCTCGGCTATTTTTTCGCCGACTGGTGCTACAACCCGCACGCCATCGCGGGCGACGCGTTCGACGCCTACGTGCGCGCGTACCGGCGCCCGGGGGCCGTGCGCGGCGCGCTGGCCGACTATCGCGCGAACGCGGAAGACGTGCAGCAGGACCTCGTCGACGCCGATGTCAGGATCGCATGCCCGACGATGGCGATCTGGGGCGAGGATTTCTACGCGGTCGGCAAGATGTTCGACATGAAGGCCGTATGGGAAAGCATGGCGACGAACCTGCGCGCCGAGCCGATCGCACAGTGCGGGCATTTGCCGCACGAGGAACAGCCCGAGCGCGTGAACGCGCTGCTGCTCGACTTCCTGCGCGGCTGGGCCGGCTGACGCAACGCCCGCCGCACGCGGCATCATCGGAGGAACACCGGATGGAACACGGAACGGGCCGCAAGGCCGTCATCGCCGGCGGATCGGTCGGCGGGCTGTTCGCGGCGACCGCGCTGCGCGCGACCGGCTGGGACGTCCGCGTATTCGAACAATCGCCGTACGCGCTCGACAGCCGCGGCGGCGGCATCGTGCTGCAGCCGCCGATCGAGCGCGCGTTCGCGTTCGGCGGCGTAGCGCTACCGCGCGACATCGGCGTCGATTCGATCGACCGGATCTACGTCGATGCGCAGGACCGGATCGTGCAGCGCTTCGCGATGCCGCAGACGCAGACCGCGTGGAACGTGATCTACACGGCGCTCAAGCGCGCGCTGCCGGCCGGGATCGTCCAGGCCGGCGACGCGTTCGAGCGGTTCGAGCAGGACGGCGAGCGGATCGTCGCGCATTTCGCGAGCGGCCGCGCCGAGACCGCCGACCTGCTGATCGGCGCGGACGGCGGCCGCTCGACCGTGCGCGCGCAGTTGCTGCCGGACGTGCGCCCGACGTATGCGGGCTATGTCGCGTGGCGCGGGCTCGTCGACGAACGCACGCTGCCCGAGCAGGTGCTGTATCTGCTGCGCGAACGCTTCACGTTCCAGCAAGGCGACCGGCACCTGTTCCTCACCTATCTGGTGCCCGGCTCCGACGGCGCAACCGAAGCGGGCAAACGGCGCGTGAACTGGGTGTGGTACCGGCGTCTGGCGTCCGACCGGCTGCCGTCGCTGTTCCTTGCGCGCGACGGCACGCAGCGCGACGGATCGCTGCCGCCCGGCGCGATGCGCGACGACAACCGCACGGAACTCGTCGACGCCGCCGACCGGATGCTCGCACCGACGCTCGCCGCGCTCGTCGATGCGACACCCGCGCCGTTCGCGCAGGCGATCCTCGATCTCGCGGTCGAGCGGATGGCTTTCGGGCGCGCGGTGCTGCTCGGCGACGCCGCATGCATCGTGCGCCCGCACACGGCGGCGGGCGTCGCGAAAGCGGCGGACGATGCGATCGGTCTCGCCGAAGCATTGCGCGACGTCGCACGCGGCGCCGCGTTCGATGTCGCGCTGGCAGGCTGGGACGCCCGTCAGCGTGCAGCCGGTGCGTTGCTGTCCGCGCGCGGGATCGCGCTCGGCGCGCGGTTGATGGGCACGGCGTGAAGGTGCGCCTGCCGTCTGTCGGCCGCCGCGCGGTACGGATCGCCCTCGGAATTGAGCGCACGCAGCACGCTCGCGCGCCCGCCGTCGTCTGCGGGTAGTTGCGGCTGTCCGCGCGCGAAAGCCGGGGCCGCGGCTGCCGCAAGCCACGCGGCGATCGCCAGCCCCTTCGCTCGGCGCTTCATTGCGCGCTCGCGGTCGAGACGGACGCCGACGTCGCGGCCGTTGCCGTGTGCCGGTCGCCATGTGCGATCGCATACAGTTCGCGATTGCGCGCAATCGTCCCCGTGCTCGGCGGATAGTCCCAGTTCGACGTCGGCAGCGTACCGTCGCGCTCCGCCCGAATCAGGTCGGCGCGCACGTCGGCGCGCGTGATCGTGTCGCCGGCGGTTTGCGCGAATGCGACGATCGGTGCGCTCAGCGCACAGGACAGCAGGACTGCACGAATCAGCTTGTTCATGACGTTCACCTCCGAAAATGGCGTGTTCGCGTCCGCAGATCAGGCCGGACATCCGCTCCACATCGATGCGACGAGGAGTGGTATCCATTCTGCGATTCGCGCGCTTTCCGGAAGGTGAAGCTTCGATTACGGTCTTGTCATCCGGTCGCGACCCGGCCGCACGGCAGCGTCAGTCGACGCGTGACGGCGCCGTGTGCCGAACGGTGCCCAGAAACCGCGTCAACTCCACGGTCTGCGGCCGCTCGAAGATCTCGTCGGGCGTCCCGCTCTCCCACACGCGCCCCTGGTGCATGAACACGATCCTGTCGCTCACCGCACGCGCGAAGTTCATCTCGTGGGTGACCATGATCAGCGTCATGTCCTCGCGCGCGAGCTGCTCGATGACCCCCAGCACCTCGCCGACGAGCTCGGGATCGAGCGCGGACGTGATCTCGTCGCACAGCAGCACGCTCGGCTTCATCGCGAGCGCACGCGCGATCGCGACGCGTTGCTGCTGGCCGCCCGACAGGTGTTCCGGAAACGCGTCGAACTTGTCGCCGAGGCCGACGCGCTCGAGCATCAGCTCCGCGATCGCACGTGCCTGCTGACGGTGCGCCTTTTTCACCACCGACTGCGCGAGCATCACGTTCTGCCCGGCGCTCAGGTGCGGAAACAGGTTGTACTGCTGGAACACCATGCCGACCTTCAGCCGCAGCGCACGCAGGTCCGCGTGCCGTGCATCGACGCGTTCTCCGTCGACCGAAATCGTGCCTGCGTCGATACTCTCGAGCCCGTTGAGCGTGCGCAGCAGCGTGCTCTTGCCCGAGCCGCTGCGGCCGATGATCGATACGACCTGCCCGCGCTCGACGGACAGATCGATGCCCTTGAGCACATGATGGGTGCCGAAATTCTTTTCGACACCCCGGGTTTCAACGAGCGGCATGCCATCTCCTTTGCAACGTGCGCGCATAACGGGTAAGCGGATAGCAGAGCGCGAAATAGATCAGCGCGACGAGGCCATACACGACGAACGGCCGGAACGTCGCGTTCGAGATCGCGATACCGACCTTCGTCAGCTCGGTGAAGCCGATGATCGACACCAGCGCCGTATCCTTCACGGCCTGCACGCCGAAGCCGACCGTCGGCGCGATCGCGATGCGCGCGGCCTGCGGCAGGATCACGTGACGCAACTGCTCGACGTAACTCATCGCCAGGCTCGCCGACGCCTCCCACTGCCCTTTCGGCACCGCCTCGACACAGCCGCGCCAGATTTCGGCCAGATACGCGCTGGTGAAGAACGTGAGCCCGGCCGTGGCCGCGACCCACGGCGAAACGTCGAGCCCGACGAGCGGCAGGCCGAAGAACACGATGAACAGTTGCATCAGCAACGGCGTGCCCTGGAACACTTCGATATAGAGCTTCGCGACGCCGCGCAGCACCGTCGAATTCGACACGCGCATCACGAGCAGCCCGAGGCCGACGAGGCCGCCGGATACGAACGACACGATCGACAGCACGATCGTCCAGCGCGCGGCCAGCAGCAGGTTCGCGAGAATTTGCCCAAGCGTGAAATCGATCATCACGCACCTCGCACGCGCCGGGAGAACAGGCGGCGGCCCATCGCGCCGAGCGTGGCGCGCAGCAGCAGCGCCATCGCCAGATACGCGAACGTGATCGCGAAGTACGTCTCGAATGCGCGGAAGTTGCGCGACTGAATGTAGCTTGCCGCATAGGTCAGGTCGGCCACCGAGATCTGCGACACGACCGCCGAACCGAGCATCGTGATCACGATCTGGCTCGACAGCGCGGGAAACACCTTGGCGAGCGCCTGCGGCAGCACGACGTGGCGCAACATCTGCGCGCGCGACATCGCCAGCGCGGACGCCGCCTCCAGATGCCCTTTCGGCACGGCGGCCACGCCCGCGCGCACGATCTCGACCGAGTACGCGCCGAGATTGAGCGTCATCGCAAGGATCGCGGCCGTGTATTCGTCGATGTGCACACCGAGCGCCGGCAAGCCGAAGAAGATGAAGAACAGCTGGACGACGAACGGCGTATTGCGAATCGCCTCGACGTACGCGCCGATCAGCGGGCGCAACCGCACGGCCGCGCGCGCGTCGGCGCTGTACGCGGCCGCGCCCAGCACGCCGAGCGCCACGCCGAGCACGGTCGCGACCGCGGTCAGCGCGAGCGTGATCGCCGCGCCGCTCGCGAACACGCCGGCGTACTCGGCAAGCTCGCCGAATTGAAGCTGGTAGCTCATGGGAACGGGACAAGTTCGGGTTCGGACAACGACACGTGCCGCGCCGGCCATGCCGGCCGCGGCGCCGTGTCACGCGACACGGCGTTTCGTCACAGTCCGGCCGGCAACGGCTGGCCGAGCCACTTGCGCGACATTTCGCCCAGCGTGCCGTCCTGCTTCGCATGCGCGATCGCATCGTCGATCTTCGCGAGCAGGCGCGGCTCGTTCTTGTTGACGCCGACGAAGCACGGCGAATTCTTGATCACGAACTTGACCTCGGGGCGGCGCGGCGGATTCTTCGCGAGAATCGCCGCCGCGACGATGTTGCCGGCCGCGATCAGTTGGACTTGCCCCGACAGGAACGCCTGGATCGTCGCGTTGTTGTCCTCGAAGCGCTTGATCGTCGCGCTCGGCGCGAGCTGCGACAGCGCAATCTCCTCGAGCGCGCCGCGCGTGGCGCCGACCGTCTTGCCGGACAGGTCGGCGGGCGAGCTCACCTTCACGTCGGCAGGCCCGAACACGCCCTGGAAATACGGTGCGTAAGCGCTCGAGAAATCGATGACCTTCTCGCGCTCCGGTGTCTTGCCGAGCGACGAGATCACCATGTCGACCTTGTTGGTCGTCAGGTACGGAATCCGGTTCGCGCTGTTCACGGGCACCAGCTTCAGCTTGACGCCGAGCGCTTTGGCGAGCAGCGCGGCCATGTCGATGTCGTAGCCCTGCGGCTGCATGTCCGTGCCGACCGAGCCGAACGGCGGATAGTCCTCGGGCACCGCGACGCGCAGCGTGCCGTTTTTCGCGATGGTGTCGAGCGCATCGGCATGGGCCGGCACGGCGGCGAACAGCGCCATCACGGGGGCGGCGATCAGTGCTGCCAGCCAGGTGCGTCGGGGGAACGGTCGGGTCGTCGGGCTCACGGTGAATCTTCCTTGTCTGGTATGTCGTCGGGCAGCGCGCAACGATTGCGCGGCCGAACCACTCCAGCAAAAACCAGGCCATTGCCGCAAAACGCCGGCCGCACCGGCGCGAGACGGAAATTTCGGCGAACCTTTCGGTGTACCGCATTCCTCATTTCGGTGCATGAGCCGGCACCTTCGGCAACGGTTGCCCTCGCAGTGCGCGCCGGCGCACCAAATTACCCAATTGGTTCACCCGCCGCCGAGGCCCCTATGCACGGATTCGAACAGACGCAGTCCAATTTTGCATGCCGTTTGTGACGGGAATTACGGCTGAATACGTTCGCGACGTACCGTGCCTTTCGCCACGCCCGGCGAATCGCGAACAGGACGGGCGCGCTTGCTTCCGCGCGCCGGTCCGCCGGTACCGGTGGTCCCGATCGTCCCGCGATCGGGATGATTCCAATCCCATCCGTGCGCGAGGATACCGTCATGGCATCGATTCCCGAACCGTCGACAACCGGCGAAACCGACAAACGCAGCTGGCTCGAATCGCACGAAGCCGGTTATCACAAGACCCTCGGCAATCGACAGGTGCAGATGATCGCGATCGGCGGGGCCATCGGCACCGGGCTGTTTCTCGGCGCCGGCGGCCGGCTGCAGGCCGCCGGCCCGTCGCTCGCGATCGTCTATCTCGTATGCGGCGCGTTTTCGTTCCTGATCCTGCGTGCGCTTGGCGAGCTCGTGATGCATCGCCCCAGCAGCGGCAGCTTCGTGTCGTACGCGCGCGAATTCCTCGGCGAGAAGGCATCGTTCGTCGCGGGCTGGATGTACTTCCTGAACTGGGCGATGACCGGCATCGTCGACATCACCGCCGTCGCGCTCTACATGCATTACTGGGCGCCGTTTTCGGGCGTGCCGCAGTGGATCTTCGCGCTCGTCGCGCTCTGCATCGTCGCGACGATGAACCTGATCGGCGTGAAGTGGTTCGCGGAGATGGAGTTCTGGTTCGCGCTGGTCAAGGTCGCCGCGATCGTGCTGTTTCTCGTGATCGGCGCGGCGATCCTCGGCACGGGCATGCCGGTGGCCGGCCATGGCACCGGCATGCATCTGATCACCGACAACGGCGGGTTCTTTCCGCACGGACTGATGCCGGCGCTGGTGCTGGTGCAAGGCGTGGTGTTCGCATTCGCAGGCGTCGAACTGGTGGGCACGGCCGCCGGCGAATGCAAGGACGCGCGCAAGGTGCTGCCGCGCGCGATCAACAACGTGATCTGGCGCATCGCGATCTTCTACGTCGCATCGGTCGTGCTGCTGGTCTGCCTGCTGCCGTGGAGCGCGTACAAGGCGGGCCAGAGCCCGTTCGTCACGTTCTTCGGCGCGCTCGGCGTGCCGGGCATCGGCTCGGTGATGAACCTTGTGGTGCTGACGGCCGCGCTGTCGAGCCTGAACTCCGGCCTGTATTCGACGGGGCGCGTGCTGCGCGCGCTGTCGATGGGCGGCTCGGCCCCCGCGTTCCTCGCGCGGATGAGCGCGCAGTCCGTCCCGTACGCGGGCATTCTGGTGACGGTCGCGATCTATGTGGTCGGCGTGCTGCTCAACTATCTCGTGCCGTCGAGCGTGTTCGAGATCGTGCTGAACATCGCATCGCTCGGCATCATCAGCACATGGGGCTTCATCGTCGTGTGCCAGATGAGGTTCCGCGCCGCGGTCCGGCGCGGCGAGGCGGACGACGTCTCGTTCAGGATGCCGGGCGCGCCCGTGACATCGTGGCTCACGCTGCTGTTCCTGCTCGGCGTGCTGGTGCTGATGGCCTTCGACTACCCGAACGGGACATGGACGATTGCATCGATCCCGCTGGTCGCGCTGCTGCTCGTGGCCGGCTGGAAGTGGTTGAGCCGCCGTGCGCGCCGTGCGTTGCTCAAGCCGACGATTCCGTCGGTCGCCCTCACGCAGAACGTGCTCGAGAAAGGCGAGCACTGAATCGCGGCGGCATGCGTGCCGTCGATCGATCCGCCGCCGGCACCGCGGGCAGCGGTCGATCGCCGCGTTCAGTGATGCTCGTACAACTGCTGCGTGTCGAGCGACGCGAACGATGAGGTCGCGGGCGTTGCAGCGTCGGTCGGCCGTGCAGCGGCCGATTGCGCTTGCTGCGCGGCGACCTTCGCCTCGGCGGCCTGGATGTCTTCCGGATAGTAAGGATCGCTGCCGATAGGCCGATAACCGGCCTTTTCGACACGGACGAGATCGGCACGCACTTCGGCGCGTGTGACCGTATGGTCGGTGGTTTGCGCAAAGGCGACGATCGGTGCGCTCAGCGCACAGGACAGCAGGACTGCACGAATCAGGTTGGTCATGATGTTCACCTCACAAGATGGCATGTTTGCGTCCGCAGATCAGGCCGGACATCCGCTCCGCATCGATGCGATGAGGAGTTGTGTCCATTCTGCGATTCGCGCGCTTTCCTGAAGGTGAGGCTTCGATTACGGTTTTGTCATCCGGGCGCTGGCGCATGTCGGGTGCGACCGGGCGCCCGTTGATCGGGCACGGCACGGGTGCGCAACGCGCGCCGCATGTCTGCCGACCATCGCGTTCATGCCGTCGCGTCGAGCGGCCGCACTTCCGGAATCATCGCGGCCTGGCCGCGCACGATTCCGTCTGCGTCCATGAGTTGCCACACGGTCGCGCGCTCGATCCAGAAACGCTTGCCGGACTTCGTGACGCGCACGCCGCGGTATTCGGACACGAAGCCGTCGCGCGCCACCTTGTCGAGAAACAACTGGCGCTCGCGACGCTCCATCGGTTCCGCCGACAGCCGTGACGGCAACGCCGTCAGTTCGTCCCAGTCGTATTCGAAAATCGCCTGCGCGCGCTTGTTGCCGTACACGAACACCGGATCGGCCGACGCGTCGTGCGCCAGGATGCCGAACGGTGCCACGCCATACAACCACGCGGCGCCGTCGGATGCGCTCATGCCGTCGGGAACGAGCGGGCGGTTCAGCAGCCGGCGGTAGGAGTCGGCAAGAAGAAGGAAGAAGTGTGCATCGGTGCGCAACGACATCGATCAGGCTCCTGATATCGGCAACGGGTCAATGAGCGACGGCTCACGGTCCATCATTATAGGGATGAAGCAGCACGCCGAAGTCGGGCTGGGCAGTCACACGCGGTAAGCCGCACGGTTTCGCGAACCATTGCGCGGGCCCTGCATCGATCCGGAACGTGAGGACGTCCCGGACCAGCGGCGCAGCCAAGACTGATCGATCTTCACGTCACCGGAATGACGGGCGGCATCGTGGGAGCACGTCGACGACGGACGCGCGATCACCCGACTCGTCGCCATGTTTCGATTCAGGTGCGCGGCAACAGCAGCGCGACGGTTACCGCCACGAGGGCCGGCACGCCGAACGCGATCGCGAGCACCGGCAGTTCCTCGCGCACGCCGTATCCGGCTCGATACACGCCGACCCACAGATTGACCAGCGAGATACCGAGCCAGACAGGCACGAACGCCTTCGCGGCGAATGCCGGCGATGCCGCCTGCACGCCCCACAACTGCCCAAACAACAGGAACACGGCCAGCAAAAGCACGCCGGCGACGATCGTCCAGAGCGTATGCATTGTTTCCACCTTATACGAAGACGCCGGGCATCCTGCCGATGTCCTTTTCCGCATAAGGCGGAATACGTCGAACATCGCATCGGGAACGCTGATCAGCATCGATTGGGGTTACTCGGCGCATCGAAACCGGCCTTGCCGTTGTACGCCCCCATCCCGCTGTAGCGAATGCCGCCAAAGGACATGACGTCCAGCGCGGTCGAACTCGCCAGCCGCTTTCTCGGTGCCCGAAACGGCATCACCCCGGCCCCTCGAAATCAGAGCCCTAACTCAGTCAATCCTGAATGGTCGTCCGGACGTCGACCGAGCGGCCAGTGAAATTTTCGGTCGGCCTCCCTGATCGGCAGGTCATTGATGCTTGCATGGCGATAATGCATCAGGCCATCCGGATCGAACAGCCAATTTTCATTGCCATATGAACGAAACCAGTTGTTTGCATCATCCCTCCATTCATAGGCAAAACGTACCGCGATACGGTCATTCGAGAAGGCCCACAGTTCCTTAATAAGCCGATAATCGAGCTCACGCCGCCATTTGCGCTCGAGGAACGCGCAAACTTCAGCTCGACCAGAAATGAATTCCGCGCGATTTCGCCACACCGTATCGATCGAGTAAACGAGAGAAACCTTTTCGGGATTGCGAGAGTTCCATCCATCCTCGGCAGCGCGGATCTTCGCTACCGCAGACTCATGCGTGAACGGCGGGACCAACGACAGTTTTGCATTATCTTTTTGCATTTTTCAATCGCCCCAGAATCAAATTGAACCATCACCACGCGCGATCTCGGATGCCACCGCATCGGTCTCGGCGGACTTTCAGCGCGGCGTCCAACGACCGCGAATCCGGCAGCAGCGAGCCGAAGCGCGACCGCCCTTCCGATACCGCCCGATGCGCCCGTGACTAGCGTGACCTTTGTCGATTTAGACAGCTTGATCGTTATGCTGAAAACTTGACGCGGAGGATTTTCTCTCCCGCATCAGTGGTGCGCGTATTCCGTGCGTGCAATCGGTGTAGCTCGCACTTTCGAATACTGAAACACCGGCATGGCTTTGAGCGCATTCCGCGTCGCGCCGGCCCAGACGAGCTTGCCGCCGATGAAGTCGATCTGCGTGACAGGCACCGCAACGTCGTGCGCAGACACGCCAAGGAACTGGTGCGCCGCGACGATCGCGAATGAAACGGCGTCGTCGGGTGTGACGATGATGTCGTGCAGTACCCCTACCTTCTCACCGCGGTCGTTGTAGATTTCCTTGCCGAGCAGACTCTTCCTTGCGCTCCAGCCATTCACCACGAGACTGGCCTGTTCGATGCTCACGCCGACCACCTCGCTGCCGGCGATCTGTGCGTCGGCAGGCATCGCGCCGGATACAAGCGATGCTGCGATAAATGCTCCGGCGATCCATTTCGATGTTTCCATCATTCACTCCAGTCAGTCCAGAAATCGCGGCAACTCCGGTCCTCATGGGCCGACGCAATCGCCGCAGCCCGCCAAGCACGTGCCCTAACCGCACATCCTCGGACACGAAGGCATATTGCCGCCCTTCTCACACTGCGATGTCGAAATTGGCAGCGCGTTTTCGAATTCGCACGACGGTGCGACCGGATTCCTCATTCAGCACGAGCGAATCGCCGATCTCGTGCATTTCTGGAAAATCTGCCCGCGCGCGACGAATACAGTATGGGCGACGCCGCAGAGTGGAAATCAGCCCTCCCTTTCACCTGGACCAGAGGAACCCGAGTCATGAAGATCGACACAAGCAACGTGACGGAAAGCGAGCGCCGCCCGCTGTCGGCTTGGTTCGCGGTCTGCCCGTGCGAAAGAGGACGCCGCGCCATTCGGCGCAACCGCTGATGCCGACAGAGATTCTGTTGCTCGGCTCGATGCTTGTCGCGGTAACCGGCGCCGTCCAGGCGGCAAGTGTTTCGTTCGCTCTGCCTCAAACGTTCGTGGTGTCATTCGTCGGCATTCTGTTCGGAGCGATATTTCTCGCGATGCATGCGTGGATTCCGGAGCCGGCGCTTGCGTTTGTCGACCCGGTCGTCGCAGGGCCGCTTTCAGCGGACATGTGCCTGACGCTGTTTCTGCCACCGCTGCTATTCCAATCGGCATTGCGTGTCGAGGTTCGCGAGATACTCGGCGACTGGCTGCCGATTCTGATTCTCGCGATCATCGGCGTGTTTGTAGCGACCGTATCGATCGGGTTCGTCGCGTCATTCGCCGCAAACGTACCGTCCAGGGACGGTCTGTTGCTTGGCGCAATTGTCGCCACGACCGACGCATCGGCGGTCCTTGCCGTATTTCGCAGCGTGACGGCGCCCAGCCGGCTCGTACGCCTCGTCGAAGGTGAAAGCTTACTGAACGATGCCGCCGCGATTTCGATCGCAACGGTCCTGCTCACGGCATCGCACAATGCCGATTCGGTCTCACAGACGGTCGCAGAGATATCGCAGGGCTTTGCTACTTCATTCGTTGGTGGTGCGATGCTGGGCATGGCCGTGGGACGCATGCTTGCCTGGGCACTCGTTCACCTTGGCGGCGAAGGAAAGGCTGAGCTGACGCTGACCCTGGCGGTTCCCTACCCGCTCTATATTCTCGGCAACACGTTCTTCCATGTCTCTGGCGTCGTGGCTGTCGTAACGGCGGGACTCGTGATCGGCGGGCTGGGACGGACTCGGCTCACCCCGCGCAATTGGTCGCATCTTCAACTCATGTGGGAACAGGTGGCCGGAATTGCCGGCACGCTTGTATTCCTTCTCGCGACGATACGCGTGCCCGGTCTGTTGAGAGCCGCCCGAGCGTCCGATATCCTGACGCTCGGGGCGGTCATCATCGCCGCACTTGCCGCCCGGCTCGCGGTACTGTTTGGCGTGTTTCCCTCGGTGTCCCGTCTAGGGTTGAGCAATGCCGTCACGCGTTCCTTCAGGCTGGTGATCACCTGGGGCGGCTTACGCGGAGCAGTCACCATCATTCTCGCGCTCGGTATCGAGGGCAACGCGGCGTTGCCTGAACCTGCACGTCGCTTCGTTTCAGTGCTGGCAACCGGTTTCGTCCTCTTTTCGCTGGTCGTCAATGGATCGACGCTCCGCCCCCTGATTCGCTTTCTCGGGCTCGATCGCCTCTCGCCGCAAGACATGGCGCTGCAGGAACGCGTCGTCGGCATTGCAGGGACGGAAATCGACGGGCTCGTGCGCGCGTCAGCGCGGTCTCTTCGGATCGACCCGAATCTCGCATGCGACGCAATCGATGCCTATCACCAAAGCATATCGCTCGATAACTTATTGCACTGCGACGACGTCGCGACGACCGACGAAGACCGGCTGACGGCCGGCTTACTCGCGGTTGCGCGCAGGGAAGGCGATCTCATCCCGCGGTACGGCAACGGAATCATCTCGGTCGCGAATCTGGATCGCATGATTGCGAACGCAGGCTCGATGACGGAAGCAGTCCGGCATGGCGGGCGCGTCGCATATCGGCAGGCGGCGGCACAAATTCTGCAGGTCAGATGGAGCTATCGGGCTGCCCGGTGGCTCCATTCATGGTTGAAGGTCAGTTGGCCATTCTCTCGTGCGCTCCAGAACCGGTTCGAATTACTCATATGCCGGGGCGCCGTGCTGGAACAACTCCGTCGCTATACCGAAACCAGCCTTCAGCCGCTACTCGGCCCTGAAACGACGAAGACGCTCTCCGCAATTCTTGACGGCCGCATCGACAGAACCGAAGAAGCAATCGCCGAGATGCGGAAGAATTTCGGCCAGTACACCGGCAAACTCGAGCGACGTATGTTGCTACTCGTCGCGCTGAACGCGGGACGCGATCGCATCGAGCGTCTGTACCGCGACCAGTCGATTTCCAGCGACGTGTACGAGTCGGTCAGCCGCGATTTCACGCGCGCATGGCGCAACGCAGTCGTACGACCCAAATTTTCTGTCGACGATGGGTGAAATTTGACCGACGTGCGGTCATCCCATCCAACGCTCCAATCGATTTTCCGTCGCCGCAACGGATATGCAATCCGGCGACGCACAGCCGCGCGTGCGGCCGGAAGCCACCATTGTGCGAACGTTCTTCATTCACGCCCCAAAAACCTACCTTGTGTCCTTTGCCCAGTGAACCTCTACAAGAAACTTTCAGACGACATTGAACGGCTCATTCTTCAGGGTGTGTACCAACACGGCGACAGGGTGCCGTCGGTTCGCCAAGCTAGCCAACAGCACAGGATGAGTATCACGACCGTGCTCCATGCATACCGTCTGCTCGAGAATCGCGGTTTGTTGGAAAGCCGGCCACAGTCGGGTTATTTCGTGCGCCTGCATGCCGATGGCGGGGATCGACACATGCGAGGACTTCAGCCTTCGAAGCCGGCACCGAGTTCGTCTCCCGATGACATCGGCCGGCTGGTGCTTTCAACGCTGCGCACGCTGGGCACCGATGATGCCGTGCCGTTGGGCTCTCCCTACCCCGCTCCGGACCTTTTCCCGTTCGAAAAGCTGAATCGCTATGCATACGCTGCGGGCCGGGACAAGTCACCCTGGGACGTTGCAGACGGGCTGCCGCCTGGCCATCCACGCCTTATACGGCAGATTGCGCGTCGTCATCTGGAGAACGGTATGCCGGTCGATGCGAATGAAATCGTCGTGACGGTCGGCGCGACGGAGGCACTCAATCTGTGCCTACAGGCAGTTGCAAAGCCGGGTGATGTCATCGCGGTGGAATCCCCGACTGCTTGTTCAATGCTGCATGCCATCGAGCGGATGGGAATGAAAACGGTCGAAGTGCCGACACATCCCGAGTACGGGATCGAAATTGCAGCGCTAACCGAGATGGCGAAATCACAGCCGATTGCCGCCTGCATCGTGATGCCGAATTTTCAGAATCCGCTCGGCTTCCAAATGCCCGACGCGCGCAAGCGCGAACTCGTGGGATTTGCCGAAAAGACCGGAATTCCGATCATTGAGAACGGCGTGTATAACGAACTGTATTTCGGAAATGCTCATCCCAGCACGCTGAAATCGTACGACAGAAATGGGTTGGTTCTGCATTGCACGTCGTTCTCGAAGAGCCTGACCGCTGCGTACCGGATCGGCTGGGCGCTGCCGGGCCGATACCGCGATCAGGTGGAGAACCTGAAATTCCTGAACACGCTCGCGACGCCGTCTCTGCCACAACTCGCGATCGCGGAGTTTCTGGAACGCGACGGGTACGAGCATCACCTGCGGCGCTTGCGCAAGGCCTACGCGCAGCAGGCGAACCTGATGCGTACGATCGTGTCGCGGTTCTTTCCGGAAGGCACGCGGATTTCGAGCCCGGCGGGAGGCTATGTACTTTGGGTCGAATTGCCGGCCAAGATCGACGTGATGCAACTCTATCGACTCGCGCTGGAGCACCGAATCACGATCGGGCCTGGGCACATGTTCTCGGCTTCGGACAGGTATAGGCAATTTATCCGGCTGAACTACAGCAGCGCGTGGTCGGCTGCGATCGAGCAGGCCATCATCACCGTCGGCAGGTTGGCTGCGCTCTGCGCGCGTTGATCGAGCGACAATGGCCGGTGCGCATCATCGAGCGCCGTGAGAACACCGCGCGGATGATCGATCTGAATACCACCGGCGACTACCGGCGTGGCACGGCCGCGTGACCCTCGACAACGACCACCGGGATACCGACCGTCGTTCCACGAGCAGGCTTTTCCCATGACGAAAAGTACAGCGATACGCTACCCGACTGCGACCCGCCGGAATCGGCGACGTCGCAATACAGGCCAACTTCTTTCGACATCGCGCATGCCGATACCGGTCAGGCTCCCGAGATCGGCAAGACGGGCCGACGAGCGACGGCTGGCGGCCGGACATTGCAGGGATGAAGCGGTACACCGCAGCCGGCCCGAGCAAGTCTTGTCCGGGCCGGCGCAAAGCTCGCGCAGCGCCTTTTTGATACGATCGTTCGATTCCCGATTTGGACATAAAATGCAGACGCGTTCGTACCGAGCCGTTGAACGGAAACATCGGACGCGTATGCTTCTATTCGGGATTTCACGGGCGGAGGGCGATATGACCAGTATGACCGGCGAGACGACCGATCCCGTCGTCTTCGTGATCGACGACGACAGCGCGATGCGTGAAGCGGTCGAAACGTTGCTCGACTCCGTCGGGCTGCGCGTCAGGTCGTTCGATGCCGCACCGGCCTTCCTGGCGCTCGACTTGCCCGACGTACCGAGCTGCGTCGTCCTGGACGTCCGGCTCAAGGGACAAAGCGGGCTGGCCGTACAGGAACACATCACGCGCGAACTGCGTATCCCGGTCGTCCTGATGACCGCACACGGCGACATTCCGATGTCGGTTCAGGCCATGAAAGCCGGTGCGGTGGACTTCCTGGCAAAGCCGTTCCGCGGGCAGGACATGATCGACGCGGTCACGCGCGCGCTCGAAAGCGACCGCCGGCGACGTGAAGTCGATCGCTCGGCCGCGATATTGCGCGCGTGCTACGCCTCGTTGACGCCGCGCGAGCGCACGATCATGGCGATGGTCGCGAACGGCCTGCTCAACAAGCAGATCGCGACGGCACTGAACCTGAGCGAAATCACGGTGAAACTGCACCGCGGCCAGGCGATGAAGAAGATGAAATCGCAGTCGCTCGCCGATTTCGTGCTGAAGGCCAACGCGCTCGGGCTGGTCGATCGCGAGAGCCGGCTGGTCGATCATGCGTGACACGCGTCGGCAAGCGAATTCGGTTGCCGACGACGACGCGGGGCGAATCGACCGGAAGCGCGGTTCGCCATGAAAGAATCGTCGAATAGCCGTTCCTTCTCCGGCCGGGCTGAAGATGCGGACCGCGCGCCGACACCTCCGGTGCCATCCTTTCCGGCAACGGCACGCTGCGCCGCGGATCTTGCCGTTTCCGTGGTGTTCGAGGACGAGGATCTCGCCTATGGCCGCACCGTGCTGACCGACGGACATGGCCACCGCACCCCGGTGTTGATCGTGCGGCCGAAAGGCGGCGCATCGAACGCGGCCGCGTTCGAGCGCCTGCTGAACGAATTCCGGATCCGCGACAAGCTCGACCGCGGATGGGCGGTGCGGCCGCTTGAGCTGCAGCGGCAAGGCGATCGCATCGCGCTCGTTCTCGAAGATTCCGGCGGCGTTCCGCTCGAACATCTGCTGAGCGCAACGCTGCCGATCGAGCGTTTCCTGAAGCTCGCGACCAGGATCGCGGCGGCCGTGCACCGGATGCATGCATCCGGCATCGTGCACCGTGACTTGAAACCGGCGCACCTGTACGTCGACGGCGCGACCGATCACGTCAGGATCACCGGGTTCGGAATCGCGTCCGACATACCGAGCGACCGCGAGCGTACGAGTCCGCCGGACATCATCGCGGGCACGATGGCCTATATGGCGCCGGAGCAGACGGGACGGCTGAATCACCCGATCGACGGCCGCACCGATCTGTACGGCGTCGGCGTGATGCTCTACCGGATGCTGACCGGCACGCTGCCCTTCATGGCCACGAGCGCAACGGAATGGATACACTGCCATACGGCCCGAAATCCCGTACCACCGCATCTGCGCGCCGAACGCGTCCATGTCCAGCTGTCTGCAATCGTGATGAAGCTGCTGGAGAAGGAGCCCGCAGCACGCTATCAAAGTGCGGTCGGGCTCGAGCGCGATCTTCTCCGATGTGCGGCGCAGTGGTCTGCGGATGCAACGATCCATTCGTTCGATCTCGGCGACGCCGACTTTCCGAGCCGGTTGTCGGGCCCGGCCCGGCTGTACGGCCGCGAGCACGAACTCGCGCGGCTGACGCGCGTGTTCGAGCGGATCGTGCACGGCGGGCCAATCGAACTCGCGCTGGTTTCCGGATACGCCGGTGTCGGCAAGTCATCGCTGGTGCGTACGCTGCAAGCGGCGGTCGGACCGTCGCACGGCACTTTCGCGGTCGGAAAGTGCGATCAGCACAATTGCGACACGCCTTATGCGGCTATCGCGCTCGCGCTGAAAAGTGTGACGAAGTCGCTGTTGACGCAACCTGACGACGTGTTGCGCCGATGGCGCGGTGCGGTCGTCGACGCACTCGGACCGAACGGCAAGCTGATCACCGACTTCGTGCCCGACCTCACGCTGCTGCTCGGCGAACAGCCGGCCGTGCCGGAGCTGCCGCTACCGCAGGCGCACGCGCGTTTTCAGCTCGTGCTGCACCGCTTCATTCAGGTCTTCACGCGACTGAACCCGCCGTTCGTGCTGTTCGTCGACGACCTGCAGTGGGCCGACGCGGCGACGCTCGATCTGCTCGAAAGCATATGCAGCCGGTCCGGGCTGCGCCATCTGCTGCTGATCGGCGCGTACCGCGACAACGAGATCGACTTCGCACACCCGTTGCCGCGGCGACTCGCGCGAATCAGGTCGACCGGCGTCGCGGTCGATGAAATCAGGCTACAGCCCTTGACGGTTCCGCAGGCGAGCGCCCTCGTCGGCGACGTCCTTCAGTCCCGCGACACGCGCGTGGCGTCGCTTGCACGCATCGTGCACACGAAGACGGCCGGCAATCCGTTCTTCGTCGTCCAGTTCCTGCACGCGCTCGCCGACGAGAACGTGCTGCGGATGGACCGATCCACGGGACAGTGGTCATGGAACGTACAGACCGTCAGGCGCGCGCGGTTGACGGACAACGTCGCGGACCTCATGTCCGCGCGGCTCGAACGCCTGCCCGAGGCATGCAAGGACGCGCTCCGCGCACTCGCCTGCCTCGGGAACAGCGCGACCGTGCGCAGCCTTGCGATCGCCAGGCACGTGACCGAACACGCATTGCAGGCGGAGCTTCGGCCCGCGATTCGGCACCAACTGGTCGAATGCGTCGGCAACACGTATCGGTTTGTGCACGACCGGGTCCAGGAAGCCGCGTATTCGCTGATTCCCGAAGCAGCACGAGCCGACATGCACCGGGACGTCGGTCGGCGCTTGCTGCCGTGTTTGCCCGACTCCCACGACGACGCACTTCTCTACGAAACTGTCGCACAGTTCGAGCGGGCCGGCAGCGACGCGCTGTCGGCGGACGAGCGGTACGCAGTGGCGATGCTCGACCTGCGCGCCGGCATCCGCTCGAAGGCGTCGGCCGCGTACGGCGCCGCACTGCGCTATCTGCACGCAGGCGTCGACCTGCTGGCCCGCGTGCCGGACACACGCTGGCCCGGCATTCGCTTCGAAGTCGAGATGGAACTCGCCGAATGCGAGTTCCTGACCGGCGACCTCGCGGCGGCCGAGCGCCGGCTTGCGACATTCCACGTTGACACGCTGGACGTGATCGATCGCGGTCGCGTCGCCGTCCGCCGGATGGACGTCTATACGGCACTCGATCGAAGCGGCGACGCGATCAGGGTTGCGCTCGGATTCCTGCGCCACGTGGGCATCGATACCTCCGCGCATCCGTCCGATCTCGACGTCCGGAACGAATACGAAGCGCTTCGCCGCCGCGCGGCCAGTCTGACGATCGACGACATCGTCGGCTTGCCCTCGATGACCGATCCGGTGGGGCTGACCACGCTCGAAGTATTGACGCGCCTGCTGTCCGCCGCGTGCTTCACAGATTTCAATCTGAATTCGCTGATCACGTGCAAGGCCATCAACCTCAGCCTCGCCGGAGGCAACTGTGAAGCGTCGTGCGTAGCGTATGGCACGTTGAGCCGGATCGCCGGCCCGCGCTTCGGCGATTTCGAACTCGGTATCCGGTTCGGCCAGGCCGGCTACCGGATCGCCGAACGCAATCCGCAACACCGGTTCCATGCGAGCACCTGCATGGTGTTCGTCTTCTTCACGCTGCGCTGGATGACGCACGTGCGTTTGTCCGAAGACGCGCTGAGGCGCGCGTTCACCGCGGCGAACAAGGCAGGCGACCTCCTGTACGCGTCGTATTCGCTCACGGGCCTGAATACGAACTGCCTGTTCGCGGGCGATCCGCTGACAGCCGTCGGCGACGAAGTCGAGCGCGGTATCGCGTTCGCCCGCCAGGCGGGGCATGGTCTCATCGTCGACATCCTGTCGACGCAGCTCGCGCTGGTCCGGACGTTGCGCGGTCAGACGCGACGACCGGGATCGTTCGACGACGGAGCGTTTGTCGAGCACGCATTCGAAGCGCGTCTTGCGGCCAATCCGGGACTCGCGATCGCCGAGTGCTGGTACTGGACGAGAAAGCTGCAGGCACGCTATCTGTTTGCCGATCGCGAAGCGGCGCTCGAGTCGCTGCGGCGTGCGCACGCGCTGATCTGGACGTCGTCGATGTTTCTGGAGGAGGCCGAGTTCCACTTCTATGCGGCGCTCACGCTGGCCACCGCGATCGACGACGCGGCGCCCCGGGAGCGCGCCAGTCTACTCGCGCGCTTCGTCGCGCATAAGGCGCGTATCGACATGCTGTCCGAGCAGTTTCGTCCAAACTTCGAGCATCGCGCGGCACTGCTCGGCGCGGAACACGCACGTATCGAATCGCGTACGGTCGACGCACAGAATCTGTACGAGCACGCGATCCGTTCGGCACGCACGAACGACTTCCCGCATCAGGAAGCCATCGCCAGCGAACTGGCCTCGCGCTTCTACCGCGAGCGAGGCTTCGACATCATCGCGGACGCGTATGTGCGGCATGCGCGTCACGGATACATGCGCTGGGGCGCCGATGCGAAGGTCCGTCATCTCGACGAGGCGTACCCGCACCTCGCGTCGGAGACGGGCCACCGCGATCGCCGCGAAACGATCCGGTCGACGGCGGGCGAGATCGATTACGCGATGTTGATCGATGTGTCGCAGCGCGTATCGTCGGAGATCGTTCCGGAGAAGGTGATCGACACGTTCATGCGGGCCGCGCTCACCCATTCCGGCGCGAACCGCGGGCTGTTGATCCTCGCTTCGGGCGACGGTGGCAGTGACGCGAGTATCCGCGCGGAAGCGACCGTGCACGACGATACGGTGACCGTCGTGCAGGAAAGCTCGCCGCTCGAAGCGCGTCGCCTGCCGATCGCGACGATCAACTACGTGCTGCGAACGCGCGAAACCGTATCCATTCCCGATGCCGCCAGGGAGCCGATCTGCGCGGCCGATCCCTATACGGTCGCGCAACGCGTGCGTTCGATCCTGTGCATGCCGCTCGCGCGCGGGGGCGAACTGACCGGCGTGCTGTATCTCGAGAGCAGGCTCGCCACCGGCGTGTTCGCGCCGGCGCGCCTTGCGGCGCTCGGCGTGCTCGCGTCGCAGGTGGCGATCTCGCTGCAGAACGCGCGCCTGTATCGCGAACTGTCCGAGCGCGAAGCGCGGATTCGCCGGCTCGTCGACGCGAACATCATCGGCATCTTCATCTATGCGCTCGACGGAACGATCGTCGAAGCGAATTCCGCCCTCCTCGACCTGATCGGCTATAGCCGGGAGGAACTGGAACGCGGACAGTTGAACTGGCGATCGCTGACGCCGCCGGAATGGATCGGGGCAGATTTGCAGATCCACGAACCGACCCTTCGTGAAACCGGTGTGCTGCCTCCGATTGAAAAGGAGTACTTCCGGAAGGACGGTAGCCGCGCGCCCATTCTGGTCGGCGCGGCGATGTTCTCGTCCACCGGTCAGGACGGCGTCGCGTTCGTCCTCGACCTGAGCGAAAGCAAGCGCGCCGAGGCGCGCGCGCGGGAAAGCGAGAGCCGCTTCCGTGAAATGCAGCAGGAACTGGCGCACGCGAACCGCGTGTCGGCCGTCGGGCAACTGACCGCCACGATGAGTCACGAGGTCAAGCAACCGATTGCCGCGATGGCCGCGAATGCCGACGCCGCGCTGCGATGGCTGGCCGCCCGGCCGTCGAACGTCGACCGGGCGGCCAAGGCGCTGGATCTGATCGTCCGCGACGCGCTGCGAGCGGGCGACATCATCGACCGCATCCGCAACTTCGTCCGCAAATCGCCCGTGCGCGAAGAGACGGTGGACGTCAACGTGGCGATTCGGGACATTCTGTTCGTGACGCGGCGCGACGCGGAAAAACACGGCGTCTGTATCGAAACGATCCTCGCGACGCCGTCACCGCGCGTCGTCGGCGACCGCGTCCAGCTTCAGCAGGTCATCCTCAACCTGATCGTCAACGCGATCGAGGCCATGAAGGCGGTCAACGAGGGGCGTCGAAAGCTCGTCATCTCGACGTCGAACACGGGCGATCGCAGCGTCGAAATCCGCGTGAGCGACTCGGGGCCCGGCGTGCCGGACGCCCATATGGACCGGCTTTTCGAGCCGTTCTTCACGACCAAGGATACGGGGATGGGCATCGGCCTGTCGATCGCGCATTCGATCGTCGCCGCGCACGGCGGCCAGTTGCGCGCGCATTGCCACGAGCCGTCCGGCACGACCTTTCACGTCACGCTTCCGTCGGTGCAAGGCTGACGGCATCGTGCAGGTGCGCCTGCCGCAGTCGCGATGCGCTCCCATGCGATTCGGAAAAAT
This sequence comes from Burkholderia sp. MSMB1459WGS, assembly GCF_001534535.1. NCBI lineage: Bacteria > Pseudomonadati > Pseudomonadota > Betaproteobacteria > Burkholderiales > Burkholderiaceae > Burkholderia > Burkholderia sp. MSMB1459WGS. Next base: position 25,022 of record NZ_LPMU01000055.1, read on the forward strand.
CCGTGCGGCGATGGAACGACACCCCAGACGCCTCTCCTAAGCTGCGGCGAGAACCCTTTCTGCAGACGAAAGGCCGTGCCCCAGGAGAAGACGATGGCGAAAGTGCTCTGTGTGCTGTACCCCGACCCGACGGCCGGCTACCCGCCGCATTACGTTCGCGACGACATACCGGCCATCGCCGCGTATCCGGGCGGACAACGATTGCCGTCGCCGCAAGGCGAACCCGGTTTCAGGCCGGGCAGGCTGGTGGGATGCGTATCCGGCGAACTCGGCCTGCGGCCGTATCTGGAAGCGCATGGCCACGAACTGGTCGTGACCAGCGACAAGGACGGGCCGGACTCCCTCTTCGAACAGCACCTGCCCGACGCGGATGTCGTCATTTCGCAGCCGTTCTGGCCTGCCTATCTGACGCGCGAGCGGATCGCGAAAGCGACCAAGCTGAAGCTTGCACTCACGGCAGGCATCGGCTCGGACCACGTGGATCTGCAGGCCGCGACGGAGCGAGGCATCGTCGTCGCGGAGCAAACCTTCTCGAACAGCATCAGCGTGGCCGAGCACGTGGTGATGACGGTACTCGCGCTCGTTCGCAACTTTCTGCCGGCCCACCGCGACGCGGTGAACGGCGGCTGGAACATCGCCGATTGCGTGAGCCGCAGCTACGATCTCGAAGGGATGCACTTCGGGACGATCGGCGCGGGACGCATCGGTCTCGCGGTGCTGCGGCGACTGAAACCTTTCGATGTGCACCTGCACTACTCGAGCCGCCATCGCCTCTCGTCCGACCTCGAGCGCGAACTCGGGCTCGTCTACCATTGCACGCCGCAATCGCTGGTGCAGGTCTGCGACGTGATCAATCTGCAATGTCCGCTGTATCCGTCGACCGAACACATGTTCGACGACGAGATGTTCGGCCACGTCAAGCCGGGCGCGTATCTGATCAACACGGCGCGCGGCCGGCTGTGCGACACGGGCGCGGTCGTGCGCGCACTCGAATCCGGCCGCCTCGCGGGCTACGGCGGCGACGTGTGGTTTCCTCAGCCGGCCCCGCCCGATCATCCGTGGCGCCCGATGCCGAATGCCGCGATGACGCCTCACATCTCGGGTACGTCGTTGTCCGCGCAAGCGCGCTATGCCGCGGGCACGCTCGAGATCCTGCAGTGCTTTCTCGAAGGCAAACCGATTCGTCCGGAATACCTGATCGTCGAAGGCGGCAAACTCGCGGGTACCGGCGCCGCATCCTACGGCCTGACCTGAAACGCTCATTGCGGCCGGCGCACCGCGCGAAGGCGGCGCGTCAAGTCGCGTGTCAGGTCGCAAGCAGGCCGGCCTCGGCGCGAACGCCGCAGCCGGCCCGTGCCCGGCGTTACTGGCCGATATGCTCGCGGATGCCGGCGCTGATCTGCTCCAGCGCGGCCTCGGTCGACGGCACGTGGCGCAGCGCGTTCAGCAGGACGAAATCGTGGATCGTGCCGTTGTAACGGACGGCCGCGACACTGACGCCCGCGTCCTTCAGCTTGCGCGCGTACGCTTCGCCTTCGTCGCGCAGCGGATCGTTCTCCGCGGTAATCACGAGCGCTGGCGGCAGCCCCTTCAGTTCATCGTTGCTTGCACGCAGCGGCGACACGTACGGGTTGTCGCGGGCCTTCGCATCGGGCGCATACAGATCCCAGCCATATTTCATGAACGCCCGGGCCAGGAATCGCCCCGTCGCGTAAGTGCGATACGAATCGGTATCGACGCTGGCGTCGGTCGCCGGAATCAGCAGTGCCTGGTAGCTGATCTTCGGGCCGTCGCGGTCCTTGGCCATCAACGTCAGCGCCGCGGCCATGTTGCCGCCGACCGAATTTCCGGCCACCGCGATCCGGGAACCGTCGGCGCCGAACTGGCCGGCGTTGGCGGCAACCCACTTCAGCGCCGCATACGATTCCTCGAGCTGCGTCGGGAATTTCGCCTGCGGCAGCGGCGTATATTCGACGAAAACGGCGACCTGGCCGGAGCCGACCACGAGGTCGCGCACGAGACGCCGGTGGTTCGCGAAATTGCCGACGATCCAGACGCCGCCATGGATGAACAGCAGCACGCCCGGTTTGCCTTCGACGTGGGTCGGCTTCACGATGTAGATCTTCACCGTGCGCCCGTCTTCGGTGATCGTTCGCTCGGTGGTCGTGACGCCGGACAGGTCGACCGGCGTCTGGTCCTGCAGATGGGTCAGGATTTCCTGCGGCTTCGGCTGCGGCAACTCCCAGAACGGACTGCTGTCCTTGTTGAGTGCGGTAAGGAAGGTCCGGATCTGCGGATCGATGTGCTCGTCCGTCGACGGATCGGCCGGCGCAGCGGCGGCCGACGATGTCGCGACGCCCAGCGTCGCACAGGCGGCGATGGCCGCGCAAACCAGCATCTTCCTGAATGGCATGTTCATGTGATCCCCTTTGCTTTTCCGGGTGGGAGGACGCGTCACGCATGTGGCTGCGCGGCGCGCAGTGCGTGACGGGCATGTCGCGAGCGAACGGTTTCGCAGGCGCAGCCATCATGCCCTTTGCATGGAGGGGATCGTTTCGCGACCCGAGCGTGCTTGTCGATTCGAACGGCCAGGCGCGCGTGCCAACCGAACGCGGCCGGCGCGGTGCGGCACCCGGATTCAGGTTCCGCGAATCCTCGGCGCGGCGGCGGACTCGGTAGGCCGATCGATGCCCAGCGCTTCGGCCTTTTTGACGAAGTCGGCCAGCGAGCGCGCGTCCATCTTCTTCATCGCCTGTCCGCGATGGATCTTCACGGTGATTTCGCTGAGGTTCATTTCGGCCGCGATCTGCTTGTTCATCAGGCCGCTCGCGACGAACGCCATCACCTCGCGCTCGCGTGCCGACAGCGTCGCATACCGGCCGCGCAGATCGGCGAGCGCGCGCTGCCCGCTCCTGCATTGCTCGTCGCGCGCGAGCGCTGCGGAGACGGCATCCAGCATGTCCTGTTCGCGGAACGGTTTCGCGAGGAAATCCATCGCGCCGGCCTTCATCGCCTTCACCGACATCGCTATGTCGCCGTATGCGGTCATGAAGATGATCGGCAGCTGCAGGTCGGCGGCCGCGATCTGCTCCTGAACCGCAAGGCCGCTCTGGCCTTTCAGGCGCACGTCGAGGATCAGGCAGCTCGGCACGTCTGGTTTGTCGAACGCGAGAAATTCGTGCGCGGATGCGAACACCTGAACGCGCAGGCCCACCGACCGAAGCAGCATGTCGACGGCCGTGCGCATCGACTCGTCGTCGTCGACGACGTAGACGATCGCCTGCTCGGCCGAATCCTGCGCGTCAGTGCTCATGATTCGTTTCCTCCTCGACTGGCAACACGAACTGCATGACAGCGCCCGGACCTGCGCGCAGGTCCGCCCAGATACGGCCGCCGTGCGCTTCGACGATCGATCGGCAAATCGACAGCCCCATTCCCATGCCATCCTCCCGGGTCGTGAAGAACGCGCTGAACAGACGATCGGCATCCGCGTGCCGGATCCCCGTGCCGCTGTCCTCGACGACGACGCACGCGTGTCGCTCGTCGAACGCATGCGTGCGGATGCGCAGGCGGCGCGCGCCGGGTTCGACGTCCGACATCGCCTGCATCGCGTTCGTCACGAGATGGATGACGACCTGCTGCAGTTGCACGCGGTCGCCGCGCACACGCTGCGGCGACGCCGAGTAGTCGGCTTCGACGTCGATCCGCTGACTGTCGAGTTCGCGCCGCACGAGCCCGAGCGATTCTCGCACAACGGCGTTCAGATCGAGCGCCGTCTGCTCGGGCGCGCGTTTTCTCGCCATGTCGCGGATCTGCCGGATCACGTCGGACGCCCGCCTGGCGTCGCGGATCATCTGGCCGACGGATTGCCGCACCTCACCCAGATCCGGTTCCGGCCGGTCGATCCAGCGCAGTGCAGCGTCGCCCGCCGTCACGATCGCGGCGAGCGGCTGCGTGACTTCGTGCGCGATCGACGCGGCGAGTTCGCCCAGCATCGTCACGTGCGTCGCATGCACGAATTCGGCGGTGGGACGGTCGAGCGCATCCTGTGCGGCGACGCGTTCGTTCACGTCCGTCGGCGAGAGATTGCGCAGCGAAAGGCATGCCGTGGCGACGATCGCGAACAGGCTCGCCCCGCAGCGCGCGAGAGCGCCGCCCGAATAGCGTTCGTCGTGCAACAGCGCGAGCAGCGTGAGCGCGATGCATGCGCAAGCGGTCACCCACGTCGCGCGTTGCGAACCGGCCGATGCGACCAGCAGCACGACAACCACGTAAAGCACCGCGATCGCGATATCGAGCGGCGTCACGTCGACGACGAAGATCGCCACGGCGAGCGCGCCGGCCAACGAGTACAGCACGCGTGCATCGTCGCGCCAGGGCTTGCCGATGCTTCGGTCGAGCCTCATCGTCGTTCCGCGGCGTGCCGCACCGAGAAAGGGAAACACGGATCAGCGCACCGCATCGGTCCCGCCCGGCTTCACCGATTCCAGGCGACGCGCCACCTCGGTCGCGTCCACCGGTTTGCCGAGCACGCAAACGGCGCCCACGTCGAGCGCCTGCCGCCGGACCGCATCCGACGCGTACGCGGAAATGAAAATGACCGGCAGCGCGATGCCGCGGTCGACCAGGCGGCGATACATCTCCAGGCCCGACATGCCGGGCATCTGGACGTCCGAGATGATGCAGCAGACGTCGTCGATGTCGTCCGCCGCGAGAAACTGCTCCGCGGACGCATAGAGGCGAGCCGTCCAGCCCAGGGAACGCACCAGGCTCGACATTGCGACACGGACGGATTCGTCGTCGTCGACAATCGAAACGATCGGATTTTTCTGCACACCTCGGGCCCTCGGCCGAAATCGTACGGTGGGCGGCGCGATACCAGCCGCCCTGACCCCAGCCATGTTAGAGAAATCGATCGGCCGCGGAAATCATATGTACGTATAGTCGCGCTCGCGCCCGCCCGTTCCCGCCCGCCACGAGCCGGCAGCCGGGCCGACGACCGCCGACGCACCGTCGCGCGACCGGCCGGCGCCGCTCGCGATCCGGCGAATCCGCAGGATTGCGTGCGTTCGCGTAACGATCCGCGGCGCACGCCCCCTATATTGCACGCGTCGACCATCGATCGGCAGCCGGCACGCCCTCTTCGCCGCATCCCGCCGTCCGCCGCCTCGAACGATTGCCACGCAGCACCGGTCGTCGCCGGCGTGCTTGCACGCATTGTCCCTGTCCCCATCGATACCCGAAGGAGCGTCATCATGAAGAACATCGCCGTCTCACTGATTCTCGGCGCCTGCGCGCTGATCCCCGCCGCCGGTTACGCGCAAGCCGCAACGTCCGTCACGCGTGCGCAGGTACGCGCCGACCTGGCCCGCGTCGAGCAGGCAGGCTATCTGCCGTCGCGCGGCGCCAATGCGGATTACCCGACCGACATCCAGGCCGCCGAAGCGAAAATCGCCGCGAACGACACACGGCAGGCGCTCGTGCAGGGATACGGCGGCGCGCCCGAGGGCAGCAGCGCGGCCGGAAACCGCGCCGCACGCACCGTCGCGAAGGGCGGAAACTGCGTCGGACCGGCCAGCTTCTGCAATCCGTACTTCGGCAGTTGAACCCCGCCGCCCGCGCGCCGAGCCTGCGCGCGCGAGGCGGGGCGGCCGTTCACGCGCGGATGAATGCGAGCAGATCCGCGTTCACGCGATCGGCATGCGTCGTGCACAGCCCGTGCGGCGCACCGGGATAGACCGTCAGCCGCGCGTCGCGAACGATCTCGGCCGTCAGCCTGCCCGAATCGTCGAGCGGCACGATCTGGTCGTCATCGCCCTGGAGGACGAGCGTCGGCACGTCGATGCGCCGGAGGTCGTCGGTAAAGTCCGTTTCGGAGAAGGCCTTGATGCAGTCGTATGCGCTCTTGATCGAGCACTGCATGCCGGCATACCAGAAGGCGTCCACCGTGCCTTGCGAAGGCTTCGCGCCGTCGCGATTGAAACCGTAGAACGGCACCGCAAGATCCTTGAAGAACTGCGACCGGTTCCCGGCAACCCCGCTGCGAATATCGTCGAACACCGACAGCGGCAACCCGCCGGGGTTCGCGGCCGTTTTCAGCATCAGCGGCGGCACGGCGGCGATCAGCACCGCCTTTGCGACGCGCTGCGTGCCGTGCCGGCCGATGTAACGCGCCACTTCGCCGCCGCCGGTGGAGTGACCGACCAGCACTGCGTCCTTCAGGTCGAGCGACTCGATCAGTTCGGCCAGGTCGTCGGCATAACGCGACATGTCGTTCCCGGTCCACGGCTGGCTCGAGCGGCCGTGTCCGCGGCGATCGTGCGCGATCACGCGAAAACCGCGCTCGGCGAGATACATCATCTGCGCGTCCCACGCGTCGGCGTTCAACGGCCAGCCGTGCGAGAACACCACGGGCTGGCCCGTGCCCCAGTCCTTGTAAAACAGTTCAGTGCCGTCTTTCAGTACGCGCTTTGCCATTTTCATGCTCCTTCGAGAAGGCCGCTGTCGCCCGCCATCGCGGGCATGCGGCGGTGTCGCACGGCGCGCGCACCGGCCCTTTGCCGATCGCGCCATCGTGCATCCGAGCCATTCTCGGCATCGCGCGGCCGACCAGTTTTCCGGACGCAGGCCGCATTTCCGTTCCGCACGGCAACCTCGCGTCTCGCGATCGACCGGGCGGCGGCATCGCACGGCAATCCGGCCATTTTGTCTGTGTATAATCGGCGCGCATTTTTCGGCGAGATGGCATGTCCCGTGTCGCGGGGCGTCGCCCGAACACGCGGCCAACGTGGCACTCCACCATGAACGAACCTCACGCAGCGGTTGACACGATGCCCGATCGGAATATGCGCGCAGACGACGCACGCGTCGACGCGCTGTTCCGCCGCGCGCCGATCCCGATCCTGATCGAGGACTGGTCCGGCATCAAACGCTGGATCGATACGCTGAAGGCGCGCGGCGTGACGGATCTCGACGCCTACCTCGACGCGCATCCCGACGTCATCGACGAAATGCGTCGGCTGCACGCGTTCGTCGACGCGAACGACGCAACGCTGTCGCTGTTCGAGGCAGCATCGAAGGAAGCGTTTTTCGCCGTGGCCGGGCAACTGCTGCCGGCCAGCCGGCTCAGCAATTCGCAGGTCCTGCATGCGATGTTCGAAGGCCGTTCGTCGTGCCAGGGCGAGCGTACGCTCTCCACGTTGACGGGCAGGAAAGTGCCGATCGTCTGGCGCTGCTCGCTGCCGGCCGACGACGACGCATACCGCCGGCTTCATTTCTACGCATTCGACGTCACCGAATACAAGGAGAACGGCGAACGGCTCGACGCGCTGCGCGCGCAGCTCGCGCGCACGGCCCGCGTGTCGATGATGGGCCAGCTCGTCGCGTCGATCACGCACGAGATCGGCCAGCCGCTCGGTGCGATCCGCACGGCGCTCGACGCGGCCGTCCGATGGCTGGACCGCAGCGAGCCGGACGTCGCCGAAGCCACCGCCGCCTTTCGCCACGCATCGCGGTGGACGGACGACATGGCGAACATCTGCCGGCGCTTGCGCGGGTTCCTGGCCGGCGCGCCGGTGGAAGCGGTGGACCTCGACTGCGCGGAGGTCGTGGCTTCCGCGATGCAACTGGTCGCATCGGAAGCGAGCGCGCATACGATCACGCTCGCCGCGGAAGTCGCCGCCGGCGCGACGGCGCATGCGGACCGGATTCAACTCCAGCAAGTGCTGACGAACCTGCTCATCAACGGCATTCACGCGATCGACGCGGCGCCCGCCGACGCGCGCGAGCGGCTGTTGCGCGTGCGAGCCGGCCGCTACGACGACACGCATACGCTGTTCGAAGTCGCCGACAACGGTTGCGGAATCGCCAGCGCGCCGCGCGACGCGATCTTTCAGCCGTTTTCCAGCACCAAGCGCGACGGCATGGGAATGGGCCTGCCGATCTCGAAATCGATCGTCGAAGCGCACGGCGGCACGATCTGGATCGGCGACACCGGCCCGCACGGCACGAAGATCTGCTTCACGCTGCCTTCGTCCGTGCACGCGGCGGCCGGTGCCGGACCGGCTCCCGGCCGGACCGACGATTGAGCCGGCACCGCGCGAAACCGCCCGCCGGCGCCGCGCGCGCGGCCGATGCCGCCACCGCGCAGCGGCGCGCATCCGAGCGCCGGCTCCTCGCGACGGTCGTCGCGGCGAACGCGCTCGAATTCTTCGATTATTTCTCGTACGCCGTTTACGCAGCCTTCATCACGCGTACGTTCTTCCCGCACGTTGCCGGCGCCTACGCCGCACTCCTGTCGCTCGGCACTTTCGCCGCCGGGTTCCTGTCGCGCCCGCTCGGCGCGATCGCGATCGGCGTCCATGCGGATGCCGCAGGACGCAAGCCGGCGCTGCTGCTGAGCGCCGCGCTCGTGACGGCCGGCTCGTTCGGGCTCGCCGTGATTCCGGGCTACGCAACGCTCGGCATCGCCGCGCCGATCGCCGTGCTGCTGTGCCGGATCCTGCAGGGCATTGCCGTGGGCGGCGAGATGGGCGCGTCCGGCGCATTGCTGATCGAGCGGTGCCCACCCGGGCGCACATGCACGTACGCGGGCTGGCTGATGGCCGGGCAGGGGCTCGCGCTGGCCGCCGCCGGCGCCTGCGGGATCGCGCTGTACGCGACGCTGAGCGCCGCGCAGATCGAGCGCTGGGGATGGCGCGTGCCGTTCGCGCTCGCGGCCGCGCTCATTCCCGTGCAGATCTACTTGCGCCGCCATATCGACGAAACGTGGGAACGGCGCACCGCAACGACCGCGTTCGGCGGCATGCTCCGGCAGCATCGCGGCCGATGGCTGCTCGCGATCGCACTGATTTTCGGCGGCACGGTGCCGACCTACGTCGCCACCTATACGACGACGTTCGGCGTCGCAGGGCCGCCGCCATCCGCGCATGCATCGTTCGTGACGACCGCGGCCGTCGGCGCAGTGACGTTCGCGTTGTCGATCGCGGGCGGCCTGCTTGCCGATCGGATCGGCCGCATCCGCACCATCGTGCTGGCCCGCGCGCTGACGATGACCGTCGTCCTGCCGGCATTCCACTTCGCGGCCGTCCATGCGCATCCGCTCGCGCTGCTCGGCGTGGTCGCGCTGTTCGCCGGGTTGTCGGCACTCGCCGGCGCGCCGAGCATCGTCGCGATCCTCGACATGTTCCCCGCGCACGGCCGGGCGGCCGCCCTCTCCGTGGTCTATGCGACCGGCGTTGCGCTGTTCGGCGGCACCGCGCCGTTCGTCGTCGCGGCCGTGAACGCGTGGGCCGGCACGCACGGCGCGGCTGGCGCATACGTGTTCGTATCGGCCGCCGTCACGCTGGTCGCGCTTGCCGCCGTTCGCGCGGCCGACGCGCGAACGCCCGCCGTACGACGCTGAACGCCGCTTCCGGCGGTGGCCGCCGCCACGCCGCCGTCGTGCGATTCCGCAAACGCCCGCCGTTCGCCGACAGCGCCCTGCCCTGCTCCCTTCCAGAATCTGCCTGTCGTCCGACGCATCGTCGATCGAAGCGTCCGACGTTCCGCTGAAAAGCGTCGAAGACCGTGCCGGCGCGCATCGCGCGATACGGCACGTCTGCCCACCCGCAGCCCCACTTCGGACAGGATCGAACCATGTCACATCATCTCGACTCCCCGCTCGCGCGGCAGGACATTCGCCTCGACATCACCGACCTCTACTGCTTTCGCGGGGAGACGGGAACGGTGCTGGCGATCAACGTTTGCCACTCGATCGCGGGCGACGTGCCGACACCCGGCTATCACCCCGAAGGGTTCTACGAATTCAAGCTCGATCTGAACGGCGATGCGATCGAAGAGCTCACGTACCGGATCCGCTTCGACGCGCGCGATACGCACGGGCGCCAGCGCTTCGAGCTGCGCCGTATCGCGGGTGCGGCAGCCACCGATCCGCATGCCGACGGCGAATTCGTCGCGCGCGGCAGCACCGACGAAGCGGTTACCGCGCCGTCCGGTACGCGAGTCTGGGCCGGCAAGGCAGGCGATCCGTTCTGGATCGAACCCGACGTGCTGCATGCGGTCGGCCACGCGTTCCAGGATGGCACCCCGCTCGACCTCGGTACGTGGCAGCCGGGCGATGCACGCAACCTGTTCGCGGGCCACACCGTCTACTCGATCGTGCTCGAAGTGCCCGACGCCGAGCTCCTCGCGAATGCCGACGCGAACCGCAAGGTCGGCGTATGGGCAGTGGCGACCCTCGCGACGGACGCCGGCGGCTGGCGATCGATCAATCGCGTCGGGCTGCCGATGATTCATCCGCTCTTCACGCAATACAACGAGGACCTCGGCGACCGGCTGAACGCGGGCCGCCCCGCCGACGACCTCGCGACATACGGCGAAACGGTGATTGCATCGGTGGCCGGCGCGGTGCGCGCGAACGGCACCGCCGAAGATCCGGTCGGCTATGCAACCGCCGTCGCGCATCGGTTCCTGCCGAACGTCCTGCCGTACACGATCGGCACGCCCGCCGTGTTCGGCATGGCCGAGTGGAACGGGCGATCGCTCACCGACAACGCGCCGGACGTGATGTTCACGATCGCGTCGAACACGCCGATCCGCCTCGGAATCGGCAAGGAATCGGTCACGTCGAAGCCGTCGTCCACGTTCCCGTACGTTCCGAAAACCTGACGCCGGTCCGGCGTTTCCCGCGTCCGGCGTCCGCGAGTCGCCGGGCGCGCGGCTCCCCTTGACGAGGCTGCCATGCTTGCACGTCGACATCTCCCGCCGTCCGGCACCGACCGGGCACACCGACATCGCATCACGTCGATCGATCTTTCCGCGATCGCGATCGTCGCCTTCATCGTGCTGTTGCACGTCGTCGGCTGGGGTACGCTGATCGCGCTGATCGTCCCGCAGCATCTGAGCGTCGGTTCCCGTGCGTTCGGAATCGGCGCGGGCATCACCGCGTATTCGCTCGGCATGCGCCACGCGTTCGACGCGGACCACATCGCCGCGATCGACAACACCACGCGCAAGCTGCTCGGTGAAGGCCAGCGCTCGGCGAGCGTCGGCTTCTGGTTTTCGTTCGGGCACTCGAGCGTCGTATTCGGGCTCGCCGTGCTCATCTCGTTCGGCATGCGCTCGTTGTCCGCGCATGTGGTGGACGCCGGATCGACGCTGCGCGCGCTGACCAGCGTGCTCGGCGCCGTCGTATCGAGCGTCTTTCTCTACGCGATCGCGGCACTCAACGTCGCCGCGTTCTACGACCTGTACGCGGCGTTCCGCGCGATGCGCACGGGCCGTTACGACGAAGCCCAACTCGAGCGGCGCCTCGAGTCGCGCGGCCTCGTCGCCCGCGTGCTCGCCCCGCTGATGCGCATCGTGCGCAAGCCGGGCCAGATGTACTTCGTCGGCCTGCTGTTCGGGCTGGGCTTCGATACGGCGACCGAGATCGCGCTGCTGGTGCTGACCGGCTCCGGCGCCGCCTCGGGTCTCCCGTGGTACGCGATTCTCTGTCTGCCCGTGCTGTTCGCGGCCGGCATGTTGCTGTTCGACACGATCGACGGTTCGTTCATGCACGTCGCGTACGGATGGGCCCTCGCACGGCCCGTTCGCAAGATCTACTACAACCTGGTCGTCACCGGTCTCTCGATCGGCGTCGCGCTCGTCATCGGCACCGTCGAGGTACTCGGCCTGCTCAACCGCGCACTGGGTACGCACGGTGCGGCCGGCACATGGCTCGCCACGCTCGATCTGAACGATCTCGGCTTTGCGATCGTCGGCCTGTTCGTCGCCACCTGGGCCGTGTCGATCGCGATCTGGAAGGTCGGGCGGTTCGAGCAGCGCTGGGCCGTCGGCCGCGACGCATAGCATTGCGCAACGTCACGTTCACTTGCCTACGGAGGGCATCCATCATGAGCAAAGTCATACTCGTCACCGGCGCGTCCAGCGGCTTCGGCCGGCTGACGGCCGAGGCGCTCGCACGCGCGGGCCACACCGTCTATGCGTCGATGCGCGACATCGGCGGGCGCAATGCGCCGGCGCGCGAACAGCTGCACGCCCTCGCACGCGACGCCGGCATCGACCTGCGCCCGCTCGAACTCGACGTACAGTCCGACGCGTCGATCGATCGCGCCGTCGCGCAGGTGATCGAGCAAGCGGGCCGCATCGACGTGCTGATCCACAATGCCGGCCACATGGCATTCGGCCCGGCCGAAGCGTTCACGCCGGAGCAGTATGCGCAGCTGTACGACATCAACGTGCTCAGCACCCAGCGTGTGAACCGCGCCGTGCTGCCCCACCTGCGCGGCCGGCGCGAGGGACTGCTGATCTGGGTATCGAGCAGCAGCGCCGCTGGCGGCACGCCGCCGTACCTCGCACCGTATTTCGGCGCGAAGGCCGCGATGGACGCGATCGCCGTGCTGTATGCGCGCGAACTGTCTCGCTGGGGCATCGAGACGTCGATCGTCGTGCCGGGCGCATTCACGCAGGGCACGAATCATTTCGCCCACGCGAGCGCGCCGGCCGACGCCGCGCGTGCGGCCGAATACGACGCCGGACCCTATGCGGACTTCGGCCGCGAAGTGCAGGAAGCGTTCGCCGCGATCGTGCCGGCACACGCGCACGCGAGCCTCGTCGCCGATGCCATCGTGGACGTCGTCGCGACGCCTGCCGGCAAGCGGCCGTTTCGCGTGCACATCGATCCGACCGAAGACGGCGCGAACGTCGGCTTTACGGTGCTCGACCGGCTGCGCGCGGAGATGCTGCATCGCGTCGGGCTGTCCGATCTTCTGTCGCCGCACGTCCCGACGTCGAATCGCGCGTGACGCGCGCTGTTTCACCCGCAATCGATCATCCACCCGTCCGGGCTCGGCCGCGATGCGCCGCGTCCGCAGTCGCCCGGCCTTCATTGAAGGAGCACCCATGTCTCAATCGTCCGACAAGATCGCCATCGTTACCGGTTCGTCGCGCGGCATCGGCGCCGATATCGCAGTTCGCCTCGCGCACGACGGGTTCAAGGTCGTCGTCAACTATGCAAGCAACGCGGCGCCGGCGGAAGAAGTCGTCGCCCGCATCCGCCAGGCGGGCGGCGATGCGTTGCTCGTCAAGGCCGACATCGCCGATCCGGCGGCCACCATCGCGATGTTCGATGCGGCGGAAAAGGCATACGGCGGCGTCGACGTCGTCGTCAACAGCGCCGGCGTGATGCTTCAGGCACGGATCGCCGAATTCGACGACGCGACGTTCGACCGAGCGGTCGCCATCAACTTCAAGGGCGCGTTCAACGTGTGCCGCGAAGCCGCGCGCCGCGTGCGCGACGGCGGCCGGATCATGAACCTGACGACGAGCGTGACCGGCGTGCGTCTGCCGACCTATGCGGTGTACATCGCGACGAAGTGCGCGGTCGAAGGGCTCACGCAGGTGCTCGCACAGGAACTGCGCGGTCGCCGCATCAGCGTCAACGCGGTCGCACCGGGGCCGGTCGCCACCGAGCTGTTCCTCGCCGGCAAGAGCCCGGAACTCATCGAACGCATGGAGAAGATGAATCCGATGGAGCGGCTCGGGCAGCCGGAGGACATCTCGGCCGTCGTCGCGTTCCTCGCGAGCCCGCAGGGCGGATGGATCAACGGCCAGGTCGTACGCGCAAACGGCGGAATGTGCTGACGACGGCCGGACGAGCGTGAAGCGCCGACGGCGGCCGCGCTCGCGCATGTCGGGCGAACGTGCCGACATGCGCGAACGCCGGTTGCGTCAACGGCGTTGGCCGCCTCGTCCGCCTCCGATGAGCAAGGAGTCTCCATGAAGCCGATCGTCATCCGCCCGTTGAAAACGCTTTGCCTGTCGAGCGCCGTGGCGCTCGCCGCGTGGGTCGTATGGGCGGCCCAGTCGCCGCGGTTCTTCGACACGATCGAAGCGGTCGGCTCGGATACCGAATTGCCGCTCGAACGCATGGCGAGCGGCAGCGCATTCGTCGCCAACCAATCGCCCGCCGCGCACGCGCTCGTGCGCATGCCCGCCCACCTGACCGCATGGAATGCCGCCGGCTACGCCGATCCGCCTCGCCAGGCCCCTGTCGACAAGCAGCTCGGCCACGCCGATCGAGCGCCCGGTTACCGGCACTCGATCAACGATTCGAAAGACTGGACATGATGCGACAAGCACCGGCGCGATGCGGGGCAGTCCGGCACCGCGCCGGCACGTGCGGGGCGACGGCTGGCCCGCACGGCCCCGCGTGCGCTCAGGCCGCTTGCTCGATCTGCTCCAGCACCGACGCCAGAATCATCGCGCCTGCATTGAGCGGCACCGGGCGGGTCGGCCGCGGCCGGTAAATCGAATCGCCCGGCTCGACCGGACGCCCGCTTACCGCGCATACGCCGCCGACGCGCGCACGCGCCGTCTGCCAGACCTGGTCGCCATACGAGCAATGCGTCGCATCGCGCCACGCGATCGATACGGTCGTCGCGGTCTGGCGCTCGACGAAACTGACGGCTACCGTGCGCCGCGCCGACACCGCGGACGGCTTGTGCCTCGGATCGGGGCCGGTGCGCGTGCGGCGCGCTTCCCGAGGCCGCGCGGCCGCACGCACGTCGCGCGGCGCACACAGTTGCGTGAGCAGACCGAGCGTCTGCGTCCACGGATCGATGTCCGTCACGTTCGTTCGACTCTCCATCACCGTTCCTCTCCGTTGCGTGAACCCATCGTGTTTTCCCGCCGCGCGCCGAGCATCAGCGCCGCTGTGTGCCGGCCCGATACGTCGCCTGCGCGGATGGCGCGCGGCGCGACGGCATCGCGCATCGGAGCCGGCTGCGGCAGTCGCCCGCGGGTGTCGTCATGCGCGCCGGCGCCGCCGCACAGAAACGCCTCGCTGATCGCGAGGAACGCGCGAATCCGCTCACCGTTCTTCATGGGCACCCGTCCTCCAGCAGCACGGCGTGGCGCCGACGAAGCGCTTGAATACCGTCGTGAAATGCGCCTGCGAACGGAATCCGCTACTCAGCGCCACGTCGAGCACGTTGTGCCGCGATTCGAGCAGCAATTGCTGTGCGCGCTCGATCCGGCGGCGCATCAGGTATTCGTGCGGCCGCAGCCCCGTCGCATGACGAAACTGCGCGGCGAAGTGCATGCGCGTGAGGCCGGCGCTGCGCGCCATGTCGGCCAGGCCGATCGGGTCGGCGAGATGGGTGTCCACGTATTCGACGACACGCCGCATCCGCCACGACGGCAACTCGGCCGTCCGCCGCGCATCGCGCTGCGGCGCCGAGAAGTGACGGGCGATGACGCGCGACACGATCGCGAGACCGACGCCGTCGGCGAACACCTTGCCGAGCGCGCCGTCGCGCGTGTGCGACACCGCGAGCGCCTGGCCGAGCCGCTCAAGGGCCGGGTCGCGGATCAGGCGCGGATCGTCGATGACGACATCGCCCGACGGCGGCCGGCCGAACAGGTCTTCGTAGCATTCGGCAAGCACGCGTTGCGACGCGAACAGGTGCAGCACGTCGCTCGCGCCGTGGAATACGGCCCGGCATGGTACGCCCGGCGCGGTGATCTGCGCGGTGCCCGCCGTCAAACGTCCGTCGACCAGCACGCGGCCCGCGTGCGCAAACGTCAGCGACGTGCATTTGAGGCTGATGCCGATGCAGTGCCATCGGTCGCTGCCGTCGCTCGACACGGCGACAGACGTCGACTCCTTTCGCGTCCACCGCGAAAGCGCCATATCGGCCTGCGGCGCCACGCCGGGTTCGCGCCATGCGCGCTCGACGTTGATCGGATCGTGCGAGGCCGGTTGCCGACCGCACGCGTCGACGTCATGAACGGAACCTGAGAGATTCGGCAAGGAAAGCATCATGATGGTTATCCGAAAAAGATCGTAAGACGATGATCGGCAGCGGTGCGCCGCGTCGACTCAACGGTAGCGAATCGGTACCGCGCGGGCCAGCCGTACATAGGGATGCACGAAAACGACAATCGATGGGGCGCGTCATATCGAGGTTTAATGACGCGAAGCGGACACCTTCAGGCGATTTCGCGGGCACCACGCAGCGTGCCGCCCGCATGCCGCCGCCGCACGCCGGAATCGCCACCGATCGAACGGGGCATCGATCCGGCCAACGCCTTCATACTTTCGTATAGTCCGGCGATGCGTTCGGCTGGTGCGGTGACGCCCGACATGGACACAGTCTCGAAGCCCGGCAAGCGCGCATTCAACCCGCAACGGCGAACGCAGGTTTTCCGATAGGCACGAACGCAACCGCGCGGTTCGCGCCACGACCGGATACGGCGCGCCCGCTCCGTGCCAATGGACAAACCGGCGTGCGCTGCGGCAATCCTGCCCGGCGCGCAAACCCGATACTCCAGTTGCCCGAACGACGACGATATCGATGCGCGGCGCGGCGCAGGCACCGTCTCGCGCCTGTCCGACACGGCGCCCCGGTCGCACCGCAATCGCACCGGTATGTCGCGGGCGGGAATCTCCACACGCGCACGGGCCGGGCATCGACGCCCGTCTCGGCGCCACGTTCAACGAGAGGAAAACATGCGCCCCATCAAGCTCGCCGTATTGGCCCTGATCCCGCTGCTCACGGTGGCGACTGCCGCAGTCGCACAGGACACGGCCGCCGCCTCGGCATCCGCCGTATCGACCGCCGGCAAGAAACAGCTCCGCCGCGCTAACTGGCACACCGAAACCCGGGTCCGCAAGGCACTGACGTCGACACGCGGTCTCGCGACGTCGGACATTCGCGTCGTCGCACGCGCAAACACGATCACGCTCGACGGCACCGTTCCCGAACAAGCGCAGATCGAGCTCGCGCAAACCGCGGCGCAGACCGCCGCGCCGGCGAAGTCGGTGGTCAACCACCTGTCCGTGAAGGAACCCGGACATTGACGCACGCATGACGGCGCAGGCATGCACCGCCACGGACGGCGCGATCGCGAACGCGCGCACGACGGCGATCTCGGCAATGCGGACAGGTTTCATCACGACACGCTCCTGACGGGTTCGACGCAGCGCATCGACGATGCGCCGCCGGCAGCATGGCCGCGGCGCGGGCTGCCTGACGTGCGCATTCTCGGTAAGGCGCCCGCGCGGAGTGCTGACCGGCGGATGACAAATTTGAAATCCGCGACCAATGCCGCCCCGCCCCCACAGATAACGACTTCGTAATCCTCGAGTCAGGGTCGGGTCAACGCTGCGCCGGCAGACTGCACGCTCGTCGCATCGAATGCGCATCCGAGCCCTGCTTCGAGGAGCACCATCATGTGGATCGTCCGGCTGGCGTTACGCAGGCCTTACACGTTCGTCGTACTCGCGCTGCTGATCTTCATCGCGGGACCGCTCGCGCTGCTGCGCACGCCGACCGACATCTTCCCGAGCATCGACATTCCGGTCGTCAGCATCGTCTGGTCGTACAACGGCTTCTCCGCGGAGGACATGGCCAAGCGGATCACGTCGAACTACGAACGCGCGCTCACGTCCGACGTCGACGACATCGAGCACATCGAGTCGCAGTCGCTGAACGGCGTGTCGGTCGTGAAGATCTTCTTCCACCCGGGCGCCGACATCAATCGCGCAATCGCGGAAGCCGCGAGCAACGCCGCGTCGATCCTGCGCATCCTGCCGCCCGGCACGCTGCCGCCGAACATCATCACGTACAACGCGTCGACGGTGCCGATCCTGCAGCTCGGGCTGTCGAGCGACACGCTCGCCGAGCAGCAGCTGTACGATCTCGGCAACAGCTTCATCCGCACCCAGCTCGCGACCGTCCAGGGCGCGGCCGTGCCGCTGCCGTTCGGCGGCAAGATCCGCCAGATCGTCGTCGACCTCGATACGCGCGCGCTGCAGGCGAAAGGGCTCGCACCGATCGACGTCGTCAACGCGATCAATGCGCAGAACCTGATCCTGCCGGGCGGCACCGCGAAAATCGGCACGCACGAATACAACGTGCAGATGAACGGCAGCACGCAGACGGTCGCCGCGCTGAACGACCTGCCGGTGAAGACGATCGGCGGCAATGTCGTGTACGTGCGCGACGTCGCGCACGTTCGCGACGGCTACGCGCCGCAGACCAACATCGTGCGGGCGGACGGCAAGCGCGCGGCGCTGCTGACGGTCGAGAAAACCGGCAGCGCGTCAACGTTGACGATCATCGACCAGGTGAAGGCGATGCTGCCGAAGATCTCGGCCGGGCTGCCGAAGGCGCTGCACATTGCGCCGCTCGACGATCAGTCCGTGTTCGTGAAGGCGGCGGTCCAGGGCGTCGTGCGCGAAGCGCTGATCGCCGCCTGCCTGACCGCGCTGATGATCCTGCTGTTTCTCGGCAGCTGGCGCGCGACGCTGATCATCGCGGTCACGATCCCGCTCGCGGTGCTCACGTCGCTGCTCGCGCTGTCCGCGCTCGGCCAGACCATCAACATCATGACGCTCGGCGGGCTCGCGCTCGCGGTCGGGATCCTCGTCGACGACGCGACCGTCGCGATCGAGAACATCACGCATCATCTCGAGCTCGGTGCGCCGCTCGAGGACGCGATCCTGACCGGTGCAGGCGAGATCGCAGTGCCGACCTTCGTGTCGACGCTGTCGATCTGCATCGTGTTCGTGCCGATGTTCCTGCTGACGGGCGTCGCGCGCTATCTGTTCGTGCCGCTGGCCGAGGCCGTGATCTTCGCGATGATCGCGTCGTACTTCTTCTCGCGCACGCTGGTGCCGACGCTCGCGATGGCGCTGATGCGCGCCAAGGGGAGCGGCCGGCCGCCGCGTGGCGCCTTCGCACGCATTGCGCGTTTCCAGGCGGCGTTCGAGCATCGCTTCGAGGCCGTGCGGCTGCGCTATCGCGCATTGTTGTCCGCGGCGATCGCGCGGCGGCGCCGCTTCGCGGCCGCGTTCCTGCTCGCATGTGTCGCATCGACGGGCCTCTACGCGTTCGCCGGGCAGGACTTCTTCCCGTCGGTCGACACCGGCGAGATCCGCCTGCATCTGCGCGCGCCGACCGGCACACGGATCGAGGAAACCGCTCGGCTGACCGACGAAGTCGAAGCGAAGATCCGTGGCGTGATTCCGGCGAACCAGCTCGCCGGCGTGCTCGACAACATCGGCGTGCCGGTCAGCGGAATCAACCTCACGTACGATTCGTCGGACCCGATCGGCACCGAGGACGCCGACGTGCTCGTCACGCTGAAGCCGAATCACGCGTCGACCGCCGCCTACGTCGCGACGCTGCGCAACGTGCTCGCGCAGTCGTTCCCCGGCGTGACGTTCGCGTTCCTGCCGGCCGACATCGTCAGCCAGATCCTCAATTTCGGGTTGCCGGCGCCGATCGACATCCAGATCGTCGGCAACAAGCTCGACCAGAACCGCGCGGTCGCGGATGCATTGCTCGCGAAGCTGCGCGGCGTGCGCGGGCTCGTCGACGCACGCATCCAGCAGCCCGGCGACGAACCGGCGATCGACGTGAACGTGGACCGCACGAAGGCGATCCAGGCGGGCCTGCAGCAGCGCGACGTCGCGCAGAACCTGTTGATCGCGCTGTCCGGCAGCTCGCAGACGACGCCGAACTTCTGGCTCGATCCGCGCAACGGCGTCAGCTACCCGGTGCTCGTGCAGACGCCGCAATACACGGTGAATTCGCTGCAGTCGCTCGCGAACGTGCCGCTGCCCGCCGGCACCGCGAGCACGCCGCAGACGCCGGCCGGCGGCCCGGCCGCAGGCGCGTCCGCGCAGAACCTGCTCGGCGCGCTCGGCACGTTCTCGCGCTCGACCCAGCAGGCCGTGGTGTCGCACTACAACGTGCAGCCGGTGCTCGACATCTTCGCGGCGGTGCAGGGGCGCGATCTCGGCGGCGTCACTGCCGACGTGACGAAGCTCGTCGACGCCGCGCGCGCACAACTGCCGCCCGGCTCGTCGATCGTGCTGCGCGGCCAGGTGCAGGCAATGCACGAGTCGTTCTCGGGCCTGCTCGGCGGCCTCGCGCTCGCGATCTCGCTGGTCTACCTGCTGATGGTCGTGAACTTCCAGTCGTGGCTCGATCCGCTCGTGATTGTCGGCGGGCTGCCGGCGTCGCTCGCCGGCATCGCGTGGATGCTGTTCGTCACGGGCACCACGCTGTCGGTGCCCGCGCTGACCGGCACGATCCTGTGTATCGGCATCGCGACCGCGAACAGCATTCTCGTCGTGAACGCGGCGCGTGAGCTGCTCGCGGCCGGCGCGCCGCCGTGGCAGGCCGCGCTCGACGCAGGCTTCAGCCGCTTCCGGCCCGTCGTGATGACCGCGCTCGCGATGCTGATCGGCATGCTGCCGATGGCGCTCGGCCTCGGCGACGGCGGCGAGCAGAACGCGCCGCTCGGCCGCGCGGTGATCGGCGGCCTCGCGTTCGGCACGTGCTCGACGCTGCTGTTCGTGCCGGTGCTGTTCGGCTTCGTTCACGCGTGGCTCGCGCGGCGTGTGCAGCACGCGCCCGACACGCCAGCGCTGCGTTGAGTGCAGACGGCCGCCCCTTCTCATCCTTCGATTCGCCCGACCCGGACCCATCATGAACGACTCGATCGAACCCGTCGCCCCACCGCCCGCCGCCGAAGCGGCTACCGCGCCCGCAGCCGTGCCGCCCGCCGCACGCGGCGCCGCCCCCGACACGCCGCCGCCTCGCCGCGCCCGCAAGCTCGCCGTGCCGCTCGCGGCCGTCGCGCTCGCCGCCGCGCTGCTCGCGCTCGGCATCGTGCCGCGTATCGATGCACGCGCCGCGCAGCGTGCGCAGGTGGCCGCGCAGCAGGCGCTGCCGGTGTCGGTCGTCGTGCCCGGCGCGGCGCCGGCCGACCAGACGCTGACGCTGCCCGGCTCGGTGGCGCCCTATGCGGACGCGTCGATCTATGCGCGCACGAGCGGCTACGTCGCGCACTGGAGCGCCGATCTCGGCACCCACGTGAAGGCCGGCCAGACGCTCGCGCAAATCTCGGCGCCCGATCTCGACGCGCAATTGCGCCAGGCGCGCGCCGACGAAGCGAGCGCGCAGGCGAACTACGACTATGCGAAATCGACCGCGCAGCGCTGGCAGGACATGCTGAACACGCAATCGGTCTCGCAGCAGGACACCGACACGAAGGTCGCGGACATGAACGCGAAGCGCGCGATGCTCGCGTCCGCGCAGGCGAACGTCGCGCATCTTGCCGAACTCGTGTCGTACGAGTCCGTCACCGCGCCGTTCGACGGCGTGATCACCGCACGCAACGTCGACGTCGGCACGCTGGTCACGGCGGGCGGCACGCCCGGCAGCCCGGGCCTGTCCGGCGAACTGTTCCATCTCGAACAGACGGACACGCTGCGCGTGTTCGTCGACGTGCCGCAGGACAGCGCGGCCGGCGTATCGACCGACACGCCGGTCTACCTGACGACGCCCCAGTATCCGGGGCGGCGGCTTGCCGCGCGGGTCGCGCGCAGCGCGGGCGCGATCGATCCCGTCACGCGCACGCTGCGCGTCGAGATCGACGTCGACAACCACGATGGCGCGCTGATGCCCGGCGCGTATGCGCAGGCGCATCTCGCCGTGCCGAGCGCGGCGCCGGCGCTCGATCTGCCGGTCAGTGCGCTGCTGTTCCGGCCGAACGGCGTGACGGTCGCCACCGTCGGCGCGAACGGCCGAACCGCGCTGAAGACCGTGCAGATCGGACGCGATTTCGGCACGCGCGTCGAAATCGTCGCGGGGCTCGCGGCAACCGATCGCGTGATCGACAACCCGGGCGATGCGATCACGGCCGGCGAAGCCGTGAAGATCGTGTCGACCGCGCACGATGCGGCGCCGGTTGCCGCCTCGGCTGCGCGCCCCGCGCAACCTGCCTCTGCCTCTGCCTCCTCCGCCGCCGCGCGCGTCGCGCCGCCGATGCGTGCCGCCGGCGCCGATGGTGCCGCGATGGCCGCATCGGCGCCGGTCTCGGCGCCCGCGCGCGGCTGACCCATCGACGACGACTCACGAGATATCCGCCATGCGCTTCCTTCACCCGCTCCCGTTCGCCCGCCGCGTCGCCGCGCTCGGCGCCGTGGCCGCACTGACCGCCTGCTCGACGCTGCCGCCGTATTCGCCGCCCGCCGTCGCGGTACCCGCGCACTACGCGGGCACACCGGCCGCGCAGTCCGGCTGGCGCACCGCGACACCGGCCGACGCCGCCGCGCGCGGCGCCTGGTGGACCATCTTCGACGATGCCGACCTGAACGCGCTCGAAGCGCGCGTCGACGTGTCGAACCAGACGGTGAAGAAAGCCGTCGCCGAGTTGCAGCAGGCGCGCGCGACGGTCGACTATCAGCACGCCGGGTTCCTGCCGACGATCACTGCGGGCGCCGCGCAAAGCCGCGCGCGCGTGTCGCAAAACCGGCTCGGCTCGTCGCTTGCCGGCAAGACGACGCCCGACTATCAGGCGGGCGTGGCCGCGAGCTGGGAACCCGACGTGTTCGGCCGCGTACGCGACGCGGTGACGGGCGCGCGGGCGGACGCCGCCGCGAGCGCGGCCGATCTGCAGGCCGTGAAGCTGTCGGTCACGGCCGAACTCGCGACCGACTATTTCGCGCTGCGCTCGCTCGACACGCAGAAGCAACTGCTCGACGACACCGTGCGCGCGTACGCGGACGCACTGACGCTGCTCAAGCGGCAGCTCGCGGCCGGTGCGATCGATGCGTCGGCGGTCGCACAAGCCGAGACGCAGCTCGAATCGACGCGCACGCAGGACACCGATATCGACGCGTCGCGTGCGCAGTTGCAGCACGCGATCGCGACGCTCGTCGGCGAGAGCGCGTCGACGTTCGTGCTGCCGCCGCGCGTGCAGGCGTTCCACGTGCCGGCCATTCCGGCCGGCGTGCCGTCGCAACTGCTGGAGCGGCGGCCCGACATCGGGGCGGCCGAGCGCCGTGTCGCGGCCGCGAACGCGCGGATCGGCGAGGCGCGCGCCGCGTTCTTCCCGGATCTCGTGCTGTCGGCGAGCGTCGGCCTCGAGAGTTCGTTCTTCGCACCGTGGCTCACCGCGCCGAGCCTGTTCTGGTCGCTCGGTCCACAGCTCGCCGGCACGCTGTTCGACGGCGGCCGCCGCAGCGCGTCGCTGCGCGGCGCGCATGCGCAATACGACGGTGCGGTCGCCGACTACCGGCACACCGTGCTCGTCGCGTTCCAGCAGGTCGAGGATCAGTTGTCGGCGCTCGACGCACTCGCGTCCGAAGCCGACAGCCAGCAGCGCGCGACCGACGCGGCCGATCTGTCGCTGCGGCTGACGACGAATCGCTTCAACGCGGGCGCCGTCAGCTATCTGGACGTGGTGACCGCGCAGACGATCGCGCTGACGAATCGGCGCACGACCGATCAGATCGACGCGCGCCGGATCGAGGCAGAAGTCGGGTTGCTGAAGGCGTTGGGCGGCGGGTGGCAGGCGAGCGTGGGTGCGGATGCGAAATCGAACATCGGCGCGCAGGAACACGCACCGGCCGCGCGACCCGCACCCACCGTCACACTGCCGCCAGCCGGTTGAACGTAAGCGTGAAACGCGTGCCGAACGTGTCGCTTTCGACCTGCGCGGTACCGCCGTGGAGTTCCATCACCGAGCGCACGATCGCAAGGCCGAGCCCGGCCGTGCCACCCGGCGCACCGCCGCTGCGGGCGGGATCGCCGCGCACGAACCGGTCGAAGATCCGCGGCAGCAGCGCGCGATCGATCGGCTCGCCCGGATTCGCGACGACGACGCGCACCGCATCCGCGGTTTCGTCTACGCTCAGCGTGATGACGCCGCCGGCGGGCGTGTAACGCAGCGCGTTCGCGAGCAGATTGCCGACGGCGCGGCGGAACAGCTCGACATCGGCGGTCAACTGCCCCTGCCCTTCGACGCGCAACGTCGAGCCCGCTTCGTCGGCGAGCCCTTCGAAATACTCCGCGATGCGCTCGAGTTCGTCGCGCACGTCGAACGCGCGCTGCCGGGTGACGAAGCTCGGATGCTCGGCACGCGCGAGAAACAGCACGTTCTCGATCATCCGCGCGAGACGATCGTATTCCTCGAGATTCGATTCGAGCAGCGCCTGGTACTCGTCGGCCGAACGCGGCCGCGCGAGCGCGACCTCGGTAGCGCCGCGCATGTTGTTCAGCGGCGTGCGCAGGTCGTGCGCGAGATCGGCGCTGAATTGCGACAGATGCGCGAACGCCTGCTGCAGGCGGCCGAGCATCGCATTCTGCGCATCGACGAGCGCGCGCAACTCGGGTGGGGCGCGCGACGCGTCGAGCCGCGTGTCGAGCTTGTCGACCGTGATCCGGCCGGTGTTGTCGACGATCTCGCGCAGCGGCGCGAGCGCCGTGCGGATCAGCCAGTAGCCGAGCAGCAGCGCGAACAGCGCGCCGAGCCCGCCGGCGAGCTTGAGCCGGTCGCGGTAACCGTCGAGCAGATCGGCCCGGTCGCGCATGTTGCGGGCGATCGCGATGCGGATCGGCGTGCGGTCGCCGAGCGTGGCCTCGATCACGACGCCGCGCATCGGCGTGCCGCCGCCGGCGGTCCACGTGACGAGCCGGTCGGCCGTGATCCGGTCGTTCGCGGGAACCGGCACCGCGTGCGGCGCGAACAATTGCGCGTCGGCCAGCGGAGCGGATGCGGCCGCAGGCGCATCGTCGGGCGCGGCGAGCCGGACGTTGTGACGTGCGAGCACGTCGCCCCGCGCATCGACGGCGGCCATCGACAGCGCCTCGTTGCCCAGCACCTGGCTCGTCAGTCGCTCCGCGTGCGCGCGAACCGCATCGAGCGACTCGAGCTCGCCCGCGAGCCGGCGCGTGTGACGCGCGGCCAGCACGATGTCGAGATCGTCCTGCGTATTCACCTGCCGCTCGAGGCCCGAATACACGTACGCGCCGACGAGCGCGAACGCGGCGAGCGTGGTCGCGGCGAACGCGAGCGCGAGCGTCGCGGCCAGCGAGCGCGGGCGCGTCATGCGTCGTCCTTCGGTTCGAGCACGTAGCCGACGCCGCGCACGGTATGGATCAGCTTGACCGGGAACGCGTCGTCGATCTTCGCGCGCAGGCGCCGGATCGCGACCTCGACCACGTTGGTGTCGCTGTCGAAATTCATGTCCCACACGTACGATGCGATCTGCGTCCGGCTCAGCACCTCGCCTTGCCGGCGCGCGAGCAGTTGCAGCAGCGAGAATTCGCGCGGCGTGAGGTCGATCCGCGTGGCGCCGCGCTTCACGCGGCGGCGCACCACGTCGATGTCCAGATCGCCGACCGTCAGGCGTTCGGTCTCGCGCGGCGGCCCGCGACGCGCGAGCGTGCGGATGCGGGCGAGCAGTTCGACGAACGCGAACGGTTTCACGAGATAGTCGTCGGCGCCGAGTTCGAGCCCGTGCACGCGGTCCTGCACGTCGTCGCGCGCGGTCAGGAACAGCACCGGCGTCGTGTGCGTGTCGCGCAACCGCTTGAGCACGCCCCAGCCGTCGAGCACGGGCAGCATCACGTCGAGCACGATCACGTCGTAACGCTCTTCCTGCGCGAGCGTCAGCCCCTCGCCGCCGTCCTTCGCGAGATCGACGCTGAAGCCCGATTCCTCGAGCCCCTTCTTCAGGTACGCGCCCGTCTTCGGTTCGTCTTCGACTATCAGGATGCGCATGGCCGGCTCCGTCGCTTTCGTGGGGACATCGGGCGATGTTACCCGGAAACGGCGACGCGGCCGCTCACCGTGCAGGCGCGAACGACGTAGATGACAAAACGGTAATCGGCCGGTCATCCTGGCGTACGGCCGCGAAGCGCGCGACATGGCTCGCATCGCGCCGCGCAACGAAAATCCGAGAACGCGGCATCGTTCGCGTAACGACTCCCAGCGCTCCCCCGATGAATCCGAACCCGCTCCAACGCGGCGGAACGAACCATTCGTCCGGCCGGATGCCCGCCCCCACAAGTGACCCTCCTAACATCATAGGATTGCATTTTCACATTTAATGTGATTTTATTATCACATTCACGAGCCGCCGCCGACCACGCGCGCGCGGCGCACCCCATACCAAGGAAGAGACGCAGATGGAGACGATCGCCGTCATCGGCAGCAACATGGTCGACCTCGTGACCTATGTCACGCGCATGCCCGCCCGGGGCGAAACGCTCGAGGCGCCGAACTTCGAGCTCGGCTGCGGCGGCAAGGGCGCGAACCAGGCCGTCGCGGCCGCGCGCCTCGGCGCGCGCGTCGTGATGGTCACGAAGGTCGGCGACGACGTGTTCGCCGACACCACGATCCGCAACTTCGAGCGCGAAGGCATCGACACCACGCACGTGCGCAAGGTCGCCGGCGTGCCCAGCGGCGTCGCGCCGATCTTCGTCGAGCCCGATTCGAGCAACAGCATCCTGATCGTCAAGGGCGCGAACCGCCATCTGCAACCGGCCGACATCGATGCGGCCGCGCCGATGCTCGCCGACTGCGCGCTGATCGTGCTGCAGCTCGAAATCGAGCTCGACACCGTCTATCACGCGATCGAATTCGGCGCACGGCACGGCATTCCCGTGTTGCTGAACCCGGCCCCCGCCGTAGCCGATCTCGATTTCGAGCGCATCCGTTCCGTCGAATTCTTCGTGCCGAACGAGACCGAGCTCGCGATCGTGTCGGGCATGCCGGTCGATTCGCGCGACAGCGCGACCCGGGCCGCCGAAGCGCTGGTCGCGCGCGGGCTCAAGCACGTGCTCGTCACGCTCGGCGACAAGGGTTCGCTGCTGGTGTCGCGCGACGGCGCGCGCCACGTGCCGGGCGTGCCGGTCGACGCGCGCGATACGACGGGCGCCGGCGATGCGTATATCGGCTGCTTCGCGCGCTGCTATGCCGCGTCGCGCGACGCCGTCGACGCGATGCGTTACGCGTCCGCCTATGCCGCGCATTCGGTCACGGGCCTCGGCACGCAGAAGTCGTACGCCGACGCCGCGACGTTCGAACGCTTCCTCCGCGACGCCGGCTTCTGACCGGCGCCTTCATCGACGAGACATTGGGAAGGAGACACCCATGAGCCGAACCAGGATCGAACACACACCCGACGGCTATTACCTGAATCGCACGCCGCTCTTCGCGTTTACGCTGCTGTGCTGCCTGTTCGCGCTGTGGGGCACGGCCGCGAACCTGAACGACGTGCTGATCGCGCAGTTCAAGAAATCGTTCTTCCTGTCCGATTTCGAATCGGCGTTCGTGCAGTCGGCGTTCTATCTCGGCTACTTCTTCCTCGCGATTCCGGCCGCGACCGTCGTGAAGAAGTTCAGCTACAAGACGACGATCCTCGTCGGCCTGCTGCTCTACACGACCGGCTGCCTGCTGTTCTTCCCGGCCGCGTCGATGGCGAAGTACGGGATGTTCCTCGTCGCGCTGTTCGTGATCGCCGCGGGCCTGTCGTTCCTCGAAACGGCATCGAACTCGTATTCGACGCTGATGGGCCCGCGCGACACCAGCACGCGGCGGCTGAACATCTCGCAGACGTTCTATCCGTTCGGCGCGATGGCCGGCGTCTACATGGGCAGCTTCCTGATCTTCAAGGAAGGCGACGCGTCGCATGCGCAGCTCGCGGCGATGTCGGCCGCCGAAGCCCACACGCACCAGCTCGCGATGATTCAAGCCACGCTCGAACCGTACAAGTGGCTGATCGTCGTGCTCGCCGCCGTGTTCGTCGTGTTCGCGCTCACGCCGTACCCGGCGTGCAAGGGCAACGGCGCGAGCACGGTCACGCACCGGATCGACGCGCGCGGCACGCTCGCGCGCCTGTTCGGCAACCGGCGCTTCGTCGCGGGCGTGGTCGCGCAATTCCTGTACGTCGGCGCGCAGGTCGGCGTGTGGAGCTTCACGATCCGGCTCGCGATGCAGATCGGCGGCCTCACCGAGCGCGGCGCGTCGCGCTACCTGCTCGCGACCTTCTTCGCGTTCTTCGTCGGCAAGCTGGTCGCGACACTCGTGATGAAGCGCGTCGGCCCGGCCAAGGTGCTGATCGCCTACGGCATCCTGTGCATCGCGCTGCTTGCATACACGATCGGCGTGCACAACATCACGGCCGTGTATGCAGCCGTGTGCGTGAGCATCTTCCTCGGCCCGTGCTGGCCGACGATCTACGGGCTGACGATCGACGGCCTCGGCAAGGACACCGAATACGGCGGCTCGATCCTCGTGATGAGCATCGTCGGCGGCGCGGTCGTGCCGCTGATCCAGGGGCTGATCTCCGATCACACGGGCGGCAACATGCAGCTCGCGTTCGTCGTGCCGCTCGCATGCTTCGTCGTGATCGTCTACTACGGCTTCTACTGCCTGCGTCATCTGCCGGCGGCAACGCCCGACGCGGCGGCCGACGGGCCCGCGTCCGCGCGCTACGCCGCGACGCGCCACACGTCGGGAGCCTGACCATGCGCGGCGAGATCGAACTGCGGCGCGACGACTTCCGCGAAGCACCGCGCACGCTGTATCGCACCGACGGCATCACCGTCACCGCGTTCGCGTATCCGTCCGGCGTCGAGGCGCTGAAGCTCGAGAACCGCCGCGGCCATCTCGTCGTGCTGCCGTATCTCGGCCAGATGATCTGGGCCGCCGAATTCGACGGCCGCGACCTGACGATGAAGCACATGTTCCGGCAGCCGAGGCGCGCGACGTCGATCGTCGATACCTACGGCTGCTTCATGTTCCACAGCGGGCTGCTGCGCAACGGCTGCCCGGGGCCGGACGACACGCACGCGCTGCACGGCGAGATGCCGTGCGCGCCGATGGATCGCGCGAGCCTGATCGTCGGCACGGATGCGAGCGGCGCCATGGTCGAAGTGACGGGAGAATACGAGTACGTGCAGGGCTTCGGCAGCCACTACGTCGCGCGTCCGTCGGTGCGGCTGACGGAGCACGATGCGCGGATGACGATCGCGATGGACGTGACGAATCTCGGCGGCGCGCCGATGGACCTGATGTACATGGCCCACCTGAACTATGCGTACGTGCCGGGCGGCCGCTTCGTGCAATCGCTCCCGCACGGCGGCATGCGGCTGCGCGACAGCGTGCCCGCGCACGTGAAGCCGACCGCTGCGTGGCGCGACTACACGGCCACGCTCGCGCGCGAACCGGCGCGGCTCGCGACGCTCGATGCGCCCGCGCTGTACGACCCGGAGATCGTGTTCTTCATGAACGACGTGCAAGCGGATGCCGACGGCATCGCGCATTTCCGGCTCGCGCATCCGGACGGCGGCGCGTTCCATACCGCGTACCGCCCCGCGCAATTCCCGCATGCGACGCGCTGGATCCTGCACAACGCGGATCAGCAGGTCGCCGCGTTCGCGCTGCCGTCGACCTGCGAGCCGGAAGGTTACGAAGCCGAACGCCGCAAGGGTCACGTCGCGGCGCTGGCGCCGGGTGCGTCGCGCCGCTTCGAGGTGGTCACCGGCTACTTGAGCGCGGCGGAAGCGCGCGATGCCTGACGCGATGAATAGCGCGACGCCCGGCGCGCTGCACGCGCGCGACGCATCAGGTCACGAGCGCGATCCCGTGTTCGCGGATCGCGGTTTCGTAGCGGCGGCTCAGTTGCCCGTCGGAGATCACGTAGTTGAAATCGGTCAGTTCGGCGAAATAGGCTGCGCGCACTTCGTCGAACTTCGTGTGATCGACCAGCAGGAAGCGGTTCTGCGCGCGCGCCATCACCTTCTTCTTCGCATCGACTTCGTGGAAGTTGAAGCACGTGACGCCGCAGCGATCGCTCACGCCGGCCGCCGAGATGAACGCCTTCGACACGCGCACCGAATCGAGGATGCCCGTTTCGGCGACCGATTCGAACACCATGTTCTGGCGGTGATACGCGCCGCCGCACAGGATCACGTTGCAATGCGGCTTTTGCTGCAGCTTCGCGAACACGTTCAGCGAATTGCAGACCGCCGTGAATTCGAGGTCGTCCGGAATGAAATCGACGACGAACGGCGTGGTCGACCCGCAGTCGACGAAGATCGTGTCGCCGGTCGTCACGAACTGTGCGGCCAGCTTGCCGATGCGGCGCTTTTCCTCGGTCTGCCGGTTGTTCTCGGCGCTGATCAGGTATTCGCCGATGTCGCTGCGCTGCGCGGCGAAATGGCGCGTCACGTAGCCGCCGATCAGGCTGAGGCCGTGCGGGTTGTCCGCGAGATCGCGGCGGATCGTCATTTCGGACACGCCGAACAGCTCGGCGACTTCCCGCAGATGAATCGCGTTCTGCCCTTGCAGCACGTTCATCAATGTCTTGATCCGTTCGCCCTTCTTTGTTTCCATGCCTGTATCCTGCGTGCCCGTCGCGTGAGTCGCTCGTCGTGCCGGGCGCGCAGGCCCGGCCGGAATGTCGTATTTGTAACAAACCGATGTGAAAACATCAACTTTCCGTGTGCCCTTTCCGCACACGATCCGTGGAGTCCTGACACATGCCGCTTTCCAACGCCCAACTCGCCCAAACCATCGATCACACGCTGCTTGCGCCCGACGCGAGCGACGCGCAGATCCGCGAACTCTGCCGCCAGGCGGCCGAGCATCGCTTTTACTCGGTCTGCGTGAATTCGGCGAACGTGCCGCTTGCCGCGCGCGAGCTGGCCGATACCGGCGTGCTTGTCTGTGCCGTGGTCGGCTTTCCGCTCGGCGCGGGGCTGTCCGCCGCGAAGGCATTCGAAGCCACCGCCGCGATCGCGGCGGGCGCCGGCGAGATCGACATGGTGATCAACATCGGCGCGCTGAAAAGCGGCCGCGCCGACGACGTGAAGGCCGACATCGACGCCGTGCACCGCGCCTGCGGCACGGTGCCGCTCAAGGTGATCCTCGAAACGGGATTGTTGACCGACGACGAGAAGGTGCGCGTGTGCGAGATGTGCCGCGAGCTCGGCGTCGCGTTCGTGAAGACGTCGACCGGGTTCGGCCATGGCGGCGCGACGCTCGCGGATGTCGCGCTGATGCGCCGCACGGTCGGGCCGACGCTCGGCGTGAAGGCGTCGGGCGGCGTGCGCGACCGCGCGGCCGCGCTCGCGATGCTCGAGGCCGGCGCGACCCGGCTCGGCACGAGTTCGGGAGTGGCGATCGTCACGGATCAGGGCAGCGGCGGGTCGGGGTACTGACGCGAGAACGGCCGGCCTTCGCGCACGTGCATCACGCATCAAGACCGGCCGTCGAAATACCTCGCGCGAGCCGGACCGTGCGGCGTCGCCCTTGTCGTACGACTCGTCGGACTGCTCCGCCGTCGGCAATCAACGTAAGATATCGAACAGAAGCGTCCCGCGCGAAAATACGAAAATCGACAAGTCAGAGGCCGTCTGCATCGCTTCGCGATCCGTGAACTCATCGTCAGGGCTCCAATGCAAGCCAATCTTCGGTCCCGGTTCCATCACGACGGCTTTGCGGTCATCAACGGGCTGATCGACATCTCGGAGATCGAAGACTTGCGCGAAATCGGCCATCGTCTGCTCGGCAGCCGCACGGGCTACGCCGAGGGCCTGATGTTCGATTTCTATCCCGAGTCGAACGGGCGCGATTTCGACCCTCAACTTCTCCAACTCCACTGGGCATCCTATTTCGAGCGTCGGCTATCGAGGCTCCGTATCCGCCGCGCCGCGTTCGATATCGCCAAGACGCTGCTCGGCCCGAACGTTCGTTTCGCCGGTGATAGTTTTTTCCTGAAGCAGTCGCACACGGACACCGTGACGCCGTGGCATCAGGACGACGCATTTACCGACGCGCGCATCGACCATCGCGAAGTCAACTTCTGGATTCCGTTACAAGCCGTGTCGATCGACAACGGGTGCATGCAGTTCATCCCCGGGTCGCATCTGTACGACGTCCTTCCGCATGCACCGCTCGGGGGCGACGTGACCGCCCATGGACTCGAGTGTGTCGGCGGATTCGATCCGGCTCGCGCCGTGGCGTGTCCGTTGATGCCGGGAGACTGCACCGTGCATGCGGGGCGCACGCTGCATGCCGCGGGGGCAAACTTCTCGGACCAGCCGCGGTACGCGTATGCGCTCAATTTCCGGTTACCGCGACGGCGCTCGGGTATGGCGACGAACTTTCCGTGGCACGACACGTGGCGACCCTCGCGCATCGAGCGCTCGCGGGTGTCCCGGGGTCTACGTGGGTGCTGGCCGTATCTTCGACGCGAGCTGTACACCTTCGACTTCCGCAATCCGTTCGAGTGGCAACTCGCGGGCGGCAGGATCGCACGTTGGTTGAACGTGTCGCGGCAAAGGATGCACGGACCCGAGCCGGGATGAACCGTGGCGGCATCGCCGGAGCGCTGCCACATCTCCGGTACGCATGGGTCGACGGAATTTTTTCCATCGATTCCGGCGCGCCGACATCCGCATTCGATCCGCAACGCCGATTGCGATCGATCATCCGCACGCGTGCGTCACGCGTGAAGACCAGCCGGCGGAATCCATTGCTCGAGCAGCTCCTTGCGGCGGTGCACGGCAACCGCACGCGGTCCGGCCAACGACGCTGCCACCCTCTTCCGCGCACGCGGCAAGCCCGGCACAATGCCGCCCATGCGCTACGACAATGCCTTCGTCTACCCGTCCACCGGCCTCGCCGGCCGGATCGCCAACCGGATCGTCGCGAGCGGCTCGCTGCTGCGCGCCCGCCGCGCGCTACTGTCGCGGCTACCGTTCCTGCAGCTCGCGAGCGACGTCGAGCATGTCGTGTATTGCACGTGGGTCGTCGATGTCGCGGCCGTCGCACACCTCGTGCCGCGCGACGTCACGCTCGCGAGCCGCGGCGGCCGCACGCTGTTCACGACGCTCACCTACCGGCACCGGCACTTCGGTCCGCGGCTCGCCGGCCCCCTGCGGCGCGTATTTCCGTCGCCGCTGCAGAGCAACTGGCGGCTCTACGTCGACGCGCTGCCGGACGGCGCGCCGGCGGAGCGCACCGTGCTGTTCGTGAAGAACGTGTTCGACCACCCGCTCTATGCGCTCGGCAGCCGGCTTTTCAGCGACGCGCTGCCGTCGCATCTCGCGCGGCCCTTTACACATGCGGTACGCGACGGACGCTACGACACGCTGCTGGCGGGAAGCGGCGGCAGCGCGCCCGACTTCCGCTGCGCGGCGCAAGCGTCGGACGATCGAACGTTGCCCGACGCGTTCGCGCCGTTCTTCAACGACTGGCGCGATGCCGTCGCATCAGTATCGCTGCAGCACTCGGCAATCGCGCATGTCGCAGACTGCGACCGCCTTGCGTACGCGTCGATCGACCTGCCGATCGACGTCGACGCCGTCCGGCCGCTGAAGACGGTCGGCCCCGTGGGCGAGAGCGACTTCCTCGCACGCATCGGCGCCACCGGCGAGCCGATGTGCTTCGTCGTTCCCGACGTCGCGTTCCGCGTGCTCTCCGAGCGGTTGCTGTAGCGCGCGGATCGACGCGGCGCTACCGCGCCGCAATCCCTGCGATAAAAGACACGCACGCGGCCGCCGACGCCACCGTGCGCACGTGATTCCACCTCGTCCATCGCATGGTGGCCGTTTTACGCGCGCGAGGGTTCACCGCGTTGGAACGAAAGGTCGCCTACCCTATGTGCCGCGCGATCGGCGCAACGCGTCAGCAGTGCGACGAATGCGCGGTGCAGCACGGCGGTGGTGAGCCCCGCGGTCCGGATCGGTCGCCGACTGCTTGCAGATTCATCACGGCACCTCAAAAAGCGGGCATCGCGTACGCGACACGCACGGCTCGAGGTCAATCACGCCGATGCTGACGTTTGTGGCACTCGCACCGTAAGACCCGGGAGGTCGGCAAAATCCGCCACATTCAGCGTCATCAGCGCATAGCCTCGCTCGATCGCCTGCGCGGCAATCCACAGGTCGTTGTAACGCGGACGTGGCGAGCGGCCGGCTTGCTTGACGGCGGCGGCAAGCACTCCGAACGCGGCTGCGGTATGACGCGTGACGTCGAGTACCGGCCGCCGCTCGAGCTGGCGCAGATACGCAGCTCGACGCGCGCGCTCCGCAGCGTCGGCGCAAGCCTGCACGCCGAACGCCAGTTCGCCCAGGGAGATGGTCGAGATAAACACCGGCGCATCACCGGCAGTGTCGATCACGGCGCGCGATTCGACCGTTCCGCCGGCGAGCCCGACCCACACGCAGCTATCGATGATCATGCCCATGGGTCACGCAGCCCGTCTTCGAAGCCTTCGCGGCTATCGCGCAGCCAGCGTGCCGCGTCCTCGGCGCCCAGGCTCACTGGCAAATCGGCGAGTGCTTCGGCAGCACGCATCATGGGCTCGGCGGGCACCAGACGTGCGATCACCGTCTGATTGCGTTCGACCACGATCGTTTCGCGACGCTGGGCGACCTGGTCGAGAATCTGGCGGGTATGGCGAGCCAGTTCTGTGGCGGTGATGGTCGGCATGGCGGCCTCCTGTGCATGGAATACGTATTATACGTAATCCATGCATCGGCCGCAGTCATTTCCACAGATCGGCTCGCCGGAAAGGTGCCTTTGGCCCCATGGAAAATCAAGAACGTGGCCCCTCACAACAACGCCGAAGTCACGAACGCGATCACGGTCGGGCGTTCCACACGCCGGTCGCGGCGGCCGCACGCGCATAGTCGGCGAAATCGCGCGCCGGGCGCCCGAGCGTGGCCTCGACGCCCTGTGTCACCGCGCTGTTGCGCCCGTCGAGCACCACGTCGAACAGGTCGTCGAGCAGCGCGACGACCGGCGCCGGTACGCCGACCTCGCGCAGCCCCGCGACGAACGCATCGTGCGCAATCTCGCGATAGGCGATCGGCCGCCCGGCAGCCCGTGCGATTTCGCCGACCGCTTCGGCGAACGTCAGCGCGCGCGGGCCCGTGACCTCGATCACGCGGTCCGCGAACCGCGCATCGGTGAGCGCGGCCACGGCCACGTCCGCGATGTCGTCCGCATCGACGAACGGCTCGGGCACCGCGCCGGCCGGCAACGCGACTTCGCCGGCCAGCACGCCGTCGAGCAGATAGCCTTCGGAGAAGTTCTGGTTGAACCAGCTTGCACGCACGACACCCCAGCCTACGCCCGACGCCTGCAGCGCAGCCTCGGCGGCCTGCGCGCGCGGCTCGCCGCGCCCGGACAGCAGCACCACGCGCTCGACGCCGCGCTCCCGCGCGAGCCGCGCGAATCCAGCAATCGCGTCCACCGCGCCTTCGACGGCCAGATCGGGCTGGTAGGTCACATAAGCGGCCGACACGCCATCGAGCGCGGCCGGCCAGGTTTCGGGCGCCGTCCAGTCGAAGCGGACCGCCGACGTGCGCGACACCGGTCGCGTCGCGAGGCCGCGCGTGCGCAGCCGGGCATCGACGCGGGCGCCCGTCTTGCCCGAACCGCCGACGATGAGAATGGGAAGTGCCGACATGTGCGTCTCCTTTTGGAAAAACACGAGAACGTCTCGCATTTTAAAAACACGATAGACTCTCGCATTAATAACGTCAAGTTTTTCGGGAGGCGGCATGGGCCGGCAAAAATCGGGGCAGAGCGACGAGCCCGACACGGCGGCGGATGCGCCGGCGCGTGCGCGGCTGGTACCGACGCAGCAGCGCAGCCGCGAGCGGTTCGAGCGCATCCTTGCATGCGCATCGGAAGTGATGATCGAGAAAGGCTGCGACGCGTTCCGGATGAGCGACATCGTCGAACGCACGGGCATTTCGTTCGGGTCGCTGTATCAGTACTTTCCGGACAAGACGGCCGTGATCGGCACGCTCGCGGAGCGCTACAACGAGGTTGGCCACGACTGCGTGCGGCGCGATCTCGCCACGATGAAGACGCTCGACGATCTGCACGGCACGCTTGCACGCATCACGGACAGCTATTACCGGATGTTCGTCGACGAGCCACTGATGCGCGACATCTGGCGTGCGACGCAGGCCGATCGCGCGCTGCAGGAACTGGATCGCGCGGACGGCGAATTCCTGGCCGGGCTGTTCGCGGATGCGCTGGCGGAAGTCGCGCCCGACACAACCCGCGCGCAACGCAGCGCATTCGCGGAACTGATGATGATCCAGATCTCGGCGGCCGTGCGCCATGCGATCACGCTGCCGCCGAAGGCGGCGCGGCAGCTTCTGGCGATGTTCAAGCGCGCGCTGCCGCGCGACCTGTCGATACTCGACGCGTAATCTCGCCGTGCGCGCCGCTCAATGCACACGGCCGCCCGAAGGCGGCCGCGCGAAGAGGCACCGATGCGCCGCTTACTTGCCGTAGTCGTACACCCCGCGCCCCGTCTTCCGCCCGAGGCGCCCCGCCGACACCATCTCGCGCAGCAGCGGGCACGCACGATACTTCGGATCCCCGAAGTCCTTCAGGAATACGTCCATCACCGCGAGGCACACGTCGAGCCCGACGAGGTCGGCCAGCGCGAGCGGCCCGATCGGGTGGTTCGCGCCGAGCTTCATCCCCGCGTCGATCTCCTCGGCCGACGCGATGCCTTCGGCCAGCACGAAGAACGCTTCGTTGATCATCGGCACCAGGATCCGGTTCACGACGAAGCCCGGCGAATTGCGCACGCCGATCGGCGATTTGTCGAAACGCTCGGTCAGTGTGCGCACGGCCGACGCGGTCGCGTCGCTCGTCTGCAGCCCGCGGATGATCTCGACGAGCGGCATCAGCGGCACCGGGTTGAAGAAATGCATGCCGAGGAAACGCGACGGATCGGCGAGCGGCGCCGCGAGCGCCGTGATCGAGATCGACGACGTGTTGGTCGCGATGATCGCGTCCGGGCGCGCGACGGCCTCGATCTGCTTCAGGATGCGGCCCTTCAGCTCGACGTTCTCGGTCGCCGCTTCGATCACGATGTCGACCGCCGCGAGCTTCGCGTAGTCGGTCGACGTCGCGATGCGCGCGAGCGCCGCATCGCGTGCGGCCGCGTCGAGCTTGTCCTTCGACACGAGCCGCTCGAGGCTGCCCTTCAGCGTCGCGAGACCCTTGTCGAGCGCGGCGTCGCTGACGTCGATCATCACGACGTTCAGTCCTGCAACGGCGGCGGTTTGCGCAATGCCGTTACCCATGGTTCCGGCGCCCACGACGCCGACAGTTTCGATGGCCATGAAATGTCCTGTGTATTCGGATGCCGAGCGGTCGATTATCAGATGTTCTCGAAGATCGCGGCAATCCCCTGGCCGCCGCCGATACACATCGTCACGAGCGCGTAACGGCCGCCGATGCGCTTCAGTTCGTACAGCGCCTTCACCGTGATCAGCGCGCCGGTCGCGCCGATCGGGTGACCGAGCGAGATGCCCGAGCCGTTCGGGTTGACCTTCGCGGGATCGAGGCCGAGCTCCTGCGTGACCGCGCAGGCCTGTGCGGCGAACGCCTCGTTGGCTTCGATCACGTCGAGATCGGCGATCGTCAGGCCCGCGCGTTCAAGCGCCTTCTGCGTGGCCGGCACCGGACCGATGCCCATGTACGCCGGATCGACACCCGCGTGCGCATACGACACGAGACGCGCGAGCGGCTTCACGCCCTGCGCGCGCGCGGCGTCCGCGCTCATCATCAGCACGGCGGCGGCCGCATCGTTGATGCCCGATGCGTTGCCGGCCGTCACGGTGCCGTTCTCCTTCACGAACACAGGCTTGAGCTTCGTGAAATCGTCCGCGCTCGCGTCGTGCCGCACGTGCTCGTCGGTGTCGAACGCGACTTCGCCCTTCTTCGTGCGGATCGAGATCGGCAGGATCTGATCCTTGAAGCGCCCTTCCGCGATCGCGCGCGCCGCGCGACGATGCGACTCGAGCGCCAGCGCATCCTGCGCGTCACGCGAGATGTCGTACTTGCGTGCGACGTTCTCGGCCGTCACGCCCATGTGGATCGTCTGGAACGGGTCGTGCAGCGCGCCGAGCATCATGTCGACGAGTTTCGCATCGCCCATGCGCTGGCCGAAACGCGCGGCCGGCACGGTGTACGGCGCGCGGCTCATGCTCTCCGAACCGCCGCCGATCGCGACGTCGGCGTCGCCGAGCATGATCGTCTGCGCGGCCGACACGATCGCCTGCAGGCCCGAACCGCACAGGCGGTTCACGGTGAGCGCCGGCGTGTGCTGCGCGACGCCGCCGTTGATCGCCGCGACGCGCGCGAGATACATGTCCTTCGGCTCGGTGTTCACGACGTGGCCGAACACGACATGCCCGACCGCGTCGCCCGGCACGCTCGCGCGCGCCAGCACTTCGGCGACGACCTTCGCGCCGAGGTCGGTCGGCGAGAAATCCTTTAGGCTCCCGCCGAAATCGCCGATCGCGGTACGGACACCGCTCACCACCACGACTTCCTTCGCTGCATTGCTCATCGTCTCACTCCGGTTCGTTCGCGCCCGCGGGGCGCGGGGATGCGTTGCGTTACATGTTCGGGTAATTCGGCCCGCCGCCGCCTTCGGGCGTGACCCACACGATGTTCTGCGTCGGGTCCTTGATGT
>NZ_LPMU01000056.1:0-3537 GCF_001534535.1 Burkholderia sp. MSMB1459WGS
GCTTGTAATGCGGCGCCATCGTGCACCCCGTGGCAAGGAGCGCGACTGCGATTGCAGTCAAAGCGTGTTTTTGCATCATCACTGTCCCTTGTTGCCTTCGTCGCCGTTGCCCGGCTTCTCTTCGTGGTGCGAGTGCTCCTGAGCCAGGCGCAGCGCCTCGTCGACGTCTTCCTTCTCGCCGCTGAAGATCGCACGGATCTTCACGAAGAACATCGGGATCATGAAGATCGCGAGGAACGTCGCCGTGATCATCCCGCCGATCACGCCCGTACCGATCGCGTGCTGGCTCGCCGAACCGGCGCCGTTGCTGATCGCGAGCGGCATCACGCCGAGAATGAACGCGAGCGACGTCATCAGGATCGGACGCAGCCGCAGGCGCGCCGCTTCCAGCGCGGCCTCGATCGGCCCCATCTTCTCCGTCTGCTGCAGCTCCCGCGCGAACTCGACGATCAGGATCGCGTTCTTCGCGGACAGGCCCACGGTCGTCAGCAGGCCCACCTGGAAGAACACGTCGTTCTCGAGGCCGCGCATCGTGGCCGCGAGCAGCGCACCGATCACGCCGAGCGGCACGACCATGATCACCGAGAACGGGATCGACCAGCTTTCATACAGCGCCGCGAGACACAGGAACACGACGAGGATCGAGATCGCGTACAGGATCGGCGCCTGCGAGCCGGACTGGATTTCCTGGAACGACAGCCCCGTCCACGAATAGCCGATACCGACCGGCAGTTTCTTCGCGAGCGTTTCCATCGCCGCCATCGCCTGGCCGGTCGACTTGCCCGGTGCGGCCTGACCCTGGATTTCCATCGCCGACACGCCGTTGTAGCGCTCGAGCTTCGGCGAACCGTACGTCCAGTGACCGGTCGCGAACGCGCTGAACGGCACCATCCCGCCCGACCCGTTGCGCACGTACCAGATGTTCATGTCTTCCGGCGTCATCCGGAACGGCGCGTCGGCCTGCACGTACACCTTCTTGATCCGGCCGTCGGTGTCGAGGAAGTTGTTCACGTACTTCGACGCCCACGCGATCGAGAACGTCTGGTCGATCGCATCCGCCGTCACGCCCAGTGCATTCGCCTTCTCGCGGTCGATGTTGACCTTGTACTGCGGCGTATCGTTCAGGCCGTTCGGACGGACACCTTGCAGCGTCGGATCCTTCGACGCCATCCCGAGCAACTGGTTACGTGCGGCCATCAGCGCGTCGTGGCCGAGACCGGCGTTGTCCGTCAGCTCGAAGTCGAAGCCGGCGGCGGTGCCGAGTTCGGGAATCGACGGCGGGTTGAACGGAATCACGAGCGCGTCCTTGTAGCTCCCGTAGCGCCCGAACATCCGGCCGATCAGTGCCTGCACCTTCTGGTTCGCATGCTGACGCTGCGAGTAGTCCTTCAGGCGCACGAACACGAGACCCGAGTTCTGGCCGCGGCCCGCGAAGCTGAAGCCGTTGACCGTGAACGCCGATTCGACGATGTCCTTCTCGTCCTTCAGCAGGTAGTCGGAAATGTTCGCGAGCGTCTTCGCGGTCGTTTCCTGCGTCGAGCCCGACGGCGTCTGCACGATCACGAACATCAGGCCCTGGTCTTCATCGGGCAGGAACGACTTCGGCAGGCGCACGAACAGCAGCCCGACCGCGACGATCACGACCAGATAGATGATGAGCCAGCGGCCCGAGCGCTTGATCACGTGGTGCACGCCGACGTGGTACTTGTCGCGGCTGTTGTTGAACGTGCGGTTGAACCAGCCGAAGAAGCCCTTCTTCTCTTCGTGATGGCCCTGCGGGATCGGCTTGAGGATCGTCGCGCACAGTGCGGGCGTCAGAATCAACGCGACCAGCACCGACAGCACCATCGCCGACACGATCGTCAGCGAGAACTGACGATAGATCGCGCCGACCGAGCCGCCGGAGAACGCCACCGGCACGAACACCGCCGACAGCACGAGCGCCACGCCGACGAGCGCGCCGGTGATCTGGCCCATCGCCTTGCGGGTCGCCTCCTTCGGCGACAGCCCCTCCTCGGCCATCACGCGCTCGACGTTCTCGACCACCACGATCGCATCGTCGACCAGCAGGCCGATCGCGAGCACGAGGCCGAACATCGACAGCGTGTTGATCGAGAAGCCTACCATCGACATGATCGCGAACGTGCCGAGCAGCACGACCGGCACCGCGATCGTCGGGATGATCGTCGCCCGCAGGTTCTGCAGGAACAGATACATCACGAGGAACACGAGCACGATACCTTCGAGCAGCGTCTTGACCACTTCCTCGATCGACAGCTTCACGAACGGCGTCGTGTCGTACGGGTACTTCACGACGAGCCCGTGCGGGAAGAACGGTGCGAGCTCGTCGATCTTCGCGCGCACGGCCTTCGCGGTCGCGAGCGCGTTCGCGTTGGTCGCGAGCTGGATACCGAGCGCCGCGGTCGGCTGACCGTTGTACTTCGTGTCGAAGTTGTAGTTTTCGCCGCCGAGGCCGATCTGCGCGACGTCCTTCAGGCGAACCTGCGAGCCGTCCTGGTTGACCTTCAGCAGGATGTTGCCGAACTGCTCGGGCGTCTGCAGCAGCGTCGATTCGGTGATCGTCGCCTGCAGCACGGTGCCCGGCGTGGCCGGCGTGCCGCCGATCTGGCCGCCGGCGATCTGCACGTTCTGCGCGGTGATCGCGGAGCTGACGTCGACCGGCGTGAGCCCATAGTTGGTCAGGCGGTTCGGGTCGAGCCAGATCCGCATCGCGTACTGCGAGCCGAACAGCGTGACGGTACCGACGCCGTTCAGCCGGCTGATCGGATCCTTCACGTGCGACGCCACGAAGTTCGCGAGGTCGTACTTGT
The DNA here is from genome assembly GCF_001534535.1 of Burkholderia sp. MSMB1459WGS. Taxonomy (NCBI): domain Bacteria; kingdom Pseudomonadati; phylum Pseudomonadota; class Betaproteobacteria; order Burkholderiales; family Burkholderiaceae; genus Burkholderia; species Burkholderia sp. MSMB1459WGS. The sequence goes on from NZ_LPMU01000056.1 coordinate 2,832, forward strand.
TCATGCTGCCGTCTTCGGAGTTGAAGGCGAGCACCAGCAGGAAGCTGCTGCTCGACTTCGTGACCGACAGACCGAGCTGCTGCACGACCTGCGGCAGAACCGGCGTCGCGAGCGACAGCTTGTTCTGCACCTGAACCTGCGCGATGTCGGCGTTGGTGCCCGGCGCGAAGGTCAGCGTGATCGTCGCGTTGCCCGAGTCGTCACTCGTCGACGACATGTACAGGAAGTTGTCGAGACCGCTCATCTGCTGCTCGATCACCTGCGTCACCGTGTCTTCCACCGTCTTCGCGGAAGCGCCCGGGTAGTTCGCGGTGATCTGGATCGATGGCGGCGCGATCGTCGGATACTGCGCGATCGGCAGCGTGAAGATCGCCGCAACCCCGGCCAGCATCAGGATGATGGCGATCACCCACGCGAAGATCGGGCGATCGATAAAAAACTTTGCCATGAAACAGGCTCCCTGTTATTGCGCGCTCGAAGCAGCGGCAGCACTCGCCGGCGCGGCGCCCGATGCGGCGGCACCGGAAGCGGCAGCGGCGCCGGACCCGGCGGCGGCCGGCGCGGCGGGGGCAGCAGCACCCGAGGCGGCATCGGCCGCCGGGGCGAGCTGCGCGGGGACCGTCTTCACGGTCGCGCCCGGGCGCACCTTGTCGACGCCTTGCACGATCACGTGATCGCCCGCCTGCAGACCGCCTTCGACGATCCA
>NZ_LPMU01000057.1:0-65949 GCF_001534535.1 Burkholderia sp. MSMB1459WGS
GTGTTCACGACGGTGCAGGATGTCGCGCAGACGGTGCTGTTCCTGTCGGCATTCCCGAGCGCTGCGCTCACGGGCCAATCGGTGGTCGTCAGCCACGGTTGGTTCATGCAGTAACGCGAGGGCGGGCGGTGTAGCGCCCACCGTGCTGAACAGCACAAAAAAACGCGCTCCACGGAGCGCGTTTTTCATGTCGGCAAGGCGGGGCCGGTGACGGCTGCCGCCCGGCGCCGCCTTACTTCAGGACCGCTGCGATCGCATTGGCGACCGCGTCGAGGTTGCGCGTGTTCAGCGCGGCGACGCAGATCCGGCCCGTGCTGACCGCATAGATGCCGAACTCGTCGCGCAGGCGATCGACTTGTGCCGAGGTCAGGCCCGAATACGAAAACATCCCGCGCTGCGCGTTGATGAAGCTGAAATCGCGATCGACGCCGCTCGCCTTCAAGCGCTCGACGAGACCGTTGCGCATCGCGCGGATGCGGTCGCGCATTTCGCCGAGTTCCTGCACCCACGCCGCGTGCAGTTCCGGCGATGCGAGCACCGCTGCGACCACCGCGCCGCCGTGGGTCGGCGGGTTCGAGTAGTTCGTGCGGATCACGCGCTTCAGTTGCGACAGCACGCGCGTGGCTTCTTCCTTGCTCGACGTGATGATCGACAGCGCGCCGACGCGCTCGCCGTACAGCGAGAACGACTTCGAGAACGACGACGACACGAACGCGTTGAGGTCGGCCGCGGCAAACAGGCGCACGGCAGCGGCATCGGCTTCGATGTTCTCGCCGAAACCCTGGTAGGCCATGTCGAGGAACGGCACGAGGTTGCGCGCCTTCACGACGTCGACGACCTGTTGCCACTGCGCGTCGGTCAGGTCCACGCCGGTCGGGTTGTGGCAGCACGCATGCAGCACGACGACCGTGCCGGCCGCGTAGCTGTTCAGCGCCGACAGCATGCCTTCGAAGTTCACGCCGTTGGTGGCCGCGTCGTAATACGGGTACGCGACGACTTCGAAGCCGGCCGCTTCGAACAGCGCGCGGTGGTTTTCCCAGCTCGGATCGCTGATCGCGACCTTCACGTTCGGATTCACGGTGCGCAGGAAATCGGCGCCGATCTTCAGCGCACCCGTGCCGCCCAGTGCCTGCGCCGTGACCACGCGGCCCGCCGCGATCAGCGGCGAGTCGTTGCCGAGCAGCAGCTTCTGCACGGCCGCATCGTAGGCGGCGATCCCGTCGATCGGCAGGTAGCCGCGCGGCAGGCCGGCCTCGACACGCGCCTTCTCCGCGTCGCGAACCGCGCGCAGCAGCGGAATCTTGCCGTCTTCGTTCGTGTACACGCCGACGCCGAGGTTGACCTTGGTCGGACGCGTATCGGCGTTGAAGGCTTCGTTCAGGCCCAGGATCGGGTCGCGGGGAGCAAGCTGGACAGCGGAGAAGAGCGACATGATGATTCGGCAGTAGTGAAAAGAGGGTCAGGCTTTCAGCCGGCGGGCGGGCGCAGTGCAGCGCGCCAACGGCGCGACGCCGGAAAGCGCAGCAGCCTGACATTGTAGCGAATTCGCGCTGGCGGGGGCGGCGATTCCATCGCGATCGGGGCGGCGAATCGTGAATTCGGGCGGCCGTCGCGCGTCAGGAGCCGACAGCAGTTCGCGCGGCCGCGAAGCGCTAGAATGCTTTCTTTGCCCTTGCTCCGGCCGCATTCCATGTCCGAACATCATGCCGAAGTCGGCGACGCGCTCGACGAATCCAAATTCGTCACTTTCGAAGGGTCGCCGTTCCAGCTTTACCAGCCATACCCGCCCGCGGGCGACCAGCCGACCGCGATCGACACGCTCGTCGAAGGCGTCGGCGACGGCCTTGCCTTCCAGACGCTGCTCGGCGTGACAGGTTCGGGCAAGACCTTCACGATGGCCAACACGATCGCGCGGCTCGGCCGCCCGGCGATCGTGTTCGCGCCGAACAAGACGCTCGCGGCCCAGCTTTACGCGGAGTTCCGCGAGTTCTTCCCGCGCAACGCGGTCGAGTATTTCGTCTCGTACTACGACTACTACCAGCCTGAGGCCTACGTGCCGCAGCGCGACCTGTTCATCGAGAAGGACTCGTCGATCAACGAGCACATCGAGCAGATGCGGCTGTCGGCGACGAAGAGCCTGATGGAGCGTCGCGACGTGGTGATCGTCGCGACGGTGTCGGCGATCTACGGTATCGGCAATCCGTCCGAATACCACCAGATGATCCTGACGCTGCGCACCGGCGACAAGCTCGGCCAGCGCGACGTGATCGCGCGGCTGATCGCGATGCAATACACGCGCAACGAGCAGGATTTCCAGCGCGGCACGTTCCGCGTGCGCGGCGACACGATCGACATCTTCCCGGCCGAACACGCGGAAATGGCCGTGCGCGTCGAGCTGTTCGACGACGAGGTCGAGACGCTGCACCTGTTCGACCCGCTGACCGGGCGCGTGCGGCAGAAGATTCCGCGTTTCACCGTGTATCCGTCGTCGCATTACGTGACGCCGCGCGACACCGTGATGCGCGCGGTCGAGACGATCAAGGACGAATTGCGCGAACGGCTCGAGTTCTTCCATCGCGAGGGCAAGCTCGTCGAGGCGCAGCGCCTCGAGCAGCGCACGCGCTTCGATCTCGAGATGCTGCAGGAACTCGGCTTCTGCAAGGGCATCGAGAACTATTCGCGGCATTTCTCGGGTGCGGCGCCCGGCGATCCGCCGCCGACGCTCGTCGACTACCTGCCGCCCGATGCGCTGATGCTGCTCGACGAATCGCACGTGCTGATCGGCCAGCTGAACGGCATGTACAACGGCGACCGCGCGCGCAAGGAAAACCTCGTCAATTACGGCTTCCGCCTGCCGTCGGCGCTCGACAACCGGCCGCTGAAGTTCCACGAGTTCGAGCGCAAGATGCGTCAGGTCGTGTTCGTGTCGGCCACGCCGGCCGACTACGAGAAGCGCGTGACGGGGCAGATCGCCGAGCAGGTCGTGCGACCGACGGGCCTCGTCGATCCGGAAATCGAGGTGCGTCCGGCGAGCTCGCAGGTCGACGACGTGCTGACCGAAATCAACGCACGCGTGCAGGCCGGCGAGCGCGTGTTGATCACCGTGCTGACGAAGCGCATGGCCGAACAGCTGACCGAGTTCCTGGCCGACCATGGCGTCAAGGTGCGTTATCTGCACAGCGACATCGATACGGTCGAGCGCGTCGAGATCATCCGCGACCTGCGGCTCGGCACGTTCGACGTGCTGGTCGGGATCAACCTGCTGCGCGAGGGCCTCGACATTCCCGAAGTGTCGCTCGTCGCGATCCTCGACGCGGACAAGGAAGGCTTCCTGCGCGCCGAGCGCTCGCTGATCCAGACGATCGGACGTGCCGCGCGGAACGTGAACGGCAAGGCGATTCTCTACGCGGACAACATGACCGAGTCGATGAAGCGCGCGATCGACGAAACCGAGCGGCGCCGCGCGAAGCAGATCGCCTACAACGAAAAGATGGGCATCACGCCGCGCGGCGTCGTGAAGCGCATCAAGGACATCATCGACGGCGTCTACAACGCCGACGACGCGCGTGCGGAGTTGAAGGAGGCGCAGCAGCGCGCGAAATTCGAGGACATGTCGGAAAAGCAACTCGCGAAGGAAATCAAGCGTCTCGAGAAGCAGATGGCCGACTACGCGAAGAACCTCGAATTCGAGAAGGCCGCCGCGACCCGCGACCAGCTTGCCGTGCTGCGCGAACGCGTGTTCGGCGCGAACGTCGGCGATCACATCAGCGGCGGGCGGTAAATCTTTCCAAGCGTCACCGAATCCTTTTGGTAAAGCGCCTGTAAGCCTTGTCGGATCAGGGGTTTACGGCCCTCTCCGTTTGTTCGGAAACGGGTTCGGTGCTAAACTCCTCATGTATTGAGAATAGTTCGCATTAACGTTCTTCGTCGCGTTAGTGTTTCCAGCGGGCGCCCGGCGGCGGCTCGCATGTCGTCAAGATAGTCAGACAAATAACAAGGAGTGTCCATGTTGGGTTCTTCGTTCATCCGCACGACGGTTGCGGTAGCGGCGGCGCTGGCCGCGATGTCGGCCTCGGCGGCCGAGTATCCGATCGGCAAGCAGCAGATCCAGGGCGGCATGGAAATCGGGGCGGTGTATCTGCAGCCGATCACGATGGACCCGGAAGGCATGATGCGCAAGGCGTCGGATTCCGACATCCACCTCGAGGCCGACATCCATGCGGTCAAGAACAACCCGACCGGTTTCGCGGAAGGCGACTGGATGCCGTACCTGCAGGTCACGTACAAGCTGACGAAGCAGGGCGACACGAAGTGGAAGGCCGAGGGCGACCTGATGGGCATGGTCGCGAGCGACGGCCCGCACTATGGCGACAACGTGAAGCTCGCCGGCCCGGGCAAGTATCACCTGACGTTGGTCGTCAAGCCGCCGATGCAGTCGGGTCACATGGCGTTCGGCCGCCACGTCGACAAGGAAACGGGCGTGGGCCCGTGGTTCAAGCCCATCACGCTCGAGTACGACTTCCCGTTCGCCGGTATCGGCAAGAAGGGCGGTTACTGATCGGTGGCATGACGAACGGCGCGCTTCGGCGCGCCGTCGGCGTAGAGAACCCAGAATGAAAATTCCCCAGAAAATCGTTGCCGCAGCCGCTGCGCTGTGGTTTGCCGGCGCGGCGCATGCGGCCGATCTGCCGACGTTCAAGCTCGAGATGACGGACGGCAAGCTGAATCCCGCGCGCATCGAAGTGCCGGCCGGCCAGCGCTTCAAGATCGAGATCAGGAACACCGGCAAGGGCGCCGCCGAATTCGAGAGCGTGCAGTTGCGCAAGGAGAAGGTGCTCGCGCCGGGCGCCGATTCGTTCGTGGTCGTCGCCCCGCTGTCGCCGGGCGAATACAAGTTTTTCGACGATTTTCACCAGCAGGCACAGGGCGTGATCGTCGCGAAGTAACGCGTTTTATCTGCGCGCGGGCGTCCAGTCCCTTGCCCCGCGCGTCAGGAGGTATCGATGGGTCAGATCTTGTTCATCGTCTGGCGGGAGAGCGTCGAAGCGCTGCTCGTCGTCGGCATTCTCTATGCATGGCTGAAAAACGGCGACGACGACGCGCGCCGCGGCCTGCCTTTCCTCTGGGCCGGCGTCGGCGCCGGCCTGCTGATGGCCGTCGGCCTCGGCGCCGCGCTGGTCGGGTTCACCGAGGTGTTGTCCGGCGACGCGCAGGACTATTTCCAGACGGCGATGGTGCTGATCGCGTGCGTGCTGATCGTGCAGATGGTGCTGTGGATGCGCCGGCACGGCCGCACGCTGAAGCGCGACATGGAGCAGTCGCTGCAGCAAAGCACGCGCGATTCGAACTGGTGGGGCGTCGCCGTGCTGGTCGCGCTTGCGATCGCGCGCGAAGGCAGCGAGACGGTGATCTTCCTGTACGGCCTCGGTTTCGGCCAGTCGGGCCACGTCGACGGCAGCCAGATGCTCGCGGTCGTGATCGGTCTCGGCCTCGCGTTCCTCACGTTCTATCTGCTGCAGCTCGGCGGCAAGTATTTCTCGTGGCGGCATTTCTTCCGCGTCACCGAGGTGATGCTGCTGTTTCTCGGCGCGGGCCTGTTCCAGACCGGCGTCGACAAGCTGATCGACAAGGAAATCCTGCCGCTCGGCATCTCGCAGGTGTGGGATACGTCCGCGATCCTCGATGATTCGGGCACGTTCGGTTCGCTCGTCGCGACGCTGACCGGCTATCGCGCGCACCCGGCGCTGACCAACCTGGTGGCGTATGCGGTGTACTGGGCGGTCGTCTGGCTGCTGATGAAGCGCGCGAGCCGCCGTCCGGCCGTTGCAGCGGGTCGCGCGGCATGAGCGTTGTCGCCGCCGTCAAGCCGGGTTGGCTCGCGCAGGCCGGCCAGTGGATGCAGCGCCACGGTGCGCTGATCCGCGGTATCCAGTGGATCGTCGTCGCCGTCTACGCGTTCCTGATCATCGTGCCGGCGGTGTTGCCGCTGCCGGACGATTCCGCGCACCTGTGGAACAACCTCACGCTCATCGCGCAGTTCGCGTTCTGGGGCATCTGGTGGCCGTTCGTGCTGCTGTCGATGGTGATGCTCGGCCGCGTCTGGTGCGGTGTGCTGTGCCCTGAGGGCGCGCTCACCGAATACGCGAGCAAGTTCGGCCGCGGCGGCCCGATTCCGCGCTGGATCCGGTGGGGCGGCTGGCCGTTCGTCGCGTTCGGCATCACGACGATCTACGGGCAGATGGTGAGCGTGTACCAGTACCCGCTCGCGGTGCTGTTCGTGCTCGGCGGCTCGACCGTCGGCGCGATCGTGATCGGCGTGCTGTACGGCCGCGAGAAACGCGTGTGGTGCAAGTACCTGTGTCCGGTCAACGGCGTGTTCGGGCTGCTCGCACGGCTCGCGCCGATGCGCTACAAGGTCGACGAGGATGCATGGCGCCGTTCGTACAAGAACGGCGAGCACGGCCATCGCGTGATTCCGATCAACTGCGCGCCGCTCGTGCCGTTGCGCAACATGAAGGGTGCGGCGGCCTGCCATATGTGCGGCCGCTGCAGCGGGCACCGCGACGCGATTTCGCTGTCGCTGCGTTCGCCGTCCGACGAAGTCGTGAACCTCGGTGCGGAACAGGCCAACCCGTGGGACACCGCGCTGATCCTGTACGGCCTGCTCGGCGTGGCGATCGGCGCGTTCCACTGGACCGTCAGCCCCTGGTTCGTGCAGATCAAGCAATGGCTCGCGGGCTGGCTGATCGACCGCGACATCACGTGGCCGCTCGAGACCAATGCGCCGTGGTTCCTGCTCACGCACTACCCGGACCGCAACGACGTGTTCTCCTGGCTCGATGGCGGGCTGGTCGTCAGCTACATCGTCGGCACGGGCCTCGTGTACGGCACGGCGCTGCTGGTGTTGCTGGCCGGCGCCACGCTGATGCTCGGCCGCTTCGATCGCGTGCGCCTGCATCATCTCGCACAGGCGCTGATTCCGATCGCGGGTGCGGGCGTGTTCCTCGGGCTGTCGGCCACGACGCTGTCGTTGCTGCGCGCCGAGCATGTGCCGCTCGGCTGGGCATCCGATGTGCGTATCGCGATTCTGGTCGGCGCCAATGTGTGGAGTGCGTGGCTCGCGTGGAAGGTAGCGGGGCGCTATGCGGCATGGCCGCGCCGGCTCGCGGCATTCGCGTGGTTCGCCGTCGGGCTGGCCGTCGTCGACAGCGCATGGTGGTTGATGTTCTGGGGGTTCTGAAGCGGCGAGCATGCCGCTCCTCGCCGTCGCCGCACCGGCGGCAGCAACGCGCACCCGGGCAACGTGCTTCGCGCATTGGCAGCTCAAACTAAAAAGCGACACGTTCTTCGACGTGTCGCTTTTTTCTTCCTTGTGTGAGAACCAAAAAAAAGTGGCTTGGCTTGCTGCAACGGCTGCTTGAGTGTGTTTGCACGAAGGGGTCTAGATCTCGCGTGCAAGCCGTTACGCTGGCTACTGCCCAACACCTCTCAGGGAGGTGGTCCCCACAATACTCGGTCGTTACTTCGTCAGGATCAGTTTGCCGAGCCGCGTGGCGCGCAACTGATAAGTCTCTCCGTTATGCGCGATGCTGACATGGCTTTGGCCTTGCAGCAGCGCATCGCTGTTGACGACCCGCGTGCCTGCATCGCGGTTGCCGTCGGGTTTCGCCGGCGTGGTGACCGCTGCCGTCTTCTGACGGCTGCTGGCTGCGGTGCCGGTGGTGCGGCGCAGGGTCAGCGTGGTCGGGCGCATGGTGTCGGTCATTCGGTTTGAGCGGTGACTGTCGATACGATGGAATGAATTCTAAATGATAACCATTCCCATTTACAAAAACTCTTTGTCAATCGAAATATCAGCGCTGATAGCTTGAATCAAAAAAGGCGGCCCGCAGGCCGCCACGGGGATTCAGTGCAGCGGATCGGGATCCTTGCGACCCTGCGCGTATTCACGGATCAGGCGAACGGTATCGATATCCGACGTGCGGTACGCCTCCTTGACGATCCCGTGCGTCTGTCGCGCTTCTTCGCTGTCGTCCGTGACCGTCAGCGTCGTGCGGTACTCGAAACGCAGGAACAGCTCGTTGTCGTCGCGCTCCTCGATCGTCATCGTCAATGAGCCGCCGATCTCGCCGTCGGCCGCGCGGATGTCGTAGCGGACCTGCTGGTTCGGCGTGAACGTCACGTGGTCGCGCACGGTCGCGTGGCCGTAATGCAGTTCGCGTTCGAGCGTCGTGTCCGTCCGTTCGTGGATGACGCAGCTGTCGAGACCGATCACGAACAGCTGCGGCTGTTCCGCACGCAGCACGAGGCCTTCCCAGAGCTGGTCGCGGGTGAGGGCCGGCACGGCCGGATCGTCGGAGTTGATCTGGATCAGATGTTCGAAGTTCAAGGGCAGGGGTTCCTTCTGGTGGCGGGGTCGCCACATGCATGATTCAAGCACTTATTGTGACGCAAAACCACTGGCTTCGCGGCACCCTGCGCCCCAACTGGTTCACGCGTCGATGCGGCCCATGCGGCCGGTCTGGTAGTCGACGACGGCCTGCCGGATTTCTTCCTCGGTATTCATCACGAACGGGCCGTAACGGACGATCGGCTCGTTGAGCGGCACGCCGCCGATCAGCAGCAGATCGAGCGACGTGTCGCCGGCAGCGAACGTAACGGTGTCGCCGTCGTCGCCGTAGACGATCATGTGCCGTGCGTCGACAGCCTGCCTGTCGGGCCCGTAGAGGCCCGTTCCGTCGATCGGATAGGCAAACACGCGGTAACCGGCCGGCACGGGCTGCGTGACCGTTGCGCCGGGCTCCAGCGTGAAGTGCTGATAGAGGATCGGCGTGCGGGTCTCGATCGCGGCCTGTACGCCGAATGCTTCGCCGGCGATGACGCGCACGCGCGCGCGGCCGTCCGGCGACGTCGCGGTCGGAATGCGGGCAGCCGGGATCTCCTGGTAACGCGGCGCGATCATTTTGTCGCGGCGCGGCAGGTTGACCCACAGCTGGAAGCCGTGGGAGCGCCCGCCTGCCTGAGCGAACGCCGGGTCCGGCATCTCGCTGTGCACGACGCCGGCGCCGGCCGTCATCCACTGCACGTCGCCGGGGCCGAGTGTGCCGGCATGGCCGGACGAGTCGCGATGACGGAAGCGCCCGTCGAGCGCGTAGGTCACGGTTTCGAAGCCGCGATGCGGATGGTCGGGCGCGCCCACGGCTTCGCCGGGGGCGTAGTCGACGGGGCCCATTTCATCGAGCAGCAGGAACGGATCGAAATCCATCAGCAGCCGCGTGGGGAACGGGCGGTGAACCACGAAACCGCCGCCTTCAGTGGTGCGAAGCGCGGGGTAGGTGCGATCAAGCGAGCGAGCGGTGGTCATGGGAAGCCCTCGACATCATCGGAATAGCGTTATTTTTGAAACATGGCGCTATTATATTGGGCGTTTTACCGCGCGATTCGCGGCGGTTCGCAATGGATTGTTCTGGAATTGGAACGATGAGATGAATATCGATGCACATAACCTGAACGACCTGATGTACTTCTCGCAGGTCGTCGAACATGGCGGCTTCTCGGCCGCCGAGCGCGTGCTGGGCATCTCGAAATCGCGTCTGTCGCGGCGCCTGACCGAGCTCGAAGCGGCGCTCGGCGTGCGCCTGCTGCAGCGTTCGACGCGCAAGCTCGCACTGACCGAGGCGGGGGAACTGTTCTACCAGCATTGCCAGGCGATGCTCGCCGAAGCGAAGGCCGCGATGAACGCGGTGCAGCAGTTGCGTGCGTCGCCGCGCGGCTCGGTGCGTGTCAGCGTGCCGGTGACGCTGTCGCAGACGATGCTGTCGCGCATCCTGCCCGAATTCCTGCGCCGCTATCCTGAGGTGAAGGTGCATGTGCGCGTGACGAATCGCGTGATCGATCTGTTCGAGGATTCGATCGACGTCGCGTTGCGTGTGCGCTCGGAGCCGCCGCAGAACGCCAACATCGTCGTGCGGCCGCTGTGGCGCACCGAGCAGATGCTGGTCGGCGCGCCGAGCCTGCTGAGCCAGAATGCGCCGCCGCTGGCGCCGGACGACCTGGCCGGCTTCGAGACGCTCGATACGCCGAGCGTCGACGGCCGGCACGTATTCAACCTGATCGCGCCGGACGGAACGCGTCACGTGCACGAGCATGATCCTCGGCTGGTGACGGCCGACCTGATGACGATCCGCGAGGCCGTGCTCGATGGCCTCGGCATCGCGGCGCTGCCGGAGATGATGTACGGCAACGCGCTGCGCGCGGGGCAACTGTCGCCCGTGATGCCCGGCTGGACGCTGCCGGTGCCGCAACTGTATGCGGTGTTCGTATCGCGGCAGGGGATGCCGCCCGCGGTACGAGCGTTCGTCGATTACCTGGTCGAGAAGCTCGACCATGGCGCGTACAAGGAGCCGGGTTGCCCCGAGCGCGCGAAGAAGGAAGCGGCGGCCGATGTTTCGGCGACCTGAACACGGCGCCCACGGCGACGCAAATTTGTTTTGTCATTGAAGCGTCGCCTGCAATCGCAAGTTTCAATCGCCGGAACCTTGAATGCGCGGACGGGCGGGCCTATATTGAAATCCCATTTCGTGAAGGAAGTTCTGAGCGAAATCAGGTGGCCGCATATATTGTGAGCCAGATAGGGCAGAACGCGCAGTCCGTGCAGACCACGGCAGAGTCGCATTTGCGTTGCTCGAGGCGCAACCGATACCGCCAAAGAGCCCGCCGCCCGAAGGCGCCCGCGTGCGCATGAAAAAAGGCCTTCATCTGGCGATGAAGGCCTTTTACTTTGGGGACGCCCGGTTGGGGACGCCCGGTTGGGGACGCCCGGTTGGGGACGCCCGGTTGGGGACGCCCGGTTGGGGACGCCCGGTTAGGGACGCCCGGTTAGGGACGCCCGGTCAGGGGTGGCCGGCTAGGTGCGCCGATACTACCCGCGACGGCGGGGCGCGCGCACGTTACTTCGCTTTCGCGCCGGGCTCCGTCACGAAGCCGAGCTTCGTCAAGCCGCCTGCCTGCGCATCCGACATCACTTCCGCGACGTGCTCGTACGCCACCTTGCGGTCCGCGCGCAGATGCAATTCCGGCTGCGGCGTGCGTTTCGCGGCTTCCGCGATGCGTGCCTGCAGTTGTTCGCGCGTGACCGTGTGGTCGTCCCACAGGATCGTGCCGTCGCCCTGGATCGCGACGTCGACGGTCTGCGGCTTTTCGTCGACGGGCTGGCTGCTGGCGTGCGGCAGGTCGATCTTCACCGCATGCTGCATCGCCGGGATCGTCACGAGAAAAATGATCAGGAGTACGAGCATGACGTCGACGAGCGGCGTCATGTTGATCTCGCTCATCACGGCATCGTCGTCATCGTCGCTGAAACCGGTGTTCATGGCCATGGATCACCTCGTCTCAGCTGGCGGCGCGCGATGCGAGACGCAGGCCGTCGCGCGTCGACGACGACGCGAGGCTCGCGCCCGTCACGAAGTACGCGTGCAGGCCGTGCGCGAAGCGGCGCAGCTTGCTGACGACACCCTTGTTCGCGCGGGTCAGTGCGTTGTAGCCGAGCACGGCGGGAATCGCGACGAACAGGCCGAAGGCCGTCATGATCAGCGATTCGCCGACCGGGCCCGCGACCTGGTCGATCGACGTCTGGCCGGTGGCGCCGATCGCGAGCAGCGCGTGGTAGATCCCCCAGACCGTGCCGAACAGGCCGACGAACGGCGCCGTGCTGCCGACCGATGCGAGGATCGCGAGGCCGCTCTGCATGCGCGAAATACCTTCGTCCATCGTGTCCTTCAGGCAGCGCGTGACCCAGTCCGATACGTCCATGCGATCGTGCAGGTGCGGTTGGGTCTGATGGTGGTGGTCGGCGGCTTCCTTGCCCGACAGCGCGAGCGCGAGGAACGGGTTGTCGTTCGGCGTCGAGGCGGCGAGGCCGAGCTTCTTGATGCCATCGTCGAAATTGTCGGAATGCCAGAATGCCTGTTCGGCGTTCTTCGTGAGGCGGTTCAGGCGGATCACGTTCCAGCCTTTGACGACGATCACGATCCACGACAGGACCGACATCACGAGCAGCGTGATCGCAATCGCGCGTGTGACGAAATCACCTTGCGCCCAGACGTGCGCGATACCGTAGCTTTGCATTTTTGTTTCCTTTGAATCTTCCGGATGAGGCAGGTTAGTCGGTGAGCCCGAAGCTGTAGGGCTGTGTGCGGGCGGCGCGGATCGCCTGGCCGTTCTCGATATATGGACGGCAGGTGGTCGAGCGCATCGCGTCGAGTGCGGCATCGTCGAGGCGCGGATAGCCGCTGCTCTTCTGTAACACGATGCTGTCGCTTTCGATCTTGCCGGTCACGCCAACGACGAAGTGAACATAGGCGGTGCCCGATTCGCCGCGGCGGCGCGACATCGACGGATAGTCGGGCTTCACGAAGTTGCATTGGAGCGTCGGCACGTTCTTCGGCGCGCTGACCTGCATCGTTTCGCGCGCCGGGCCCGGCGTGGCGGCCGGTGCCGCGGGAGCGGGGGCGGCGGGAGCAGGTGTCGGATCGGCGGCGGGAGCGGGCGTGGGCGACGGGGCCGGCGACGGCGCAACCAGTTGCGGGGTCGGCTTCGCCGCTTTCTGCATCGGTTTCGGCTCGACCTTCGGCTTCACGCGCGGCACTGGCTTCGGCGGCGCGGGCTGCGGGATCGACTCGGCCGCGACCTGTTGCGCGATCGGCGCAGGCGCGATGAGCTGCGCGGTGATCGACTGCACCTCGACCGATTTCGGCGGCGGCGGGTTGCGATGGAGCCACGCGGCCGTGAGCATGATCGCGTGTGCGGCAAGCACACCGACCGCGACGACGATCACTCGGGGATTCATACGTGGTGCAGCCGGCATGGCGCCGGCAGGAGCGAGATGCGAAGCCTGCATGTTAGCTTGAAAGAACGACGTCGCACCCGGGGCGCGGCAGGTGAATCGGCATCACTTGCGGAAGATCAGCAGCGAGATGCAAACGGTGGTTACGAATCCGATCAGCAATTCCATCACAGGCTCCTTGGCAGGTAAGCCGTTGGCTCGCGCAGACGGTGGCTTGCTGACGGTCAAAACAAAAAATGCGGCCTGGCCGCATGCGCACGCTCAGCGTCGCTCAGGCCGCCTTGCGGTCGTAGAACGTGACCGGGATCGGATGCGCATGATGCTCGACACCGCACCGGCTCGCGCAGACGCCTTGCTCGGCCATGAGGTCGCGTACGGACTCCTCGCACTTGCCGCAGCACGTGGCCACGCCGAGCTCGAATTGGAGTTCGTCGAAAGAGCTCACTCCCTCGGCGAGGGATGCGCGAATCTTGCGATCGGAAACAGACTTGCACACGCAGACGATCATGATGAGTTGCGATAGCTAACGTTAATGCGAATTATTATCATTAATTTTGCAGGCGTTGACAAGCCTGGGTCGGCTTTTTTTAAAGCCATCGGACCCTTGAAGCGGCGGGCGTGGCGAAGCAGGGAGAGCGGACGTGCCGGCCCGCGTCAGGCGGTCGCGCAGGCGCGCGCGTTCGGCGAGGAAATGGTGACGGATTCGACCGGCGCATCGAGGCCGAGCAGCGTCGACGCGAGCGCGCGCAGTTGCAGGCCGTCACTCGTCGAACAGAAGCGCGGGGGCGCGGCGTGCGTGCCGGCCGGCGCGCGCAGCCCGCGTTCGTCGAGCACCCGCGCGAGCTGGCGGGCGATGGCATCGCTCGTGTCGACGATCGTCAGGCGCTCGCCCACAAGGTTACGAATCGTTTCCGTGAAGAACGGATAGTGCGTGCAGCCGAGTACCAGCGTATCGGCGCCGTCGTCGAGCATCGGCTGTAGGTAACGCTCGAGCAGCGCGCGCAACGCGGGGGAGTTCGTGTCGCCGCGTTCGATCGCTTCGACGAGCCCGTGGCCGGGTTGGCAGATGAAGCGACGGCCCGCGCCGTAGCGGTCGAGCAGCGCCTGGAAGCGCGGGCTGTTCAACGTGGATTGCGTGGCGAGCACGCCCGCGACGCCGGTCGCGGACAGCGCGGCGGCCGGCTTGATGCCCGGCTCGACGCCGACGAGCGGGATCGACAGGCGTTCGCGGATGGTCGCGATCGCCCGTGCCGTTGCCGTGTTGCACGCGATGACGAGCGCTTTCGCGCCTTCGTGGGCGAGCCACTCGCCGATCGCCAGCGTGCGTTCCGTGATGAATGCCTCGTCGCGCGGGCCATACGGCGCGTGGTGCGAGTCGGCGACGTAGACGAACGATTCGTCGGGCAAATGCGCGCGCGCGGCGCGCAGCACCGAGAGGCCGCCGAGCCCCGAGTCGAAGATGCCGACAGGGGCGGCGGCGCGCGGCGCGGTAGCGGCGGACGGGTTCGTCATCGTCGGGCGGGCGGCGGGCTGGCGGGTGGCGCGATTACTCGGCCGAACCCATCATCGTTTGCTGATAGTTCTGCAGGCCGACCTTGCCGATCAGGTCGATCTGCGTTTCGAGCCAGTCGATGTGCTCTTCGGTGTCGTCGAGAATCTTCTCGAAGATCTCGCGCGACACGTAGTCGCGCACCGATTCGCAGTAGGCGATCGCTTCCTTGCAGGTGGACTGCGAGATCTGCTCGAGCTTCAGGTCGCACTTCAGGATCTCTTCGGTTTCCTCGCCGACGAGCAGCTTGTGCAGGTCCTGCAGGTTCGGCAGGCCGTCGAGCATGAACACGCGCTCGATCAGCCAGTCGGCGTGTTTCATTTCGCCGATCGACTCGTCGTATTCGTGCTTGCCGAGTTTGTCGAGCCCCCAGTGCTTGTACATGCGCGCATGCAGGAAGTACTGGTTGATCGCCGTGAGTTCATTCTTCAGTTGGGCGTTCAGATATTCGATGACTTTCTTGTCGCCTTGCATGGCTGTTCCTTGTTCAGTGGGGCTTCAGAAACCGAACGATAATCGCTCGAACGAGAAAAGCCAAGCCTCGAAGCCTTGTCGGGCCTGCCTTTTGCGTGTAATGAGAATCAGCCTCGAACAACCGGCCGCACACAATAATGAGAATGAGAAGTAAAAAGGCCGGACTTCCGTCCGGCCTTTCGTTCGATCGCGCTTAAGCGGTGGCGACCGGGATCTTGCCGATCTTCGCCTGCCATTCCTTCGGACCCGTCTGGTGCACCGACGTGCCCGACGAATCGACGGCGACCGTCACCGGCATGTCCTGCACGTCGAACTCGTAGATCGCTTCCATGCCGAGGTCTTCGAACGCGAGCACCTTCGCGCCGCGGATCGCCTTCGACACGAGGTAGGCCGCGCCGCCGACCGCCATCAGATAGGCCGCCTTGTGCTTCTTGATCGCGTCGATCGCGACCGGGCCGCGCTCGGCCTTGCCGACCATCGAGATCAGACCCGTCTGAGCGAGCATCGTCTCGGTGAACTTGTCCATGCGCGTGGCCGTCGTCGGGCCGGCCGGGCCGACCACTTCGTCGCGCACCGGATCGACCGGGCCGACGTAGTAGATCACGCGGTTCGTGAAGTCGACCGGCAGCTTCTCGCCCTTCGCGAGCATGTCGGCGATGCGCTTGTGCGCGGCGTCGCGGCCGGTGAGCATCTTGCCCGACAGCAGCAGCGTCTGGCCCGGCGTCCAGCTCGCGACTTCTTCCGGCGTCAGCGTGTTCAGGTCGACGCGCTTGCTGGTTTCGGTGTTCGGTTCCCACTGCACCTTCGGCCAGGCGTCGAGCGACGGCGCTTCGAGCTTGGCCGGGCCCGACCCGTCGAGCACGAAGTGCGCGTGGCGCGTGGCCGCGCAATTCGGAATCAGCGCGACCGGCTTCGAGGCCGCGTGCGTCGGCGCCGCCATGATCTTCACGTCGAGCACGGTCGCGAGGCCGCCGAGGCCCTGCGCGCCGATGCCGAGCGCGTTGACCTTCTCGTGCAGCTCGACGCGCAGCTCCTCCACCCAGTCCTTCGGGCCGCGCGCGATGATTTCCTGGATGTCGATCGGCTCCATCAGCGATTCCTTCGCCATCAGCATCGCCTTCTCGGCGGTGCCGCCGATGCCGATCCCGAGCATGCCGGGCGGGCACCAGCCGGCGCCCATCGTCGGAACCGTCTTCAGCACCCAGTCGACGATCGAGTCGGACGGGTTCAGCATCACGAACTTCGACTTGTTCTCCGAGCCGCCGCCCTTCGCCGCGACCTGCACGTCGACCTTGTCGCCCGGCACGATCTCGTAGTGGATCACGGCCGGCGTGTTGTCCTTCGTGTTCTTGCGGGCGCCTTCCGGCGGATTGACGATCGACGCGCGCAGCACGTTGTCCGGGTGCGTGTAACCGCGGCGCACGCCTTCGTTGATCATGTCGGTGAGGCCCATCGTCGCGCCGTCCCAGCGCACGTCCATGCCGACCTTCACGAAGATCGTCACGATGCCGGTGTCCTGGCAGATCGGACGCTTGCCTTCCGCGCACATGCGGCTGTTCGTGAGGATCTGCGCGATCGCGTCCTTCGCCGCCGGGCTCTCTTCCAACTCGTACGCGCGGCCGAGGGCCTGGATGTAGTCGAGCGGGTGGTAGTAGCTGATGTACTGCAGCGAATCCGCGATGCTCTGGATCAGGTCTTCCTGTTTGATGACGGTCATGGCTGAGACTCTGTGGGGACAGTGGGGAAGGATTTGCCGACGGTTCAGGCCGCCGGTCGGGACGCCGCTGGCGCATGCGTCTCGTGGAAATGGGCCGGATGCGTGTGCGTCGTGAGGCGATCGACCCATGCCATCACGAGCGCCGACACGAGGAACGACACGTGGATGATCACCTGCCACATGATCGCGTGCGTCGTGTGCTGATCGGGGTTGATGAAGGTCTTCAGCAGGTGGATCGACGAAATGCTGATCAGCGCCATCGACAGCTTGACCTTCAGCACGCCCGCGTTCACGTGGTCGAGCCATTCGGGCTCGTCGGGATGGCCCTCGATGCCGAGCCGCGACACGAACGTTTCATACCCGCCGACGATCACCATGATCAGCAGGTTCGAGATCATCACGACGTCGATCAGGCCGAGCACCGCGAGCATCACGCTGATTTCGTCGAGGCCCGTCGCATGCGACAGCAGGTGCCAGACTTCCTTCAGGAACAGGAACACATAGACGGCCTGCGCGACGATCAGGCCGAGGTAAAGCGGAACCTGGAGCCAGCGGCTCATGAAAATCAGCGCGGGAAGCGGACGAAGCGGGCGACGGCCAGGACGGCCGGGCGAATGCGGGGCGGACATGTCGGGGTACGGGCGCGGGCGCAGGTATCGGGGGTAATCTTGAAAAGGCGCGCTATTGTAACGCGTCGGCCGGCGCGGCTGCAGCGACGCGCCGGCACTGCGAGGGACGGATCACGAAGCGGCGGCCGGCACGCTTTTCACACGCAGGCTCGCGAGCACGATGCCGGCGACGACGCACGCGAGCGCGATGCCGTGCGCGAGCGTCGGGCGCTCGCCGAGGAACGCGATGCCGTACGCGGCCGCGGCGATCGGCAGCACCGCGCTGAACACGCCGGCGAGGCTGCCCGGCACGTGCCGGATGCCCTTCATCCACAGCCAGAACGAGAAGATGCTCGCCGACAACCCGTACCAGACGACGAGCGCCCAGGTGCCGGCCGGCACGCTCGCGTAATCGAAGCGCCACAGCGCTGTCGCGCCGAGCGGCAGCATCAGGAAGAGGCCGAACAGGTGGGTGTAGGCGCAGATGTCGATCGGGGCGAGCGTTTGCGTGAGCCGGCGCGACAGGATCACGTAGATCGATTCGCAGCACACCGCGCCGAGGATCAGCAGGTTGCCGGCCAGCGAGCCGGACGCGTCGCCGTGCGCGCCATGCCCGGCCGCGCCGCCGTTGGCGAGGTTGATCGTCACGACGCCGACGATCGCGAGCGCGATCGACACGAGCGCACGGCCGTTCGGCTTTTCACGCAGGATCAGCCACGCGAACAGCGCGACGATCGCCGGGATCGTGCTCGTGATGACGCCCGCGGCCACCGCGCTCGTGCGCTGCACGCCGTTGAGCATCAGCAGCGTGAACATGAAGGTGCCGAAGAAGGCTTGCAGGAACAGGTTCAGCCATTCGCCGCGCTTGACCGCGCGCATTTTCACGGGCCTGAACAGCGGCCACAGCACGGCGATCGCGATCACGAAGCGCAGCGTGGCGAGGATGGCGACGGGGACGAATGCAACGATGGATTTACCGATACCGACGTTGCTGCCGACGAACAGCATCGACAGGATGAGGAAGAGGGCGTAGCGATTCAAGCTGGAATCCGGAAGGCGAGTTCAGTTAGGATTGTAGGGTCGCGGTTGTAACAGCGTAAAGCTGACTCGATGCGCCGCCCCGCGCACGAAACGGCCAGGCCGCGTAAGTGACGGGTAAGTTGGAGCGCTTATCGTGGACACTGCCGGGCCGCAGGTCGCGTTCGCGTGATGTGGTGCGGTGCAGCATCGTGCGCAGGCCGTCGCGGCCGCGTGCGGGTGGTGGGAGACAGCGGCGCGCGAGCGCCGGCCAAGACGCGCGGCGTGCACGATCGCGCCGCCATGCAGAGGATTCATGTTCACCAAGGGGTAGTCGATGTCTGCGATTGAATCGGTTCTTCACGAAACCCGTCAGTTCGCGCCGCCCGCGGCGCTCGAGAAGACGGCGACCATTTCCGGCATGCCGGCCTATCGCGCGCTCGTCGCCGAGGCCGAGCAGGATTACGAAGGCTTCTGGGCGCGCCTCGCGCGCGAGGGCCTCGCGTGGCACAAGCCGTTCACCAAGGTGCTCGACGAGAGCAACGCGCCGTTCTACACGTGGTTCGAGGACGGCGAGCTGAACGCGTCGTACAACTGTCTCGACCGCCACGTCGAAGCCGGCAACGGCGAGCGCGTCGCGGTGATCTTCGAGGCCGACGACGGCACCGTCACCCGCGTCACCTATGCCGACTTGCTCGCACGCGTGTCGCGCTTCGCGAATGCACTGAAGAAACGCGGCATCGCGAAGGGCGATCGCGTCGTCATCTACATGCCGATGTCGATTGAAGGCATCGTCGCGATGCAGGCCTGCGCGCGCATCGGCGCGACGCACTCGGTCGTGTTCGGCGGCTTCTCCGCGAAATCGCTGAACGAGCGGCTCGTCGACGTCGGCGCGGTCGCGCTCGTCACCGCCGACGAGCAGGCGCGCGGCGGCAAGACGCTGCCGCTCAAGAGCATCGCCGACGAGGCGATCGCGATGGGCGGCTGCGAGGCGGTCAAGAGCGTGATCGTCTATCGCCGCACCGGCGGCAAGATCGACTGGCATGCCGAGCGCGACCTGTGGATGCACGAACTCGTCGACGGCGAATCCGAGCGCTGCGAGCCGACCTGGGTCGGCGCCGAGCATCCGCTGTTCATCCTGTATACGTCGGGCTCGACCGGCAAGCCGAAGGGCGTGCAGCACAGCACGGGCGGCTACTTGCTGTGGGCCGCGCAGACGATGAAATGGACCTTCGACTGGAAGCCCACGGACGTGTTCTGGTGCACGGCCGACATCGGCTGGGTCACGGGCCATACGTACATCACTTACGGGCCGCTCGCGTGCGGCGGCACGCAGGTCGTGTTCGAAGGCGTGCCGACTTATCCGGACGCCGGCCGTTTCTGGAAGATGATCGGCGATCACAAGGTCACGGTGTTCTACACCGCGCCGACCGCGATCCGCTCGCTGATCAAGGCGGCCGAAGCCGACGACAAGGTTCACCCGAAGAGCTATGACCTGTCGAGCCTGCGCATCATCGGCACGGTCGGCGAGCCGATCAATCCGGAAGCGTGGATGTGGTACCACAAGCACGTCGGCCACGAGCGCTGCCCGATCGTCGACACGTGGTGGCAGACCGAAACCGGCGGCCACATGATTACGCCGCTGCCGGGCGCGACGCCGACCGTGCCGGGCTCATGCACGCTGCCGCTGCCGGGCATCACGGCCGCGGTGGTCGACGAGACGGGCCAGGACGTGCCGAACGGGCAAGGCGGGATTCTCGTCGTCAAGCGCCCGTGGCCGGCGATGATCCGCACGATCTGGGGCGACCCGGAGCGTTTCAGGAAGAGCTATTACCCGGAAGAACTCGGCGGCACGCTCTATCTCGCCGGCGACGGCACCGTGCGCGACAAGGAGACCGGCTACTTCACGATCATGGGCCGGATCGACGACGTGCTGAACGTGTCGGGCCACCGGCTGGGCACGATGGAGATCGAATCGGCGCTGGTGTCGCACGAGTTGGTGGCCGAGGCGGCGGTGGTCGGCCGTCCGGACGACACGACGGGCGAGGCGGTCGTGGCGTTCGTCGTGCTGAAGCGTTCGCGCCCGGAAGGCGACGAAGCCGCGGCGCTCGCGAAGGCGCTGCGCGACTGGGTCGGCAAACAGATCGGGCCGATCGCGAAGCCGAAGGACATCCGCTTCGGCGACAACCTGCCGAAGACCCGCTCGGGCAAGATCATGCGGCGCCTGTTGCGTTCGCTCGCCAAGGGCGAGGCGATCACGCAGGACACGTCCACGCTCGAGAATCCGGCCATCCTCGAGCAGCTCACCGAAGTGCGTTGAGCACACGGTTGCGCGTCATGCGCGCGAGCCCCTGCGCGGCAATCCCGATTGCCCGCGCAGGGGCTTTTTGCTACATAACGGCATGACCGTTCCGACCCGTTCGGCGCCTGCCGCGCCACCCCCCGTTCCCGCGCCGCTCGCGCGTGCGCACGCACGCTACTGGCGCTTCAACGTCGCGCTGATCGCGGTGCTGATGGTGATCGGCTTCGCGGTGTCGTTCATCGTGCCGTTCTTCGGACCCGCGCTCGCCGGCGTTCGCTTCGCCGGTTTCAGCCTGCCGTTCTATGTCGGCGCACAGGGTGCGATTCTCGTCTACCTCGTGCTGATCGTCGTCTACATCGGGCTGATGCAACGCGCGGACCGTACGCTGCGCCGCGCGTACGACGAGCATGCGGCACGCGCCGGCCCTGCGAGCGGCGGGCGCTGATTCATGCTGACGCATCGACTGATACGCGCGTACGCGCTCTACACGCTCGGGTTTCTCGGGTTCGTGCTGCTGATGTGGCGGATCGAGCGCGCGACGGGCTCGGGCGTCTGGATCGGCTACGTGTTCCTGTTCGTGCCGATCGCCGTGTATGCGGTGATCGGGTTGTTGTCGCGCACGTCCGATCTCGTCGAGTACTACGTGGCCGGGCGGCGCGTGCCGTCCGCGTTCAACGGGATGGCGACGGCGGCCGACTGGCTCTCGGCCGCGTCTTTCATCGGCCTGGCCGGTTCGCTCTACGCCACCGGTTACGACGCGCTCGCGTACGTGATGGGCTGGACGGGCGGGTTCTGCCTCGTCGCGTTCCTGCTCGCGCCGTATGTGCGCAAGCTCGCGCGCTACACGATTCCCGATTTTCTCGGCACGCGCTTTTCGAGTACGGCCGTGCGCGCGCTCGCCGCCGGCGCGGCGATCCTGTGTTCGTTCGTGTACCTGGTCGCGCAGATCCAGGGGATCGGCCTGATCGCGACGCGCTTCATCGGCGTCGATTTCGCGATCGGCATCTTCTGCGGGCTCGCGGGCATTCTCGTGTGCTCGTTTCTCGGCGGGATGCGGGCGGTCACGTGGACGCAGGTCGCGCAGTACATCATCCTGATCAGCGCGATCCTGATTCCGGTGTCGCTGATCGCGCTGAAGAATGGCCTCGGGCCCGTGCCGCAGTTCAATTACGGCAAGCTGATGGAGCGCGTCGCGGCGCGCGAGGCGCAGGTGCGCGACGCGCGCGACGAGCAGCAGGTGCGGGATGCGTACCGCCGGCAAGCCGCGGATATCCAGACGCGGCTCGACCGGTTGCCGGCGTCCCATGCGGACGCGCGCCGGCATCTCGTCGACCGGCTTGCCGACCTGCGGCGCCACAACGGGCCGCTGCGCGAGATCAGCCAGCTCGAGCGCGAGCTGGCCGATTTCCCGCGCGATCCGGCGGCGGCGCGCGTGGCGTGGACACAGGCGCGTGACGACCTGCTCGCGCGTGCCGAGCCGCCCGTGCCGATGCACGAGCCGTTTCCGGCCGCGAGCGAAGACGAACGCAAGCCGCGCGAGCGGAATTTCCTCGCGCTGCTGCTGTGCCTGTCGCTCGGCACCGCGAGCCTGCCGCACATCCTGACGCGCTACAACACGACCACGTCGGTCGCGTCCGCACGGCGTTCCGTCGGCTGGACGCTGTTCTTCATCGCGCTGTTCTACCTGAGCGTGCCGGTGCTCGCGGTGCTGATCAAGTACGAGATCCTCGCGAATCTCGTCGGGCGGCCGTTCGCCGAATTGCCGGCGTGGGTCACGCAATGGCATCACTTCGAACCCGATCTGATCAGCGTCGTCGAGGTGATTCGCGACGGCATCGTGCACTGGTCGGAAATCCAGATGCAGCCGGACATGGTCGTCCTGGCCGCGCCGGAGATCGCGGGACTGCCGTACGTGGTGTCGGGGTTGATCGCGGCCGGTGCGCTGGCCGCGGCGTTGTCGACCGCGGACGGGCTGCTGCTGACGATCGCGAACGCGCTGTCGCACGACGTCTATTACTGCATGGTCGCGCCCGATGCGACGAGCCAGCGGCGCGTGACGATCTCGAAGGTGCTGCTGCTGGGGGTGGCGCTGTTCGCGTCGTATGTCGCGTCGCTCAATACCGGGAAGATCCTGTTTCTCGTCGGCGCCGCGTTTTCGCTGGCGGCGTCGAGCTTCTTTCCGGTGCTGGTGCTGGGCGTGTTCTGGAAGCGCACGACGACGCGCGGCGCGATTGCCGGGATGGTGACGGGGTTGGCGGTGTGCGTGTACTACATCGTGTCGACTTATCCGTTCTTCACGCAACTGACCGGATTCGCCGGGCGCGCGTGGTTCGGGATCGAGCCGATCAGCTCGGGCGTGTTCGGCGTGCCGGCGGGGTTCGCGGTGGCGATCGCGGTGAGTCTGTGCGACAAGCGGCCGGATGAGTATACGCGGGCGCTGGTGGATTACATTCGGCATCCGTGAGGATGCAAGGCGGCCGTAGCGCGTATCGACGTGCAAAATGAAAAGCCCCCTCGGACTTCTCGGGAAATCGGGGGCCTCATGCTTTCCGGCGAGGAGAGGGGATTCGCCCAAACAAGCGCGGGCTGCGGATTCGCTCGCGAGCGAATTCCATCGAATCCCCGCGCAAGCCGAACCATCGGCCTGCTTTTCTCCGGAAACGAAAATGCCCGCTGGCGCGGGCATTGAATTCTGGCGGAGAGAGGGGGATTCGAACCCCCGATAGGCGATTAACCTATACACGCTTTCCAGGCGTGCGACTTAAACCACTCATCCATCTCTCCGGAAGACCGAGAGTATAGCAAACTCTGGCGGCTGCCCGCCACTCCCTTCGGCGCCCGTCAGAAATCCGTCGTCACCGACAGCCACACCGAGCGCGGGTCGCCCTGCGTCAGATATCCGCCGATCGTCGACGACCAGTACGACTTGTTCGCGACGTTGCGCACGGTCGCGCGGAACGTCGTCTTCTTGCCGAACACGTCCGTCGCGTAACGCGCGCCGAGATCGACGCGGTCCCACGCCTGAATCGACATCGTGTTAGCGACGTCCAGGTACTGCGGCCCCGTGTGGATCCAGCGCGCGGTCAGCGTGAGCCCGTTCAGCATCGGCACGTCGTATTCGGCGCCCGCGTTGAGCAGGAACGACGGCACGCCGATCGGCCGGTGGCCGTCGTTCGCGCCGCCCGCCGTGTTCCGCAGCGTCGCGTCGAGATACGTCGCGCCCGCGATCAGCCGCACGCCTTTCCACGGCTCGCCGTACACGGCCGTCTCGATGCCGCGGTGCCGCTGGGTGCCGTCGGCGCCGAACAGGGTCGTCGCCGGATCGGTATATGCCATCGGCTTCTCGATCTGGAACAGCGCAAGCGACGCGCCGTACTTGTCGGTGTCGTAGCGGACGCCGGCTTCATATTGCTTGGATCGGTACGGCGACAGCGCCTGGCCCGCGTTGCGTGCGGTGTTCGGCGCGATCTCGCCCTGTGCGAGCGCTTCGCTGCGGTTCGCGAAGATCGACACGTTGCGCCACGGCTTCACCACGAGACCGAACACCGGCGTCGTGATCGCGTCGCTGTAGGCGGTGGCGATCGCACCCGTGTAGTCGAAGTTGTCGACCGAGATCGACTGGCGCCGCGCGCCGATCGTGAACAGCACGCGGTCGTCGAGGAAGCCGAGCGTATCGGATACCGCGAGGCTGCGCAGCCAGGTCTTCGTGATGGTACCCGGATCGTTCATGTCGCCGCCTGCATAGGCGGTTGGCGGGGACGCGAGCGGCGCCGGATCGTAGAGCGTCGTCGGGAACGCGTTCGACATCGTGTACGCGGACTGGCTGTCGATGCGGATGAACGACGCGCCGGCCGTCACGAAGTGCGACACGGGGCCGGTCGTGAAGCGGCCGCGCACGCCGGCTTCGGCCGACTGCGCATCTTCCTTGTGCGGCACGCTCAGGCGCGAGCCGGTCGTGCCGGACGACGAGTAAGTCGGCGTGTAGTAGTCGCCGTGCTCGTTCGTATGGCGTGCGCCGGCGGATACGTAGGCCGTCCACGCGGGCAGGAAGTCATACTCGGCGCGCACGATGCCGACCGTGTCCTCGAGTTCGCTGAAGCTCCACGGCTGCGCATAGTTGTGCGTCGCGGACGGCACGGCGGGCAACTGATTGCCGCTGACGAGCACGACCGGGCGACCGTTGTCGATCCGCTGCCGCTGATACAGGAAGTCGCCGGACAGGCGCAGCTTGTCGCCGCGCCAGTCGAGCGACACCGCCGTCACGTTGCTGCGGCGGCGCTCGTCGTCGACGGCGGTGTCGCCGCCGCTGATCGACTGGTTCACGCGCACGCCGAACTGGCCTTCGCTGCCGAAGCGGCGGCCGATGTCGACATGCGTGCCGAGCGAGCCGGACGTGGCGCCGTCGACGGTGACGCGCGTGAGCGGCTTGTCGTCCGCGCGCTTCAGTTGCAGGTTCACACCGCCGCCGACCGCCGAGCCGTTCGGCGATGCACCGTTCAGGAACGCATTCGCGCCCTTGAACACGTCGACACGCTCGACCGCATCGGTCTGGACGAGCTGCCGCGGCGTGACGCCGTACAGGCCGTTCAGCGACACGTCGTCGCCGGCGAGCTCGAAACCGCGGATGACGAAGACCTGCGAGAAGTTGCCGTAGCCGGAGGCGCTGCGCACGGCCGGATCGTTGTCGAGCACGTCGGCAAGCGTGCGCGCCTGCTGGTCCTCGATCAGTTTCGACGTGTAGGTGGTCATGCTGAACGGCACGTCGCTCGCCTTTTGCCGGCCGAGCACGCCGAAATCCGCGCCGCGCGCGACCTGGCCGCCGGCGTAGGTCGGCGCGAGGTCGCCGGGCAGCGGCTCGGCCGCGCCGGTTACGTTGATCGACGGCAGCATGGCGGAGTCGGGTGCTGCGTTGGCGGCGGAAGTGGCCTGTTGGGCCCGGGCCGCGGCCGGGAAAGTGCAGGCGAGCGCAATGCCGAAGGCAATCGGCGTGAGACGCCGGACGGGTAACGAACGTGTCGACATGGGACGCAAATCGGGTGTGGTCGGTGATCCATCCCGGGGCGGCGAGTCGGAATCCGGGCGGCGTGACGCGTCCGTACTGTCGCGGACGTGTTTTTCTATCGAGCGGCGGAGTCTAGTGTAAACGAGAATCATTGTCGTTTACGGAAAGATCAGTCCACTATTTGAGATAACCGGGTGCCGTTCACCGGCGACGGTGCTCAACCGCCCGGCGGATGTCGGGATGGACATGCGATCATGCGAAGTCCGTATTCGTCGTAACAAACCGTCCGTATCGGTTGCGGTCCGTCGGGCCGATCGTGTCGATGCCGTCCGCACCGCTCTCTTCAAAAGGAACGCCACGCCATGTCGCTCTCCGCCTTGCTCGCCTTTGCGCTGATTCTGTCCGTCGGTGTCGCGACGCCCGGCCCGACGGTGTTGCTCGCGATGAGCAACGGTTCGCGCTACGGATTGCGTCACGCGATGGTCGGCATGCTCGGCGCCGTCACCGCCGACGTCGTACTCGTCGCGCTGGTCGGGTTCGGCCTCGGCGTGTTGCTCGACGCGTCGGAAACGGCGTTCGTGACGCTGAAGCTGCTCGGTGCGGCGTGGCTCGCGTATGTCGGCATCCGGATGCTGATGTCGAGCCGCGGGGCCGCGGCTGCACAGCCTTGCGTGCCCGCGACGCCCGATCGCCGGAGCGCTTTTTTGAAGAGCTTCTTCGTCGCGATGAGCAATCCGAAGTACTACCTGTTCATGTCCGCGCTGCTGCCGCAGTTCGTCGACCGGTCGCATGCGATCGCGCCGCAGTACGCGATTCTCGCGGCGACGATCGTCGCCATCGACGCAATCGGGATGACCGGTTACGCGCTGCTGGGCGTGCATTCGGTTCGCGTATGGAAGGCGGCCGGGGAGAAGTGGCTGAACCGGATCAGCGGATCGCTGCTGCTGATGCTCGCGGGGTACGTTGCGCTGTATCGCAAGGCCGTGCATTGACGCGGTGATGGAGCGGGGAAGCGGCGTAGCGTCGTGCCATCAGGACGAGTGACGTGGGCCGGCGATCGGTATTTCGGCGCGACGTTGGTCGGTATCGACAGGCGAGGCAGGTACACGATTCGTCACTTGGCGGTGCCGTTCGTTCGGCGCGTAGTGGGGATGCGGGCACGGACGGGAACGAGACCGGAGCGACGATCGAGGGGCGCGGGGCGGGACGGCCCGTTTCGAAAGAATGTGAAGGGTTGAGCCCGTTGTGGGCTTTGCAAAAAAGATTCTAAATCCTGTCAAAAAGCCGTCACCAATCTGACAAATTTGCTATGCTCGCCGAAAATCAGACGGGCGGCACTCCCAGGGCGGACCAGCGGGCGTGATTGCTCGCCGAACAACGAAGTCAAACAAAATCCTGAGAGTCACGCTGTGAATACAGCCGAATTGCTACGCACGTTTGCGTCGGGGGTGGTCGATCAGAACAATCGGCCGGTTCGCATGAACTGGGGGCCCGCCCAGAAAACGCTCGAGCAAGTGCTTGCGCTCCAGTATGCCGATATCCGCGAAGGGTTGATGACCGGTATCGAGGGGCATTTGACCTGCGTGTCGGCACGGGCCGATCTGCCGATCCGCAGCTTCATCGGGCTGCCAGTCTCCGTCGAGATGACGACCGATCGTGGGCGTCTCCATACCATCAACGGCATCGTCACCGACGTTCGCACCGGACAATCGGACGGTTCACTGACCTGCTACCAACTGACGATTCGCGACGTGCTGTCCGTGATGGAGCGGCGGACCAATTCACGGTTGTTCCGGTCCAAGAGCCTGCCCGACATCCTGAGTGTGCTGCTTCAGGAATGGCGCCAGCGCAGCTCGGCGCTCGCGGGCGCATTCGAGTTCGACCTGTCCGGTCTGCAAGCCGAGCGTTATCCCGCGCGTGAACTCACGAGGCAGGTCAACGAGTCGGATGCGCATTTCATCCGGCGGCTGTTGCGACGGGAGGGGGCGACCGTCTTCGTCAAGGCGGGCAAGGCCGGCGAACGGGCGAGCGGCAATGCGCACGACACGCCGGTTCATACGCTCGCCTTTGCCGACGACTCGATGAAGTTGCCGCAGACGGCCGCCGGCACCGTCCGCTACCATCGCGACGCCGCCACCGAAGAGCGCGACTCGATCACGCTGTGGGCGACGAGCCGCCGATTGATCCCGGGCAAGATCGTTCGGCCGACGTGGGACTACAAGAGCGGCCGGATGTCGCAAACCGAGCAGGCGACGATCGTCGATCAGGGCGACGGCGGCAACGACCTCGGGCATTTGCTGGCCGACGTCGTCATCGATATCCCGCATGCCGGGGATTCGTCGTCCGATCTCGACCGGATCGGCAAGGACCGGATGCTGGCGCATGAACTGCGCGCCGAATCCGTCGACGGCGTGAGCAATGTGCGCGATCTGGCCGTCGGTCACTGGTTTGCGCTCGCGGAGCATCCGCAACTCGACATGTTGCCGGCCGAACAGCGACAGTTCGTCGTCACGTCGCTTCATCATTGCGTGCGGAACAACCTGCCGAAGGAACTGAACGAACGCGCGCAATCGCTGTTCGCGGCAAGCCGCGTGCTGTTCAACGCAGTGCCGACCGACGTGAGCGGCAAGCCGGGCGACGAAAACGACAGGCGCTACGAGAACACGTTCTCGTGCGTGCGCCGCGGCGTGCCGCTGACGCCGGCCTACGATCCCCACGTCGATCTGCCGCCCGTGCATCCGATGACGGCGGTCGTCGTCGGGCCGCAGGGCGAGGAGGTGTTCTGCGATGAAATGGGCCGCATCCGTGTGCAGATCCAGGGACTGAGCCCGGACGATCATGCGCACGCACAGGGTGCCGGCACGAGCGGTACGCCGTCCGACAGTGCGCCGGTACGCGTCGCGTGCGCGCTCGCCGGGCCGAGTTTCGGTGCGAATACATTGCCGCGCGTCGGGATGGAAGTGCTGATCGGTCACATCGGCGGCGATCCGGACCGGCTCGTCGTGATGGGTGTACTGGCCAACGGGCCGAACATGCCGGCGACCTTCAGCCATACCGGCGCGCTGCCGGGCAACCGCTATCTTTCCGGCACGAAGACGAAGGAGATCAAGGGGCAGCGGTACAACCAGATCCGCTTCGACGATACGCCCGGGCAGATCAGCAGCCAGCTGGCAAGCGAGCATGCGTACAGTCAGCTGAACCTCGGCTATCTGACGCAGCCGCGCGACAACGGGCAGGGGGCGGCGCGCGGCGAGGGCGCCGAATTGCGCAGCGATGCGCACGTGGCGATTCGCAGCGGCAAGGCGATGCTGATTTCGGCCTGGGAGCGACTTCGCGCGAGCGACGGCCACCTCGCTCGGGACGAGTATTTGCAACTGATGCAGGAATGCGTCGAGCTGTTCAAGAGTCTCGGCGACTACGCGGGCCAGCATCAGGGCGTGGCGCCCGATACGCAACCGCACGATGCGCTCATGACCACGGTGAAAGGCTGGCCGAATGGCGAGGCGTCCGGCGGCGGTGAGTCGTCAGGCGCGTCGATGGCGGCCATCGGCATCACCGCGCCGGCCGGCATCAGCATGGCCACGCCGAAGACCGTGACGACCCACGCGGGCGGCAACGTCGATGTCGTTGCGCAGAACCATCTTCAGTACACGAGCGGGCAGCGGATCAACCTGCAGGCCGGGCATGGCGTCGCGATGTTCGCGCACAGCGACGGCGTGTCGGCGATCGCCAACCAGGGAAAGGTGGCGCTGCAGAGCCAGAACGACGACACGCAGATCGATTCGGCGAAGAACATCCAGATGACGGCGGGCGGCGGCAAACTCGCGGGTATGGCCAGCGAGCAGGTCGTGTTCGTGACGTCGGGCGGCGCGTATCTGAAGCTGCAGGGCGGGGATATCGAGCTCGGGTGTCCGGGGAGTTTCACCGTCAAGTCGGCGTCGCATACGTGGGCCGGGCCGGCGAGCATGAGCGCCGATTTTCCGAAGTTCGACCAGGGCTCGCTGGGGCGGGTGCCGAAGCTGGTCCGGGCCACCGATGGGCAGCCGGTCGAGGGCATGGAAGCCGAGGTGCGAAAGGCGTCGGGCGAATTGATCAAGGGGAAGACCGACGCGCAGGGCAAGCTGACGCCAGTCAGCAGCGATCAGTTCGAACAATTGGCGGTTCGCTTCTTCAAGTCTAGAACCTGAGTTGAGTCTTCAAGAAAAACAACATGTCGAACTACAACTTTGCGCAGAACCCGGGCGGGCAACCGTCGACGGACGACCCGTCGCAGACTCCGGTGGGCGGTGGACTGGGGACGACGCTGTTCAACCGCAACGACCTCGAGTGCGTGATGCAGATGCCGTTGCCGGGCGTCGTCATTTTCGTGCACGGGGTGAATTCGGAAGGGGAATGGTTCAAGGAGGCCGAGAAGGGGTTGTGTGCCGGATTGAACCGGCGCATGGGGCGTTATGACGATCAGCTGTTCCATTGGGGGCCGGTGGCCGGGCAGATGACGCCGGTCAGCTATATCGAAAGCCTGACGCCGGACGGCTTCCTGAATCCGGACATGTCGTCGAAGACGTACATCAAGCCCGATCCGTCCTTTTCGCCTGTCATCCACTTTCGATGGGGCTATGCCGCGAATGCGGAGGAGCTGAAGGAGTATGGCGACAAGATCATGCTCAACGAGAAGAATTACTGGGGCGGTGGTCCGTTCGCGGGCGGGTGTACGAGTCTGCCGGATCTGTGGAACGACGGGTTGAACGATCGGCTTTTTCTGTGGCTGACCGTCCAGCACATGAACGGCATCGGCAATCGAAAAATCTACTCCACGCCACCGCGCACTTACGGTGTGCTTGGCGCACTGCGGCTGGCACGCCTGGTCGAATCGATCCGCAAGCGACAGGCCGACGCACCGATCACGATCGTGTGCCACAGCCAGGGAAACATGATCGGTCTCGCCGCAGCGTTCCTCGGTGACCGGTTGCCCGAGGTGACGGATCAGTGGGGCAAGAAAGGGCGCTGCGTGGCCGACACCTATGTGCTCGCCAATCCCCCGTACAGTCTCGTCGAAGCCAACATGACCGACTCGTGGGCCCAGCGCGGGGTGCGCGACAAGAACGGGCGCGTGGGGCGCGAGACCTATGTCGCGCGCAAGGAAACGCTGAGAGAGTACTTCGATATCCTGCGTGCGCGGGCCGAGCTCGAGATGCCTGCGGAGGATCTCGATCGGGCGATGGAAAACGCGAGACCGTCGAAGAACGGGGGCAAACCTTATAGCGCAGCCAAGGACCGGGAGGCGCATGGGCTGTACCAGAAGAACACTTACGGGAGAGTGACGCTGTACTGCTGCCCGCACGATCAGGTCATTTCGGCCTTGACCGTTCAGGGAATCGGCTGGCGCGGGATGAGTATCGATGAAATCAGTGCGACGAACGGGTGGGGTGTTTTTTCGCAACGCGTATTCGCGTCGAATTTCGAGGTGGGCGGAGAGAACAAGCTCTATCGGTATTGGCTGGACGACTGGCGCAAGGACAAGAACCAGAAGGAAGGTTTCTGGTATCCGCCATCACCGCCTGCGCGATATGGTCTTGGACGAGGTATGCATTCCAATGAAGGATTGTTCCCGAAGTTCATGACGCTGATAACGAGTCCCGCCCTCTATCTGTTTAATTTGACCGATATGAAGGTCAATGCCGATCCGCCAAAAGACTGGGAAATCCCGATCACGGCACCGATGCTCGATAAGGAGACTCGCTTCCTCCCGCAGGCGTTCCGTTATGGCAAACCATCGGGCGCTTGCGATGCGCAAGGGAAACCGATCAAGGAAGGGAGCTTCAACGAGAGTTACGATCCGCCGTCGGCCGCGCGTGACGCCAACAAGGAGAACAAGCGCGATGACGATCCGTACGACAACTTCGACGCGAAATCGGAAAAATTCAAGACTGAGGGTGATGCGCTGAAGGCGCAGGGGGATACTGCATCCGAAGCTGCGCAGCGGTATGAGGATCATTCCATTCTCCGGATGGAAGCGCGCAGATCCGGAAACCGTCGATGGGTGGACAAGTTCGGAAATGTGGTCGGGGAGGACAATCCGGGGGCAGCGAGCGCTGACTATACCGAATGGCGGAACAACGAGATATTTCAGATTCTGAACGGCGGGGACAAGAATAATCCAACGAACCATTCGACCATCATGACCAACAAGGACCATGCTGAGAAGGCGTTGGCTTATGATGTGGCAATTGGGCTCTGTTATCTGACTGAGACGGATTTGGAGGAAATCAGGATTCAGGCTGATTGGCGATTTGCCAATAGTTTGGGGGATGAGGGCCAAAATGGTAAGATGGCGGAATATATTATAACTGGAAAATGTGAAAAATTATTTTTGCAGGATTGGGTTGTTAAGGATGATCATGCAAAAATGCCTTCCAAGATACACGACGAAAGAGATGGCGGGTTTTTCCTGAAGCTTGGAGGCATTTTATGAGATCGGCCATTGCTACATGGTCGCGTCGATTCGGAGTCGCCGGCGGTGCATTGCTTCTTGCGCTGGGTGTATCGGTTTTG
This sequence comes from Burkholderia sp. MSMB1459WGS, assembly GCF_001534535.1. NCBI lineage: Bacteria > Pseudomonadati > Pseudomonadota > Betaproteobacteria > Burkholderiales > Burkholderiaceae > Burkholderia > Burkholderia sp. MSMB1459WGS. The sequence continues at coordinate 32,066 of NZ_LPMU01000057.1, forward strand.
ATATTGGTTGCGTCTGATGAGCGGACAGGAGCATTGTTGAGCATGGGAACTTTGATGAAGCGGTTAGTCCTGGTTCCAGGACTTGTAGCAATCATGGTATTTGCATTTACAACGGTGATTGCGAGCCCGCGAGCAGTCGCGGCTTCATTGAACGAGAAGGCGGTTCCAGCTACCGGAGCCGGGGCGTCCAGACCATTCGTGGCTCAGGTCGTCGGGCTTGGCTGGATGAACCCGCTGCAGCGCAAGGATTACAGCACCGAGTGGCAGATATTGTGGACGCTCGGCCTAGTAAAGCCGAATGTCAACGATGACATGGTTCGGGTCAATCCCAAAAAATACTCAACATTGCAACCGATTTCTATCGTGGCCGATGGCCGCTGGGGGCGTGAATCGTTTTCCGGGTTTTATAAGAAGTATATCAATGAGTTGCTGGTGCTTTTTCGGACTCGATATTTCACAAATGAGGATTATTTTTACACAGTTAGCTCGGATAGCCAGAAGAAGTGGCGAGAATTGGCTGGCATGCATGTCGAACTGGCAATCCCCTCTGGTCGACTCGATCCTGAGTTGGCGTCGTCGCATTTGCGAGATCAGATTGTTAATTTTTTCGAAATAGGCAATCCGTCGGCTAAAAATTTATGGAGCCACGACACACCGCCGGATGTGCATGTGACATCGGGGCAGGGCAATGCCGGCTTCACGTCGCTGAACGCGGCACTGGATTATCTGGCCGCCCACCCGGACAAAAGCGCGTGGGTGATGAACTGGGACGCACCGAGTTTCCCGCCGAAGGACGAACAGATCAACGAGAACATGGTGGTGCTGTTCCTTGCCGGTCCGGACCTGAAGACCGAGCGTGAGCCGCTGGCATGGATCGGCAAGGCTGCTCGAGGCAACGTCAAGGATTTCGAGGCCAAGCAAGGCGCGAGCCGCGCGGTGCAGGCATGGAAGTCGACGATCGATGCGGCGGCAAGTAATGCAGGCGTGCCGGTGTCGTCGGTGAATTACATCGTGCACGATGCGGGCAAGGGCAGCGATGCTGCATCGACACGCATTGCGTCACTGTCGCAGACGCTGACGGAAGTACTGCCGGAATACGATTTTCGTACGCAGACCTTCAATACATCGGCGCTACTCGGTGACATGGGCGCCGGTGCGGCGCTGACCGATGTGGCGCTGGCGATCGGTCGCGCGAATCACCTCGGTGGAAATGTGCTCGTAGCCGGAACGACCGACGCGGAGCATCCGACGGCAGTCGTCGTCGTCGCACCTTCGAAGCTGACGCCGATCGACGCCGGCAAGGACTGGTTCCGCGCGCGCGGCGAGAACAACGCGTATTTGCCGTGGTGGGGGCGCCGTCACGACGCACGTCCGGCATCGCAAGGCTATTCGGAATAAGGAGCGCGCATGCGCGGCATCATTCGGGTCGGCGACGCAACGAGCCACGGCGGTCAGGTCGTGACCGGCAGTGCGGTCAGCGAAGTGATGGGGCGGCCGGTCGCCCGGCTCGGTGACACGTGTGTCTGCCCGATCGCGGGCCATCAGGCCTGCTTTATCGCCGAAGGCGATCCGCAGGTCATCGTCGACGGGAAACCGGCGGCATTCGATGGTCACAAGACATCGTGCGGTGCAACGCTGATTTCGAGTCTAGCGTCGTCCGGACGGGAATGAATTTGCGGACCGGCGCGCGGGTTGGCCGGTTCGATCGGGGTATTCATGCACTGCTTCACTCTTGCCAGACGTATCGGGTGCGTCTCGATCGTGATGGCGACGCTCTTGTCGTGCTCGCCATTGCGGGTTGAGACGCGCGCTGCATCGACGCAATCCGTCGAAGGTGCGTCTGCCGCGCCATTTGTTGCTCAAGTTGTCGGACTTGAATGGCTCAATCCGCTGCAGCGTCGTGACTATCCGACCGAGTGGCAATTGCTGTGGACGCTGGGGTTGGTGAAGCCGAATGCCAACGACGATATGGTGCGCACAAACCCCAAAAAATACTCGACCTTGCAGGCGGTTTCCATCGTCGCGGACGGTAACTGGGGAAGTGAGACGTTTTCCGGGTTCTATGAAAAATACGTCAGCAAACTTCTTGTGTTGTTTCGGACGCGCTACGTGATGAACCCCGATTATTTTTACACCATCGGCTCGAAGTACAAGCGCGAGTGGCGTGAACTGGCCGGGGTGCGTGTCGAACTTGCACTTCCTGCCGACCGTCTCGATCCGGTAGCTGCCGGCGCGTTCTTGCGCGACGAAATGGTAAGCATGTATGAAATCGGCAACCCCTCCGCAAAAAATCTATGGATCCGCGATACGCCGCCCGACGTGCACGTGACGCCGGGCCACGGCAATGCCGGCTTCACGTCGCTGAACGCCGCGCTGGACTATCTGGCCGCGCATCCCGACAAAAGCGTGTGGGTGATGAACTGGGACGCACCAAGTTTTCCCCCGCACGACGAACAGATCAACGAGAACATGGTGGTGCTGTTCCTCGCGGGCCCGGATTTAAAGACCGAGCGCGAACCGCTGGCATGGATCGGCAAGGCGGCGCAAGGCAGCGTTAAGGATCTCGACGCGAAGCAGAACGGGAGCCGCGCGGTGCCGGCATGGAAGTCGACGATCGACGCAGCCGCAGCCAATGCGGGCGTCACGGTCTCGTCGCTGAACTACGTTATCCACGATGCAGGCAAGGGCAGCGCTGCCGCTTCGGCAAGGGCCGCGTCCCTTTTGCAAGGGCTCGCGGAAGCCGTGCCGGAAAGCGACCTCCGCGGCGCGACCTTCAACACGTCGGCACTGCTCGGTGACATGGGGGCCGGCGCGGCGTTGACCGATGTGGCGCTCGCGATCGGCCGCGCAAATCATCTCGGCGGAAACGTGCTCGTGGCGGGCACGACCGACGCTGAGCGTCCGACGGCCGTGGTCGTCGTCGCGCCGTCGAAGCTGACGCCGATCGATCCCGACAAGGACTGGTTCCGCGCACGCGGAGAGAACAACGCGTACTTGCCGTGGTGGGGCCGCCGTCACGACGCGCGCCCGACGTCGCAAGGCTACTCGTACTAGGACGCGACACCCGCGTTAAGCAATCTGTAACAATCAGCGGAATAGCGAGAGGCCGATTCTTTCAAAAAACTTTCCGCTTCTCTTTGCCGATGTGCACGGGGAAATCCGGATTCGCGCTCCATCAAGGCACGGGTCCTGACATGTCGGAGGCCGTATCGGAATTCCTATCGCATGTCTTACGAATCGTATGGCAATTGAAAGAATTGCCCGGCTTGACGCACCGCACCGTCCCCCTTTATTGTCCGTCTGCCGCCCGTGAGAGAGCACGACGGCAATCGCGCGAACGTACCTCGCGCGCACGACAACACGTAGCAAAAAGCAGAAAAGGAAACGTGGTAGCCACATGAAGCCGCTATTCGACGACAACAAATCCGATGCGGTCAGCGATCGTCCGTCCACCTCGTCTTCGTCACCCGTCGCCGTGCCGGCCGCCGTCGCCAACGTCGTCGTGCCGGCATCGGCAGCGTCGCCGACGGAACATGCGCGCCTGATCACCGTCGACGAGATCGACCAGCTCGGCGCGACGCAGGGCACGCGCATCGCCGCCTTCTCCCAGCAAATTCTCGCGAGCGTCCGCGCGTCGGATGCCGACCAGTTCGGCGACAAGCTCAACGAGCTGATCGCGACCGCGAAGGGGCTCGACCCGCGCGGCGCCGACAAGGGCGGGCTGCTCACGCAGGTCACGCGGCTGTTTCGCTCGACCAAGGAGAAGCTGCTGTCGCAATATGAATCGGTGAGCAAGCGGATGGACACGCTCGTCGTCGAGCTCGAAAACCATGCGCAGCGCCAGAAGGCCGGCATCGACGAGCTCGAGCGGATGTACAACGACAATTACGCGCTGCACCAGGCGCTCGCGCAGTCGAAGGCGCACGGCGAAACGGCGCTCGCGACGCTGCGCGCGCATCTCGCGGCCGGCCAGCAGCCGGCTGACGATGCATTCGCCGCGCAGCGCCTGCTCGACGTGAAGCGCAAGGTCGACGCACTCGAAAGCAAGCTCGACGACCTCGATCGCGCGATGCTGCTGTCGAAGCAGCTCGCGCCGCAGATCCGGATGGAGCAGGACCAGAAACGCACGCTGACGTCGAAGTTCATGACGATCAAGACCGTGCTGATCCCCGCGTGGACCAACGCGTTCGCGCTCTATCTCGAGCAACTCGGCACGAAGCGCGCGGCGGCGCTCGCGAACGCGACGTACGACGCGGCCGACGAGGCGATCCGCGCGCAGGCCGACCTGAATCGCCGGAACGCGCAGGAAGTCGCGAAGCTCGGCCAGCGTCCGGTGATCTCGACCGACACGTTCGAATACGCGCAGCAGCAGCTGTTCGGCGCGTTCGACGACATCACGCAGATCATCGCCGACGGCCGACGCCAGCGTGAGCAGGACGCGCCGCGCCTGCGCCAGCTCGAACAGGACCTGATCACCCGATTCGCTCCGAAGCACAACTAAGAGAACCGAGAGAACACTGCATGATTACGCTTGAGAAACGCGCGGCGAAGGTCGCGATCGTCCTCGAAAAACGTCAGATCCTGAAGCCGCCCGTCGTGCGTGTCGGCGCGGCGCTCGACATCTCGGGCTCCGCGAAGCCGCTGTACCAGTCGGGCGTGATCCAGGAGACGCACGACCGGATTCTCGGCATCGCCCTGAAGTTCGACGACAACGGCGAAGTCGACACGTGGACCTTCACCGAAGGCTACGACCGCCTGCCGACCGCGACGCCCGACAACTACGGCTCGTACATTTCCGACCACGTGCTCAACGCGCGGATCGACAAGTGGGGCGGCACGCAGTACGCGCCGGTGATGAACGACATCGTCGACTTCTTCTTCCGCGCGCCGGAGCCGAAGCGCGAGGAAAAGCGCGGCTTCCTGAGCCGGCTGTTCGGCGGTGCGGACGACACGTCCGCGCCGGCCGCTTCGGCGCCCGTGAACGGCCATCTGCCCGCGTGGGTGCTGTTCGTCACCGACGGCCAGAACCCGAAGAACGACCGCAAGCGCGTGCGCCAGTTGCTGGCCGAATCGCAGCATTTCCCGCTGTACTGGTCGCTCGTCGGCGTCGGCGATCCGAGCGAATTCGACTTCCTTGCGGAAGTCGCGGACGAAATGCCGAACGTCGGCTTCCTGCATCTCGAATCGCTCGACCTCAGCGACGAACAGATCTACGAACAACTGATCACGCAGGAATTCTGCGACTGGGTACGCGCGAAGTAAGCGCGTGCCGCCTGCCCATTTTTCTGAACTCGATTACCCCATCATGTTGAAAGACTTCAAGATCCCGTTGTCGCTCACGGCGCTCGCGCTGATCGCGGCCTATCTCCTCGGCGGCGTGAAGGACATGCTGATCGTCGCGGTCCTGTGCGTGCTCGAAATTTCACTGTCGCTCGACAACGCGGTCGTCAACGCATCGGTGCTGAAGAATTGGTCGGAGAAGTGGCGCAACCGCTTCATGGTGTTCGGCCTCCCCGTCGCGGTGTTCGGCATGCGGCTCGTGTTCCCGCTGCTGATCGTCGCGGTGATCGGCCACATCGGCCTGTGGGATGCGCTGACGCTCGCGATCGAATCGCCGGACAAGTACGCGGCGGTGCTGACGTCCGCGCATCACGAGGTGTCGGCGTTCGGCGGCGCGTTCCTGCTGATGGTGTTCTTCAAGTTCATGCTCGACACCGAGAAGGACGAGCACTGGATCGGCTTCCTCGAAGGCCCGATGCGTCATCTCGGCCGCATCACCGCGCTGGAGGTGGCGCTGACGCTCGCGATCGTGATTGTCGCGTCGTTCTACGTGCCGGCGGCCGAGCAGGTGAGCTTCCTGCTCGCGGGCGCGTTCGGCGTGATCGGCTTCGTGATCGCGCACGGCGTGGGCGACCTGGTTGGCGGCGAGGACACGGGCACGCGCGTGGTGCGCGAAGGCGTCGCGGGTTTCATGTATCTGGAAGTGCTCGATTCGTCGTTCAGCTTCGACGGCGTGATCGGCGCGTTCGCGCTGTCGAACAACATCTTCCTGATCGCGCTCGGCCTCGGCGTCGGCGCGGCCTACATCCGGGAGATGACGCTCGTGCTGCTGAAGAAGGGCACGCTCGCGCAGTACCGCTTTCTCGAGCACGGCGCGTTCTGGGCGATCGGCGCGCTCGCGACGATCATGTTCCTGGGCGTGAAATTCGAGGTGCCGGAGGTCGTCACGGGCCTGATCGGCGCGGCGATGATCGCCGCGGCCGTGTGGTCGTCGATCGTCGTGCAGCGCAAGGAAGACCGCGCGGTGGTGGCGGGCAAGTAAGCGCGCGTCACGCGGCGCGAACAGCATCAACGAAGGGGCCGCCGCGGGCGGCCCGGCATCGCCGCCGGCGCAACGGCGGTTCCAGCAGAAGAGGTTCAGATGATCAATTTGTCGAAAGGCGGTCGCGTCAACCTGTCGAAGGAAGCGCCCGGCACGCAGAAATTCCGCATCGGTCTCGGTTGGGACGCGAACGCGACGGACACGGGCACGGATTTCGATCTCGACGTGTCGGTGTTCCTGTGCAAGTACGACGCGCAGAGCAATCCGAAACTGATCTCGGATCAGCATTTCGTGTTCTACAACAGCGAAGTGCGCACGATGGAGCGCAAGGAAACCTTCATCCAGCCGGGCGACGATTTCCCGAAGCGCGGAATGCCTTCGTCGAAATGCCTGGGCGTCGTGCATAGCGGCGACAACCGCACGGGTAGCGGCGACGGCGACGACGAAGTGATCTTCATCGACATGACGAAGCTCGCGGCCGACGTCGAGGAAATCTCGGTGGTCGTGACGATCGACCAGGCCGAAGCGCGCCGCCAGAATTTCGGGCAGGTTCGCAACAGCTACATCCAGATCGCCGACGAGGTGTCGGGCGCGGTGATCGCGAAGTACGCGCTCGAGGAAGACTTCTCGATGGAGACGTCGGTGCAGGTCGGCAGCTTCTATCGTCGCGACGGCCACTTCATGTTCAAGGCGGTCGGCGCGGGCTACAACCGCGGCCTCGGCGATTTCGTCCGCGCGTACGGCGGCGCGGTCTGACTGGCGGCAGCCCGGCGCGCGGCACCCCGCCGCGCCGGGCAGAAAGCGGCGATGACGAATCCGTCCGACGAGCCGAAGCGGCTCGAGTTCGATACGACGCCCGAGCGCACGCCCGGGCGTCTTGCGTTCGACGCGCCGGCCGCGCCTGGTGCGCCGGTCGCGCGTGCGTCGGCACGGTCTGCACCCCAGGCGCTCGACTTCGGGCCGGCGCCGGCGTCCGATCGAGCCGTGCGCACGGCGCCCGCCGATGCGGTCGGCCGCGCGCTGTTCGGCGAATCGAATCATCCGCAGCTCGAAGCGTGCTTCCGCGCCGCGCAGGCCAGCTTTCCGAATCTCTATCCCGATTACGCGTCGCGCATCGAGCGGCATATCCGGCAACTGGTGCCGTTGAAGCTCGCGACGGTCGCGACGATCGGCGACGGCGCGCTGGAGACGGCCGGCAACCTCGTCGAGGCCGTCGCGGCGACGACGCGCGAATTCAACGAACTCGGCGCGGCCGACATGATGGCGGGGCTGCTCGCGCAGGCGACACGCAAGGCCGGCATGTTCGAACGCTGGTTCGGTGCGGCGTCCGGCCATGTCGACTACCGCGCGGCGCTCGGCGCGCTCAAGCAGTCGCTCGGCTTTTTCCCGCGCCGTACCGAGGCGCTCGCCGCGGAGGTTCGCCGTGCGGAGGAGAACCTCGTGGTCGTGCTCGCGGCGCTGAGCGCGGTGTCGGACGTCGTGCGGGCGCCGGACGATTCGGGCGTCGAGCGCACGCTGTTCGACCGCCGCAACATCGTCGGGCAGGCCGTGCAGCAGATCCGGATGCAGCCGGCGCAACTGCGCGGGCTCGACGAGCGCGTGACCGACCTGCTGTCGCGCGCCGATCACCTGATGAACGTCGTGCTGCCGGCGGCGCTGGCCGCGCGGCCGTCGCGCTGAGCGAACGATACGAGCGCATGCGCTTCGGCGCGCGCGGTCTCGTGTCGGGCGCCACGGTTTCACGCGCGTGGCCGTGAGTCTGCTATCTTCCCGGGCATCTCATCGCTTTCCCGCCGATTCTCCATGACCGACCGCATCGTCGCCGCCTTCGATTTCGACGGCACCATCACGACTACCGACAGCTTTCGCCATTTCGTCCGCCATGCGGTCGGCACGCCGCGTTTCGCGTGGGCCGGGCTGCGGGCGCTGCCGTGGATCGTCGCGATGAAGGCCGGGCTGCTGTCGCGCGGCGACGCGAAGGCGAAGTTCGCATCGTTCGCGTTCGGGCCGATCCGCGAAGACGCGCTCGATGCGCAGGCGCGCAGGTTCGTCGACAGCTATCTGCCGAGCCTCGTGCGTCCGGAGATGCTCGAGCGCATTCGCGAGCATCGCGCGCGCGGGCATGAAGTCGTGCTGGTCAGTGCGTCGCCGTCGCTGTATCTGGAGAAGTGGGCGAAGACGGCCGGCTTCGACGCCGTGTTGGCGACGCGGCTCGCGTTCGAGCGCGGCGTCTTCGCCGGACGGCTCGACGGCGAGAACTGCTGGGGGCCGCAGAAGGTCGTGCGGCTGCGCGGATGGTGGGGCGACCGGCCGCCGCAGCAGTTGTTCGCATACGGCGACAGCCGCGGCGACAAGGAAATGGCCGAGCTCGCGAACTGGTCGTGGATCCGCGGGCAGGGGCCGATGCCGCCGATCGGCGATCGATGAAGCGCCGATGCGCTGACGCGCGCCGTCGGCGTTACGCGTCGACTTGCGCGGGGTGCGTGTCGCGAGACGGGCGATAGCCGCCCCAGCGATTCGCGCGCGCGAACGTGCCGACGTCGTTGAAGCGCACGCCGACTTCGCGCAGCGCCGCGTGCGCGGTGCGCGCGGTCAGTTGCCGGATGTAGAACGGATCGCGCACCACGAAGTGATGGATCGCGTGCGTGCTGCCGAAATTGAAGCAGAACAGCTGGAACGGCAGCATCCACCACGGGTTCAGTACCTGCGTCTGCTGGATCACGTTGCGCGAATCGATGTCGCCGAAATAGTGCATGTTCGAGCTGACGAAGTTGATGCAGAAGCTGCGCACGAAGTTCGGCCCGAGCCACACCACCGCCAGGAAATCGACGACGCGCATCACGTGCTCGACGACGGCCGGCACCGTCACCGCGTAGCCGAATGCATGCAGCGCGAACAGGCCGACGTGATAGACGACGAACGCATGCCATAGCGTGTAGTACAGGTGGCCGATCGGCATGTAGGACGACACCTGCTCGACGCGCAACTGCAGGCGCTCGGACGGATCCTGCACCGGCTGCGCGGCCACGTACTGTTTCACCTTGCGACGCATCGCGGCGGGCCGCAGCACGACGGCGAGCATGCCGTCCGCGATCATCAGCAGGCGCTTCACCCCCCAGCGTTCGCCGTTGGTGATGCCGAATTCCTCGAGATCCGATTCGCCGCCCGACACCTTGTGGTGATGCAGGTGCATGCGCCGGCGCGTCCACGGGTTGATCGTGCCGGGCCGCGTGAGCCAGCACAGCGCCATCATCAGGTGATACGCCCACGGCGTCTTTTTGAAGTACATCAGATGGATCAGGTCGTGCTCGAGCTCGTGGATCAGTGACGTGACGAACGCGGCGAGCGGCAGCGCGACGTACCACGCGATCGCGCCGCGCGCATACAGCCATGCGATCGCGAGCATCGCGCTCACCGACACGGCCATCACGGTCGCGCCGACGAGGTTCTGGTTGTCGAGCAGCGGAAAGCGCGCGCGGATCGCGTCGCTCGCGGCGTTGACTTCGCGGCGGACGTACGCGACCTTGTCGGCGTCGTTTCGAAAGACGGTTCGTGCGGGTAGGCTCATCGACCGGAATCCGTGCGGAAAGAGTAGGGCGCAATGCCGATGTGACAAGCATAGGCGCGTGGCGGAGCGCATGCGAGGGCCGGCGGTGCCAATGGTGGTGTCATTTCGGGCCACGTTGGCCGGCAATCCGCGGTCGATGTGCCGATACGTGGCTAGAGTGCCGCCGCGGTGTCATTGCGGGCCAGCGACGCTACAATCCGCCGAAACCGCCCGGAGTGAGCCGCATGGTCCCGTCCGTTCCGGATGCCGCGCGCCAGTTGAACAAGGCGACGGTGTCGTCCGCGTATGCGTTGTTCATGCTGATGCTGGCCGAGGAGCGCGGCATCGACGGCGGCCGCATTCTCGCCGGCTCGGGCGTCGAGCGCGACCGGCTCGCGCAGCCCGATGCGCGCATCACGCCGCTGCAGCAGGCGACGATCGTGTTCAACCTGCTCGATGCGACCGGCGATCCGTCGATCGCGATCGAGATCGGCTTGCGCAGCAGCCTGACGAAGGCGGGGCTGATCGGCTTCGGGCTGATGAGTTGCGCGACGCTCGGCGAGGCGATCGCGCTCGGCATCCGTTACCTGCCGACGCGCGTGCCGTTTTTCTCGGTGCGACTCGCGCAGCTCGACGGCATCGTCGACATCGATGTGTTCGAAGCGTTTCCGCTCGGCCGGCTGCGCCAGTTCGCGGTGGAAAACTTCCTGGTCGAGACCGCGATCCTGTTCAATTCGCTGCTGTATCCGACCCCGGGGCGCACGCTGCAGTCGCGTGCCGAACTCCACTTCGAATGGCCCGAGCCGCCGTGGTTCGAGCGTTATCGCGCGCGGCTGCCGCGCTGCCATTTCGATGCGAGCGCGAACCGCATCCGCTGCGACGCCGCGCTGCTCGACGAGCCGATTGGCACCGCGAACGCGCAGACCGCACAGATGATCGTCCAGCAGTGCGAGGCGGAGCTCGCGCGGCTCGGTTATGCGGAGAGCATCGTCGAGCGCGTGCGCAATCTGCTGATCTGCGACGAAGGCGGCTATCCGTCGGTCGACGACGTCGCGCGCGAGTTGCACGTGTCGGCGCGCACGCTCAAGCGCAAGCTCGCCGAATACGGCGCGACCTATTCGGCGCTGCTCGACGAGATCCGGCTGCGCGACGCGCTGCGGCTGCTGGAAGGCACACGGCTGCCGGTCGACGAGATCGCGGCGCGCGTCGGCTATACCGACCGCGCCAATTTCACGCGCGCGTTCAAGCGCTGGACGGGCGTTGCGCCGAGCGAGCGGCGCTGAACGCCGGGCCCGCATCGGCGTGCCGGCGCCCGCTCGGGCGCCGATGCTTCTTCAAGCCTTCCTGCCTTCAGACGATCGCGATCCAGTTCGCGCCGCGGCCTCCCGGCACGCGCGCGTGCAGCGACAGCGTGCCGTCGTCCGGCGCGATCGCATACACCGCCACGTGTTCCGACCGTTCGCCGCAGGCGACGAGCCAGCGTCCCGACGGATCGATCGCGAACCCGCGCGGCTGGGTTTCGGTGGCCGTCGCGTGTGCGGGCTCGAACGAGCCGTCTTCGTGGCGGCGATAGCAGAGCAACCGGCTCGACGTGCGCTCGCTGACGTACGCGAAACGCATGTCGGGCGTCAGGTGCAGATCGGCGGCCCACACGGACGGCTCGGCGGGGGCGGGCGGACGCGCATGGCCTTGCGCGAGGTCGGCCACGGCCGGGTGGCGCGCACTCACGCGTGCGTCGCCGAGCCGGCCGGTGTCGGTGTCGCGGGCGAAGGTTGCGAGCGTGCCCTGGAATTCGCTGACGACGACCAGCGTGCGGCCGTCATCCGCGAACCGCAGGTGACGCGGACCGAAGCCGGCCGGCACGCGCGTCTCGCCGTGTTCGACCGCGCGCAAGCCGGCGGCGTCCTCGACGAGCGCGAAGCCGAACACGCGGTCCGAGCCGAGCGAGCTGACGTACGCGAAACGGTCGTCCGGCGACACGATCACCGCGTGCGCGTTCGCGATGCCGCCCGCAACTTGCAGCGGCGCGCCGTCGCCGTCGCGCACGCGTGCCGCATCGTAGAGGCTCAGCGAACTCCCGCCGTACGATGCGCCGAGCAGCCAGCGGCCGCTGCGGTCGAGCGACAGGTACGCATGGCTCGCGTCGATCGCGGTCGTGCCGATGCGCGCGAGCGCGCCCGTGGCGGCGACGCGGAACGCGACGATCGTCGGCTGCTCGCCGCGCGTCGCGACGTAGAGCCGCGTGCGGTCGGCCTGCACGGCGATCGGCATCGCGACGTCGGCGGCGGGATAGCGGGCGAGCGGCGCGAGCGTGCCGTCGCCGGCGAGGGAGAACGTGGCGAGGTCGCCGTCGGTGGCATTCGAGACGACGACGGTCAGGCGGTCAGTGTTCGGCATGGCGGAGCATCGGGGCGTGCGTGAAGGATTCGTCGGCCGGCCGGCCGCGCGGCGGATCGCTGCGCCGCTGCGTGCGCGCGAACAGCGCGGCGACCGCGGCGACGAGCGAAGCGATCGCGAGCGCATACAGCCCGCCCGTGATCGAACCCGTATGTTGCTTCAGATAGCCGAAGGCCGTCGGCGCGACGAAGCCGCCGAGGTTGCCGACCGAGTTGATCAGCGCGATCACGGCCGCGGCCACGCGCGTGTCGAGATAGCCCTGCGGGATCGGCCAGAACAGCGACGCCGCCGCCTTGAAGCCGAGCGCGGCAAAGCAGATCGACGCGAACGACCACACCGGATCGGGCGACGTCGACGCGAACAGCCCGCACGCGGCGAGCACGAGCGCGAACGCGAGCCAGCGCTGCGGATGCTTCCATTTCGACGACAGCACCGCGAAGCCGTACATCGCGCCGATGGCGATCATCCACGGAATGGTGTTGTACAGGCCGACCTGGAAATCGGTGAGGCCGCCCATCTTGCGGATGATGGTCGGCAGCCAGAACGTGGCCGCGTAGATCGTCAGCTGGATCGAGAAGTACAGGAAGCAGAACAGCATGATCTGCGGATCGCGCAGCAGCGTGGTGGCGCGCACCGGCACGTTCGAGCGGACGTCGCGCGTGGCGCGCTCGTCGTCGAGCGCGTTCTGGAGCGCCGTGCGTTCAGCCGGCGTGAGCCACGTCGCGTCGTGGATATGCGATTTCAGCAGCAGCCAGCTCGCGCCGCATAGTGCAACCGAGAACAGCCCCTCGATGAGGAACATCCATTGCCAGCCTTCGAGGCCGAAGCCGTGGATCGACAGCAGCGCGCCGGTGACGGGCCCGGACAGCACCGACGCGAACGCGGAGCCGCCGAGGAAGATCGCCATCGCCTTGCCGCGCTCCTGCGGCGGCAGCCATTGCGACAGGTACAGCACGACGCCGGGGAAGAAGCCGGCCTCGGCCGCGCCGAGCAAAAAGCGCAGCACGTAGAACGACGTGTCGTTCCACACGAACGCCATCGCGGCCGCGACGATGCCCCACGTCGCCATGATCCGCGCCAGCCATACGCGCGCGCCGTAGCGCTGCATCAGCAGGTTCGACGGCACTTCGAACAGCGCATAGCCGACGAAGAACAGCCCGGCGCCGAGCCCGTACGCGGCCGCGCCGATGCCGATCGACGCTTCGAGATGGCGATCGACGAAGCCGACGTTCACGCGGTCGATGTAGTTCGCGATGAACATGATCAGCACGAGCGGCAGCACGTGCCACTTCACTTTCGAGACGGCGGATGCGAGCGGGTCGCGGCCGGGCAGGGCGGACGAGGGCGGGTTCAACGGTGTCTCCGGTCGGGCGGCGGACGGGGCGGTGGCCCCGCGTCGGCGTCTGGGTAGCGGTCTATGTAGTACGTCGTCGTATGACATGGTACGCCGGAGTATCGGGGATGGCGTCGCGGGTTTACCCGGAAATCTCCCAATGATGGTGAAGTTTTCGACAAGAGATGTTCTGCTCGAAACATCTGATGACGTATGACATCAAGCCAGTTGCCGTCGCGACGAGCGGTGCCCTCGCGGGAGGTCGTACCGCATATGAAGAAGGGCAGAAGCTCGGCGCGATCGCGTTCAACGACGCGCAGGCGACTCGCCAGCCGTTTGCGGCGGAGGGCGGCTACGTTCCATCGACGGATGCGCTCGCGGTTGCGGCAAAATACCTCGCGTGCGAACCCGGCGACGGGCGCGACGCTCGCCGCGCACCGCGGCGATTTCATGCCTTGACGACGGAGCAACGGATCATGCAGGACAACCAGTACGCGCGGCATGTGTTCGCGTTCAACGGCGACGCGGACGGCCTGTGCGCGCTTCAGCAGTTGCGGCTCGCGCAACGCGTGCAGGGCACGCTCGTGACCGGCGTGAAGCGCGACATCAGGCTGCTCGAGCGTATCGACGCGGGCGCAGGCGACCTCGTCACCGTGCTCGACGTGTCGCACGACCAGAACCGCGACGCGTGCGCGCGGCTGCTGCGCGACGGTGCGACGGTCCGTTACTTCGATCATCACTTTGCAGGCGAACTGCCGGACCATCCGCGCTTCGACGCGCATATCGACACGGCGGCCGACGTCTGCACCAGCGCGATCGTGAACCGCCATCTCGGCGGCCGGTACGCGCGCTGGGCGATCGTCGCGGCATTCGGCGACGAGCTGCCGGCGCTCGGCGATGCGCTGGCGCGCGAGCACGGCGTCGACGAAGCCGAGCGTTGCGTGCTCGCGGAACTCGGGCGCTATCTGAACTACAACGCATACGGCGAGTGCGTCGGCGATCTGCATTTCGATCCGGCGGCGCTCGCGGACGCGATGCTGCCGTGCATCGATCCGCTCGATTTCGTGCGCGAGACGGCCGTGTTCGCCGCGCTGCGCGACGGTTACCGCGACGACATGGCGCGCGCATGCGCGCTCGCGCCGGTGCGCGAGGTGCCGGGCGCGACGCTCGTGCGGATGCCCGATCTCCCGTGGGCGCGGCGCGCGACCGGCATGCTCGCGAACGAGCGGATGCGCAACGCGCCGCATGCGGCGCTCGCGGTGCTGTCGCCGCGCGCAGGCGGCGGGCTCGTCGTCAGCGTACGCGTGCCCGACGGCCGGCCGATCGGCGCGGACGAGTTCTGCCGCAGCTTCTCGACCGGCGGCGGGCGCAAGCGCGCGGGTGGCATCAACCATCTGCCGGAAGCCGAGTTCGATGCGTTTGCCGAGCGCTTCGAGGCCGCGTTCCGGCTCGATTGACGCGACGCATCGTAATGACCCGATCGGTCGGTCGCATCGGCGGCACGGTCGGCCCCGTGGGGCCGCCGCAGCGCGATGCGATGCGTTCGGTGTTGCACCGGCCGTGCGGGTGCGCGGTGTGCACGAACCGCTCGACGCACCGCAGCCGGAGAAATATGCCGCGCGTGCCGCCTTCCGGCAGTGCGATTTCCATCGAATTGAAGCGGATCGTGCGGCTGCACGCGGTGGCGCGGTGGCGTGCTGGCCGAGACGGCCGGCGTCGACGCTGTGCAGCGCAGCCGCGACAATACGCGTCTCTTTTTGCTTTCGCCATCGAGGTGCCTCCCCATGTCCACCCGGCAGTCCGTTGCCCCCGCGATCGTCTGGTTCCGCGACGATCTGCGCGTGACCGATCAGCCCGCGCTGACGCGCGCGGTCGCATCCGGACGGCCGCTCGTCTGCGTTTTCGTCGACGACACGGGCGCCGGCGCCGGGCCCGCGCTCGGCGGTGCGGCGCGCTGGTGGCTGCACGGGTCGCTGGTAGGGCTCGACACCGCGCTCGCGCGGCAGGGCGGGCGCTTGTTGCTGTTGCGCGGCGACGCGCAGCGCGAGATCGAGCGCCTCGTCGGCGATACGGGCGCGGCGGCCGTGTACTGGAATCGTCGCTATGCGCAGCCGCAGCGTGACGCGGATGCGGCGCTGAAAGCGTCGCTCAAGGCGCGCGGCGTGACGGTGGAGAGCAGCAACGGCAGCCTGCTGAACGAGCCGTGGGAGGTGCTGACGGGCAGCGGCGGCCCGTATCAGGTGTTCACCGCGTACTGGCGCGCGGTGCGGCGAGATCGCACGGTTGCCGTGCCGCTGCCGGCACCCGGGCGGATCGCGTTTCATCCATGGCCGAAGGCCGTGCGCGACCGCGCGCTGGCGCTCGACGCGCTCGCGTTGCGTGCGCATGCGCCGGACTGGGCCGGCGGTTTGCGCGATGCGTGGCCGGCGCCCGACGAGGCCGGCGCGCACGCGCGACTCGACATGTTTCTGACGACGTCGCTCGCCGGCTATGCGCAGGCGCGCGATCGGCCCGACCTTCCGACGACGAGCCGGCTGTCGCCGTTCCTGCGCTTCGGCAACGTGTCGCCGCGACAGGTGTGGCATGCGGTGCAGGGCGCCGCGAGTGCAGGCGGCGCGGCGTATGCGGCGCACGCCGACAAATTCCTCAGCGAGCTCGGCTGGCGCGAATTCAGCTACATGCTGCTGTATCACTTCCCGGCGCTCGCGACCGACAACTTCCGCGCGCAATTCGATGCGATGCCGTGGCGCGACGATCCTGCGGCGTTACGTGCATGGCAGCGCGGGCGGACCGGCTACCCGCTCGTCGATGCGGGCCTGCGCGAGCTGTGGACGACCGGCTGGATGCACAACCGCGTGCGGATGGTCGTCGCGTCGTTCCTCGTCAAGCATCTGCTGATCGACTGGCGCGCGGGCGAAGCATGGTTCCGCGACACGCTGGTCGACGCCGATCCCGCGAACAACGCGGCGAGCTGGCAATGGGTAGCCGGCTGCGGCGCCGATGCCGCACCGTATTTCCGCATCTTCAATCCGGTCGCGCAGGGGCGGAAGTTCGACCCGGACGGCGCGTACGTGCGGCGCTGGGTGCCCGAGCTTGCCGGCCTCGACGATGCGTCGATCCATGCGCCCTGGGAAGGGTCGCCGCTGGCGCTCGACGCGGCCGGGGTACGGCTCGGCGTCGACTACCCGGCGCCGCTCGTCGAGCACGCGGCCGCGCGCGCCCGGGCGCTCGATGCGCTGGCGGCGTTGCCGAAGCGCCGTTGACCGTCCGCTCCGGTTTGCCGCATCAATTGCAGAGCGCGACGTGCTCGAGCAGCGCGTACGCGACGCCCGAATCGAAATAGGCCGCGCCGCACCACGCGACGAACGCGAGCGTGCCGGCCGCCAGTGCCGCGCGGATCATGCCCATGCCGCGTTGCCCGATGCCGGGCGCGCGACACGCGCGTCGTCGATTGGCAGGTGCAGCAGCGCCGCGAGCACGCCGAGCCCGATCGAACCGATCCACAGCGGCAGGTACGAATGCGTCGCGTCGTACACGATCGCACCGAGCCACACGCCGAAGAAGCTGCCGAGCTGGTGCCCGAAGAACACGAAGCCGAACAGCGTCGCGATGTAGCGCACGCCGAACACCTGCGAGATCACGCCGTTCGTCAGCGGCACCGTGCCGAGCCACGTGAACCCCATCACGGCCGCGAACCCGTAGACGCTCGCGGGCGACAGCGGCACGGCGACGAACGCGGCCATCGCGCATGCGCGCACGAGGTACAGCACCGACAGCACGTACTTGCGCCGCAGCAGCCCGCCCAGATGCCCGCACGCGTAGGTGCCGGCCACGTTGGTCAGCGCGATCAGCGCGAGCGCGACGCTTGCGTGACGCGCCGGCAGCCCGTGGTCGAGCAGATATGCGGGCAGGTGCGTCGCGATGAACGCGAGCTGGAAGCCGCACGCGAAGAAGCCCGCGTTCAGCAGCCAGAAGCCGCGATGCGCGAACGCCTCGCGCACGGCTTCGCCGATCGACTGGCCGGGGCCGGCTGAAGCGCCGGCTGCCTGCGCGGGCCGGTCGCGCAGCAGCACGGCGAGCGGTGCGAGCAGCGCGGCGACGAGCGCCAGCGCGACGAACGCGTGCCGCCAGCCGATGCCGCCGATCAGTTCCTGCGCGACGGGCACCATGCAGAACTGGCCGAGCCCGCCGATCGCGCCGGCGATACCGAGCGCCCAGCCGCGCCGGTCGGGCGGGAACAGGCGGCTCAGCGCGCCGTAGATCGACGCGAACGCCGAGCCCGACAGCGCGACGCCGATCACGAGCCCGGCGCCGACCGTGAACAGGCCGGTCGACGCAGCATGCGCCATCGTGACGAGCCCGGCCGCGTACAGCAGCATGCCGGCGACGATCACGCGTACCGAGCCGAAGCGGTCGGCCACCATCCCGGTGAATGGCTGTGCGACGCCCCAGATCAGGTTCTGCAGCGCCAGCGCGAGCCCGAACGCTTCGCGCGACCAGCCGTGGTCGAGCGAGACGGGCGCGAGGAACAGGCCCTGCACGTGGCGGATGCCGAGCGCGGCGCCCATGATCAGACCGCCTGCCAGCACGGGCAGCCAGCGGCGCCGGACTTCCTGCTCGATCGGGGTCATGCGTGTCTCCGGATGAAGGCGCGCGGCGAAACGGCCGCGCTCGATCCCGATTAGACGAGCGGGGCGACCGGCGCTCAAGCGATCATTCGGTCAGGTTGACATGCGCAACGGGAATGCGAAGAGGGCGGCCGTTGCCTGCGCTCACGCGCATCCGCGCCGCGGGCTCAGGCCGACGTCGTATCGTGCGCGTGCATCGCCGCGTCGCATTCGGCCGCTTCGGCGAGTATCCAGTCGCGCACGTCGGCGACTTCGCGGCGCGGGGCCGGATCGTGCTGGAACAGCCAGTAGCCGTACGTTTCCGAGCGCGTTTGCGTGTGCGGCCCGAGCACCGCGAGCCGGCCGTCGGCGAGCATCGGCGCGACGAGCGCGAGCCGGCCGAGCGCGATGCCCTGGCCCGCGATCGCGGCCTGGATCACCTGGTCGTACTGGTTGAAGCGCAGCACGCCTTTCGGGCGCGCATCGCCGAGCCCCGCCGCGTGCAGGTGTGCGTGCCACTGCAGATGCGGTTGCGGCGGCCCGTCGAATTCGAGCAGCACGTGATCAGCGATCGCCGCCGCGCTCGCGACCGGCCGCGCGGCGAGCGCGGGATGCGCGACCGGCACGACGATCTCGTCGAACAGGCGCAGCGCACCGGCCGGCGCACGGTCGCGCGGGCAGTAGCGGATGCCGAGGTCGATGCCTTCGGCGCGCAAATCGAGTACCTTGTCGTTCGCGGCGACGCGCAGGTCGATCGCGGGCAGCCGCGCCTGCAACCGTCCGAGCCGAGGCAGCAGCCAGAGCGCGGTCACGCCGATGCTGGCGGTGATCGTCACGGGCTGGCGCTCGCGCACGGCGGCGAGCGACGCGACGGTGTCCTGCAGGCTGTGCAGCGCCGCATCGGCGACGCGGAACAGCCGCTCGCCTTCCGGCGTGAACGCGATCTTCCGGTAGCCACGCTGCAGCAAGGTGACGCCGAGATGCGCTTCGAGCGCATGGACCTGGCGGCTGACCGCCGACTGCGTGACGCACAGGTCCTGCGCGGCGAGCGTGATGCTCATGCGGCGGCCGACGGCGACGAAACCGCGGACGAGATCGAGCGACGGGAGACGGACGAGTGGCGTTGACATGCGCGTGGCTCATGCGAACGGAGCAGCAAGATTGGTTGAGAACGCGGCACGCGTCAAGTTCAATGGAGGCGGGTCGATCGCGGAAGAGGGGCTGAGTAAGCCTGAGGCGCCCGCCCGGACCGACCGCGAAGCATGGGATTCCAGTAAGCGCTAAAGCGCCGACTGGGGTCGACAGGAGACACGATGACGATTTCGAACGAGGAAAGCGGCGCGGCGCCAGGCAGCCGCGCGGCGGGCGCATTGCCGCCCGAGCCCGTGACGCTGCGCGCGGCCGACGGCTACCTGTTGCGCGGCCATGTCTGGCGCCATCGCGGCGGTGGCGTGCGGCCCGTGACGGTCGTCAATTGCGCGACGTCGGTGCGCTGCGACTACTACTTTCGTTTCGCGGCGTGGCTGTTCGCGCAGGGGCGCGACGTGCTCGTCTACGACTATCGCGGCATCGGCGGGTCGCGCCCGGCGCAGCTTGCGAAGCTGCGCGCGACCTGGCTCGACTGGGGCCGGCTCGATTGCGAGGCCGCGCTGCATTACGCGCGCGACGCGTTTCCGGGCCAGCCGCTCGATGTGGTCGCGCACAGCATCGGCGGCTGCGTGCTCGGCCTCGCGGCGTCGAACGTGCACGTACGGCATGTGGTGACCGTCGGCGCGCAGTATGCGTACTGGCGCGATTACCTGCCCGCCGAGCGGCGCCGCATGTGGTGGAAGTGGCATGTCGCGATGCCCGCGCTCGCGGCCGTGTTCGGCTACGTGCCCGCGAAGCGGCTCGGCTGGATGGAGGACACGCCGCGCGGTATCGCGCTGTCGTGGGCGCG
This sequence comes from Burkholderia sp. MSMB1459WGS, assembly GCF_001534535.1. Lineage (NCBI taxonomy): Bacteria > Pseudomonadati > Pseudomonadota > Betaproteobacteria > Burkholderiales > Burkholderiaceae > Burkholderia > Burkholderia sp. MSMB1459WGS. The sequence continues at coordinate 52,211 of NZ_LPMU01000057.1, forward strand.
TTCGCGGCCGCGTTTCGAGGATGGCTACATCGGCAGCGTGCTCGACGACGGCGCGGCGAGCCGCGCCGCGTTGCCGGCGCGCTTCGCGGGGCTGTCGGCGCCGATGCTCGCGATCGGCCTCGACGACGACGCGTTCGGCACGGTCGACGCGATCGAGCGGCTGGTCGGCTATTACACGGGCAGCAACGTCACGCATCTGCGGATCGCGCCGGCCGACATCGGCGTCGATGCGATCGGCCATTTCGCGTTTTTCCATAGCCGCTTCACCCACACGCTGTGGCCCGTCGCGTCGTACTGGCTGCGACACGGCGTGCTGCCGGCCGATGCGCCGGGCGCCGTGCATGCGCTCCACCCGGCGTCGCGCGGACGGCTGTCGGGGAGCGGCGCGCCGGGCAGGGCCGCGAACGGATGACCCGGCGCATCCGAACGTCACCCCGCTCTCGTGGCTTGCTTTCCGATCCGGCGGCAGCAGCCGCAGGCAGGCGCGATCGATTAACATCGGACGTTTCGTCTTAAAGCCCAGCGAGCTGCCGCGCGCCGATGTCCATTCCGTCCGATTCCGCTTCTCCCGTTGCAACGCCGCACGCGTGGCGCGTGCATGCGCTCGACGTGCCGCCCGCCGCGACGCGCGCCGGCGTGCGGGTCGCGCGCGTCGATTTCGACTGGCGCGTGCCGCTCGTGTCGCCCGCGTATGCGGCGCTGAGCGACGGCGAACGCGCACGCGCCGCGCGCTTCCTGCGGCATGAGGATGCGGTACGCAGCGCCGCGACGCGCGCCGCGCTACGCGACGTGCTCGGCGCGGCGCTCGGCATCGCCGCGCACGCGGTCGCGATCGTCGTCGACGCATCGGGGCGGCCGTCGCTGGACCGCATGCATCGCGCGGCGCTCGATTTCAACGTGTCGCACGCAGGCGATCATGCGCTGATCGCGTGGGCGCCGGCGGGCCGCGTCGGCGTCGATATCGAGGGCTGCAACCGCGCGGCCGACTGGCGCGCGCTGACGCGCGAAGTGTGCGCGCCTGCGGAGGTCGCGTATCTCGACGGCCTGCCGCCCGGCGCGCGCGAGCGCGAATTCATGCGGGTGTGGTCCGCGAAGGAGGCGCTGCTCAAGGCGCTCGGCACCGGCATCGTCGGCGGGCTGCGCGCGTTCGCGGTCGTGCCGCCGCGCGATGCCACGACGCCTGCGACGACGGTCGTCGAGCCGGCCGCGCCCGCCGCCGGCATCGCGGCGTTCGACGCCGCGTGGCTCGACGCGGCGCCCGGCTACGCGGCGTGCGTCGCGTGGACGCGCGCGTAGGCCGGGGCCGGCGCGCTGCGCTTACTCGAGCGGCGCGTCGTTCGGCGCCGCATAGCGCGCCTTGATCGCGTCGCTCATCGGGAAGTCGAACGCCAGCCCCTTCGGCGGCACCGGCTTCATGAACCATTTGTCGTACAGCGCGTTGATCTCGCCGCCTTTCATCAGCTGCACGAGCGCGCCGTCGACGAGCGCCTTGAACTGCGGATCGTTCTTGCGCAGCATGAACCCGTAGGCTTCCGACGATTGCGGCGTGCCGACGATCTGCCAGTCGGCCGGTTTCGCGGCGAGCTGGCGCACGCCCGCGAGCAGCACGTCGTCCATCATGTACGCGGCCGCGCGGCCCGATTCGAGCGTGAGGCGTCCTTCGCCGTAGTCCTTTGCGCTGATGATCTGCATGTTCATCTTCTTTTCCTCGTTCATCTTGCGCAGCAGGCGTTCGGATGTCGTGCCCTGGTTCGTCACGACCGTCTTGCCGGCGAGATCGGGGAAGTCGCGGATGCCCGAGTTCGTGCGCGTGAGCAGGCGCGTCGTCGCGACGAAGAAGGTGGTCGAGAACGCGACCTGCGCATGGCGCGCGGCGAGATTGGTCGTCACGCCGCATTCGAGATCGACGGTGCCGTTCTGCACCAGCGGAATGCGGTTCTGCGAGGTGACCGGAATGAAGCGCACCTGCAGGTCGGGCTTGCCGGTGCGCGCCTTCACCGCGGCGATCACGCGGTCGCACAGGTCCTGCGAGAAGCCGATGACCTTGCCGCCCGCATCGACATACGAGAACGGCACCGACGTTTCGCGATGGCCGATCGAAATCAGGTTGGCCTGCCGGACTTTCTCCAGCGTGCCGGACGACGGCTCGGCCGCGAAGGGCGCGCTGCACGCGAGCGCGCACGCGGCGACGAGCAGGGGGCCGCCGACGCGGGCGGCGAATCGTGACGGGAAGGGCATGGCGGTCTCCGGAGCGAATGGTGATTCGTATGTTGCCAAAGACAAAATAATTGCAACATATGTTAATGCCCGGTTCTGGCGGGCCAGTCCGGCGGGGCTGCGGGGCATCAGGGAAACTCCCGAGTCGAAATCGGCGAAAAACGGGTTGTCTAGACAAGTTGACGTGGCTACACTTCAATCCATTCCGAACTTGTCTAGACAGGATTGCTCACATGATTACGTTGACCCCCGGCCACCTGACCCTCCCGCAACTGCGCCGGATCGCTCGCGAATCCGTGCAACTGAAGCTCGACCCGGCGAGCTTCGCGAAGATCGACGCGGGCGCGAAGGCCGTCGCCGACATCGCCGCGAAGGGCGAGCCGGCCTACGGCATCAACACGGGCTTCGGCCGCCTGGCGAGCACCCACATCCCGCACGACCAGCTCGAACTGCTGCAGAAGAACCTGGTGCTGTCGCACGCGGTCGGCGTCGGCGAGCCGATGGCGCGCTCGTCGGTGCGCCTGCTGATGGCGCTGAAGCTGTCGAGTCTCGGCCGCGGTCACTCGGGCATCCGCCGTGAAGTGATGGACGCGCTGATCACGCTGTTCAACGCCGACGTGCTGCCGCTGATTCCGGTGAAGGGCTCGGTCGGCGCATCGGGCGACCTCGCGCCGCTCGCGCACATGTCGGCCGTGCTGCTCGGCGTCGGCGAAGTGTTCATCCGCGGCGAGCGGGCGAGCGCGCTCGACGGCTTGCGCGTCGCGGGCCTCGCGCCGCTGACGCTGCAGGCGAAGGAAGGCCTGGCGCTCCTGAACGGCACGCAGGCGTCGACGGCGCTCGCGCTCGACAACATGTTCGCGATCGAAGACCTGTACCGCACCGCGCTCGTCGCGGGCGCGCTGTCGGTCGACGCGGCAGCCGGCTCGGTGAAGCCGTTCGACGCGCGCATCCACGAACTGCGCGGCCATCGAGGCCAGATCGACGCGGCCGCGTCGTACCGCGAACTGCTCGAAGGCTCGCCGATCAACCAGTCGCACCGCGACTGCGACAAGGTGCAGGATCCGTACAGCCTGCGCTGCCAGCCGCAGGTGATGGGCGCGTGCCTGGACCAGATGCGCCATGCGGCCGACGTGCTGCTGGTCGAAGCGAACGCCGTGTCGGACAACCCGCTGATCTTCCCGGATACCGGCGAAGTGCTGTCGGGCGGTAACTTCCACGCCGAGCCCGTCGCGTTCGCGGCCGACAACCTCGCGCTCGCCGCGGCGGAAATCGGTGCGCTGGCCGAGCGCCGCATCGCGCTGCTGATCGATGCGACGCTGTCGGGTCTGCCCCCGTTCCTCGTGAAGGACGGCGGCGTGAATTCCGGCTTCATGATCGCGCACGTGACGGCAGCCGCCCTCGCGTCGGAAAACAAGACGCTCGCGCACCCGGCGTCGGTCGATTCGCTGCCGACTTCCGCGAACCAGGAAGACCACGTGTCGATGGCGACGTTCGCCGCGCGCAAGCTCGCCGACATCGCGGACAACACGAAGCACATCCTCGCGATCGAACTGCTGGCCGCCGCCCAGGGCGTCGACCTGCGCGCGCCGTACCACACGAGCCCGAAGCTCGCGCCGGTGATGGAAATCATCCGCAGCCAGGTCGCGCACTACGAACTCGACCACTATTTCGCGCCGGACATCGCGGTGATCGCGAAGCTCGTCGGCGAGCGCGCGTTCGCGAAGGTCGCACCGTTCTCGTTCGCATCGGAACAGTAAGCCGATGAGCGCGCCGGTCTACCAGGAGATCAAGGACTTCATCCTGGCCCGCATCCACGCCGGCGAGTGGGAGGAGGGCGACCAGGTGCCGTCCGAGAACGAGCTGGCGCGCGAGTTCAAGGTGGCACGCATGACCGTCAACCGCGCGCTGCGCGAGTTGACGGCCGAGCAGGTGCTCACGCGCATGAAGGGCGCGGGCACCTACGTCGCGCGGCCGAAGTACGAGTCGACGTTGGTGGCGATCCGAAGCATCTCCGAGGAAGTCGGTGCGCGCGGGCATGCGTATCGCGCCAGCGTGCTCGGGCTCGACACGATCCGCGCCGACGAGGCGCTCGCCGACGAGATGCAGGTGGCCGTGCGCACGAAGCTGTTTCATTCGCAGGTGCTGCACTTCGAGAACGACGAGCCGGTGCAGCTCGAAGAACGATGGGTGAATCCGGCGGTCGCGCCGGATTACGCCGAGCAGGATTTCACGAACACGACGCCGAACCTGTACCTGATGCGCGCGGCGCCGCTGCAGCGCGTCGAGTACCGGATCGAAGCGGCGGCGCCGGCACCGGAGCGGCGCGAGCAGCTGCGGATGGACGACGTCGAACCGTGTCTGGTTTTACATCGGCGCACCTGGTCGCAGGGCGTCGTCGCCTCGGTGGCGAATCTGTGGCATCCCGGCAGCCGTTATCGCTTCACCGGGCATTTCTGATTCCTTATTGATATTCATTTTCCTTCGGGAGCAGTCGTCATGAACCATCCGAAACACATCGATCCCCGCCTCGATCCGACGCGCACGATCCGCGCGCCGCGCGGCAGCGAGAAAACCTGCAAGACCTGGCTGGCCGAAGCGGCCTACCGGATGATCCAGAACAACCTCGACCCGGAAGTCGCCGAGCATCCGCATGCGCTCGTCGTGTACGGCGGCATCGGCCGCGCGGCGCGTAACTGGGAATGCTACGACCAGATCCTCGCGTCGCTGAAGGATCTCGAAGAGAACGAAACGCTGCTGATCCAGTCGGGCAAGCCGGTCGGCGTGTTCCGCACGCACAAGGATGCGCCGCGCGTGCTGCTCGCGAACTCGAACCTGGTGCCGCACTGGGCCAACTGGGATCACTTCCACGAGCTCGATCGCAAGGGCCTGATGATGTACGGCCAGATGACGGCCGGCAGCTGGATCTACATCGGCAGCCAGGGCATCGTGCAGGGCACCTACGAAACCTTCTTCTCGGTCGCGAACCAGCACTTCAACGGCGATCCGTCGGGCCGCTGGATCCTGACGGGCGGTCTGGGCGGGATGGGCGGCGCGCAGCCGCTCGCCGCGACGATGGCCGGCTTCTCGATGATCGCGGTCGAATGCGACGAGACGCGTATCGACTTCCGCCTGAAGACGCGCTACGTCGACAAGAAGGCGACGACGCTCGACGAAGCGCTCGGCATGATCGACGAAGCGAAGCGCACCGGCAAGCCGGTGTCGGTCGGCCTGCTCGGCAATGCTGCCGACGTGTTCGCGGAACTCGTCGCGCGCGGCATCACGCCGGACTGCGTGACCGACCAGACGAGCGCGCACGACCCGATCAACGGCTACCTGCCGCAAGGCTGGACCGTCGCGCAATGGCGCGAAGCGCAGAAGGTCGATCCGCAGAGCATCGTGAAGGTCGCGAAGCAGTCGATGGCCGTCCAGGTGCGCGCGATGCTGGCGCTGCAGGAACGCGGTGCCGCGACGCTCGACTACGGCAACAACATCCGCCAGATGGCGCTGGAAATGGGCGTCGAGAACGCATTCGACTTCCCGGGCTTCGTGCCGGCGTACATCCGCCCGCTGTTCTGCGAAGGCAAGGGCCCGTTCCGCTGGGTCGCGCTGTCGGGCGACCCGGAAGACATCTACAAGACCGACCAGAAGGTGAAGGAGCTGATCCCCGACGATCCGCACCTGCACAACTGGCTTGACATGGCGCGTGAGCGCATCGCGTTCCAGGGCCTGCCGGCACGGATCTGCTGGGTCGGCGTGAAGGATCGCTATCGCCTCGGCCAGGCGTTCAACGAGATGGTGAAGAACGGCGAACTGAAGGCCCCGATCGTGATCGGCCGCGACCACCTCGACACCGGTTCGGTCGCGAGCCCGAACCGCGAGACGGAATCGATGAAGGACGGGTCGGACGCCGTCAGCGACTGGCCGCTGCTCAACGCGCTGCTGAACACCGCGGGCGGCGCATCGTGGGTGTCGCTGCACCATGGCGGCGGCGTCGGCATGGGCTTCTCGCAGCACTCGGGCGTCGTGATCGTCGCCGACGGGACGGCCGACGCGCACGAGCGTCTCGGTCGCGTGCTGCTGAACGACCCGGCGACCGGCGTGATGCGCCATGCGGATGCCGGCTACGAACTCGCGCAGCAGACGGCTCGCGAAGCCGGCCTGAAGCTGCCGATGCTCGGCCGCTGAGCATGACGGCGCTCGATCAGGCGCCGGCGACCGCCGCGCTGATCCGCGGCGCGGATCTCGTTGCGTCGCCGTGGAAGAACGGCGGCGGCGTGACGCGCGAGATCGGCGCGTTCCCGCCGGGTGCTGCGCTCGACGCGTTCGCATGGCGCGTGAGCGTCGCGGACGTCGGCACGGCCGGGCCGTTCTCGCGTTTCGACGGCGTCGACCGCACGCTCGTGCTGCTGTCCGGTACGGGCATGACGCTCGTCGAAGCGGGCGGCACGCGGCACGTGCTCGACGCACCGCTGGCCCGCGCGGATTTCGCGGGCGAGACGGCGATCGATGCGACGTTGCACGACGGTGCGACGCGCGACTTCAACCTGATGACGCGCCGTTCGGCCGCGCGCGGGTCGGTCGACGTGTGGCCCGAGGGCATGCACCGCATCGAGCGCGCCGATACCGTCCTGCTGTTCTGCGCAACGGGTGCGGTCGGCGTCGAGATCGACGGCGCGCACCACGCACTGCAGGAAATGGACACGTTGCGGCTCGACGGGCCGCGGCGTGCGTTTGACGTCGTCGTGAGCGGAAGCGGCGCGCTGCTCGCCGTCTCGCTCACCGTCGGCGAACGAGACTGAACGCATGAAACCGACTGTCTGGCATCACCTGAGGCTGTGTCCGCACGGCCATCCCGACGAGACGATCGACGACGCGGCGATTGCCGTCGACGAAACCGGCGCGATCGCGTGGCTCGGCGCGTTGTCCGCGCTGCCGCACGGCTATGCGCATTGGCAGCGCGAGGACTTGCACGGCGCGTGGGTGACGCCGGGCCTCGTCGACTGCCATACGCACCTCGTGTATGGCGGCACGCGTGCCGACGAGTTCGCGCAGCGCCTCGCCGGCGTCAGCTACGAGGAGATCGCGCGGCAGGGCGGCGGGATCGTGTCGACGGTGCGCGCGACGCGCGCGGCCGACGAGACGACGCTGTTCGTGCAGGCCGCCGCGCGCCTGCAGCCGCTGCTCGCCGAAGGCGTGACCGCGATCGAGATCAAGTCGGGCTACGGGCTCGATCTCGCGAGCGAGCGCAAGATGCTGTGCGTCGCGCGCCAGCTCGGCGAGCGCTTCCCGGTCACGGTCTACACGACCTTCCTCGGCGCGCATGCGCTGCCGCCCGAATATGCGGGGCGCGCGGACGCGTACATCGACGAAGTCTGCGACCGGATGCTGCCGACGCTGGCCGACGAAGGGCTCGTCGATGCGGTCGACGTGTTCTGCGAACGCATCGGCTTTTCGCTCGCGCAGACCGAGCGCGTGTTCGAGGCCGCGACGCGGCGCGGGTTGCCGGTGAAGCTGCATGCGGAGCAACTGTCGAATGCGGGCGGGACGGCGCTCGCCGCGCGTTACCGCGCGCTGTCCGCCGACCACCTCGAATTTCTCGACGAAGCCGGTATCGAGGCGATGAAGGCGGCCGGCACGGTCGCCGTGCTGCTGCCCGGCGCGTACTACTTCATCCGCGAAACGCAACTGCCGCCGATCGAGCTGCTGCGCAAGCACGGCGTGCCGATCGCACTCGCGACCGATCACAACCCCGGCACGTCGCCGCTCGAATCGCTGCTGCTGACGCTGAACATGGGCTGCACGCTGTTCCGCATGACGGTGCCCGAGGTGCTGCAGGGCGTCACGCGCCACGCGGCCGCGGCACTCGGCCGCGCGGATCGCCACGGCGCGCTCGAGGTCGGCCGCCAGGCCGATTTCGCCGTGTGGTCGGTCGGCTCGCTGGCCGAGCTGGCGTACTGGATCGGCCGGCCGCTGTGCGAGCAGGTCGTACGCGGCGGCACGACCGTGTTTCGCCGGATGAACGGATAAGTTTCGCGACGGACCGGGCCGGGTCGTGACGGCCCGGTCCGGCCGACGCTTTGCATGGGACCGGACCGGTGCGCAACGGCGCCCTCCGGTCGATCGCCGCGAGGCAGGCGCTGGGCGTGACGCGCGCGCCTGCCGGCCGCGGCACCGGGCCGGACGAGACGCTGACACGCTCGAGCCGGTCGATGAGGACTCGCCATGACCGATACCCTGTTGTTCGCGGACCATGCCTACCTGCCCGATGGCTGGCGCCGCAACGTGCTGCTGCGCTGGGACGCAACCGGCACGCTGACCGACGTGACGCCCGACACCGATGCACCGGCAGGTGTCACGCGTGCGGCCGGGCCGGTGCTGCCCGGCATGCCGAACCTGCATTCGCACGCGTTCCAGCGCGCGATGGCGGGGCTCACCGAATACCGCGCGAATCCCGCCGATAGCTTCTGGAGCTGGCGCGACCTGATGTACCGTTTCGCACTGAAGATCACGCCCGACGCACTCGCGGCGATTGCACGCTGGCTGTATGTCGAGATGCTCAAGTGCGGCTACACGTCGGTGTGCGAATTCCACTACGTGCATCATGCGCAGGACGGCTCGCGCTATCCGCGGATCGCGGAGCTCGGCACGCGCGTGGTCGATGCGGCGCGCGCGGCCGGCATCGGCATCACGATGCTGCCCGTGTCGTACCAGTTCGCCGGCTTCGGCAACAAGCCGCCGCGTGACGACCAGCGCCGCTTCATCAACACCCCCGACGGCGTGCTCGAACTGCTCGACGCGATGCGTCGCGCGGCGCCCGAACACGGCGGGCTGCGCTACGGCGTCGCGCCGCATTCGCTGCGCGCGGTGTCCGAGAGCGGGCTGCGCGTGCTGCTCGATGGGCTGCCCGACAATGCGCCGGTGCATATCCACATCGCCGAGCAGACGGCCGAAGTCGACGACTGCGTCCGTGCCTACGGCGCACGCCCCGTACAATGGCTGCTCGATCGCTTCGACGTCGATGCGCGCTGGTGCCTCGTGCACGCCACGCACGTCGACGCGGCCGAGACGGCGGCGCTCGCGAAGCGTCGCGCGGTCGCGGGCCTGTGCCTGACGACCGAAGCGAACCTCGGCGACGGCGTGTTCCCGGCGGTCGACTATCTCGCGCAGGGCGGCGTGATCGGCGTCGGCTCGGACAGCCACGCGTCGGTCGAATGGCGCTCGGAGCTGCGCCTGCTCGAATACGGGCAGCGGCTCGTGCACCGCGCGCGCAACGTGCTGGCGAGCGAGTCGCAGGCGCACGTCGCCGACCGCCTGTTCGATGCGTCGCTCGCGGGCGGCGCGCAGGCGAGCGGGCGGCGCATCGGTGCGCTGCGTGCAGGCTGTCGCGCCGACTGGCTCGTGCTCGACCCCGATCATCCGGCGATCGCCGAGCACGGCAGCGCGGCATGGCTGTCGGGCATCGTGTTCGCCGAGCACGGCGAGACGCCGGTGCTCGACGTCTACACGGGTGGCGAGCGCGTCGTGAGCGGCCGCCGCCATCGCGACGAAGCCGCCGCGTATGCCGACTACCGCGCCGCGCTGGCGCAACTGCTGCGCTGATGCGCAGCAACCGGCGCACGCCGCATGCGTGCGCCGGCAGACTCTTACACGGTGAGGCGACATGACTGAACAACCGGCTGTATTCACGTTGAAGCAGGGCACGCTGCCGCTGCTGATCTCGATTCCGCACGCAGGCACGTACATCCCCGACGACATCGCCGCGACGATGACGCCCGATGCGCGCTTCGTCGACGATTGCGACTGGCATCTCGAGCGGCTGTACGGCTTCGCGGCCGATCTCGGCGCATCGATCCTCGTGCCGTCGCACGCGCGCTACGTCGTCGACCTGAACCGTCCGCCCGACAATGAGAACCTGTATCCGGGGCAGGACACGACGGGGCTCGTGCCGGTCGATACGTTCGACAAGGCGCCGCTGTATCCTGCGAACGCACTGCCCGGCAATGACGAGATCATGCGTCGCCGCGATCGCTACTGGCTGCCGTATCACGACGCGCTGCAACGCGAGATCGCACGCCTGAAGGGCGAACACGGCCGCGTGCTCGTGTGGGAAGCGCATTCGATCCGCTCGCACGTGCCGCGTTTCTTCGAAGGCCGCCTGCCGGATTTCAACTTCGGCACGTCGAGCGGCGCGAGCGCGGCGCCCGGTCTCGCGGAGGCGCTGGCTGCGCGCGTGCTCGCGCATGGCGGCTATACGGCCGTCGCGAACGGGCGCTTCAAGGGCGGCTATATCACGCGTCACTATGGCGTGCCCGATACCGGCGTCGAAGCCGTGCAGCTCGAACTGTCGCAGATCACCTACATGGAAGAGACGCGTCCGTACGCGTACGACGAAGCGCGTGCCGCGCGGATCGTGCCGCTGCTGCAAACGCTCGTCGAAACCGCACTTGCGCATCGTTGAGTATCGGCCGCCTGTATGCGGCAGCGCGGCGCAACAGGGCGTCCCCCCCGTCGACACGTAGCAGGCAAGCCGGTGCAATGCACAAAACGGCATCGATCCGCGCGGTCGATGCCGTTTTTTTTCGTCTGATCGACGTCGTCATCGACACCTGAAAATTTGACGCAATTTTTAAGTGATATAAGCTGAATGTCAGGAAGTCGTCACGCGCGTACCGGCGGCGAGGCCATCGACGATGGCCGGACTGCGCCGGAATTCGCGCGAGACATCTTGCTCACGTGCCGCCACGCGGCATTGCGACACGTGTCCTGCCTTCATCAGTCAGTCGAGTACGATCGTGAAAGCCGCCAGCCCTTCGATACGCCGGACGCGAAGTCCGTCGGCGGGCGCGCCGCCTCAGGCCGGGCCGAACCGGCATGCTGATCGCGGCACGCGCGCCGCCCCGTTACGCGAGCCTCGCTTTTTCGCCATTTCCGATCGCGGCCCGCGCCGCTTCAATCTCGTGACCGCGCACGTGTTCAGCGCGGTGCAGTGCGACGGCAGCGCATCGTTGTTGCCCTAGCGTCCCTTTCCGCTTCCGTTCCGGACCGCACCGCCTGTTGCCGCAGCCTTCGCGCGGCAAGCTTGCGCCTGCGCTGGCGTTTTCGCTTGCGTGGCGCGATGGCGCGCGCGTGCGGCTCGTCCGAGAACCTGCATCGTTGTGCGCGCAAGCGTGTCGCGCGCCATCACCGGAGAGACGCCGATGCGTGCGCGACCGATCGTAGCCGTTACCGCCGACCGCATCCTGCGCGGTGCGCATCCGAACCACGCGGCGGGCGAGAAGTACCTCGCCGCCGTCGTCGACGGCGCCGGCGCGCTGGCGTTCGTGCTGCCCGCGCTCGGCGCGCGGCAGCCGGCCGATGCGATCGTCGCGGCCATCGACGGGCTGCTGTTGACCGGCAGCTATTCGAACGTCGAGCCGCATCATTACGGCGGCGCCGCGAGCGCGTCCGACATGCTGCACGATCCGGCGCGCGATGCGACCGCGTTGCCGCTGATCCGCGCGGCGATCGACGCGGGCGTGCCCGTGCTCGCGATCTGCCGCGGCATGCAGGAGCTGAACGTCGCGTATGGCGGCACGCTGCATCAGCGGCTGCATGCGACGACCGGCTTCGACGACCATCGCGAACGGCCGGACGATCCGCTCGAACGGCAGTACGGCCCCGCGCACGTCGTGCAGTTCGCCCCCGGCGGCCTGCTGCAGCGGGTCGCGCGCGGCGCGCACGAGGCGACGGTCAATTCGCTGCACGACCAGGGCATCGCGCGCTTGGGCGCGGGGCTCGTGATCGAGGCGAGCGCGCCCGACGGACTGGTCGAGGCCGTCAGCGTGCGCGGCGCGCGCGCGTTCGCGCTGGGCGTGCAGTGGCATCCCGAGTGGCGCTACGCGGAGCAGCCGCTGTCGCGCGACATCTTCGCGGCATTCGGCGCGGCGTGCCGCGCGCACATGACGCACCGCAATCATGCGGCCGGCGGCGCGACGCCTGCCGCATCCGACATCGACTGAACGAGGCCGATCATGCAACCCGAACTGAGCGAATTCCTGCGACAGCACCGTATCACCGAAGTCGAAGCGATCATTCCCGACATGGCCGGCATCGCGCGCGGCAAGATCATTCCGCGCAACAAATTCGAATCCGGCGAATCGATGCGCTTGCCGCAGGCCGTGATGGTGCAGACCGTCACCGGCGACTATCCGGAAGACGGCACACTGACCGGCGTGACCGATCCCGACATGGTGTGCGTGCCCGATCCGTCGACGATCTGCCTGATCCCGTGGGCGGTCGATCCGACCGCGCAGGTGATCCACGATTGCGTGCATTTCGACGGCTCGCCGGTCGAGATCTCGCCGCGCTACGTGCTGCGCCGCGTGCTCGACCTGTACGAGGCGAAGGGCTGGAAGCCGGTCGTCGCGCCGGAACTCGAGTTTTATCTGGTCGACATGAACGCCGATCCCGACCTGCCGCTGCGTCCGCCGGTCGGTCGTACGGGGCGCGCGGAAACGGGCCGCCAGTCGTATTCGATCGAGGCCGTCAACGAGTTCGATCCGCTGTTCGAGGACATCTACGAGTACTGCGAAATGCAGGGCCTCGATATCGAGACGCTGATTCACGAAGTCGGCGCCGCGCAGATGGAGATCAACTTCATGCACGGCGACGCGCTCTCGCTGGCCGACCAGGTGTTCCTGTTCAAGCGCACGGTGCGCGAGGCCGCGCTGCGTCACAACATGTATGCGACGTTCATGGCCAAGCCGATGGAAAACGAGCCGGGTTCCGCGATGCACATTCATCAGAGCCTTGCGGATATGCGCACCGGGCGTAATCTGTTCGCCGATGAAAACGGCGCCGTGTCGCCGCTGTTCCACAGCTATCTGGCGGGGCTGCAGAAGTACACGCCGGCGCTGATGCCGATCTTCGCGCCGTACATCAATTCGTACCGTCGCCTGTCGCGCTTCATGGCCGCGCCGATCAACGTGCAGTGGGGCTACGACAACCGGACGGTCGGATTCCGGATCCCGCAGTCGACGCCGGTCGCGCGGCGCATCGAGAACCGCATCCCGGGCGTCGACTGCAACCCGTACCTCGCGTTCGCGGCGACGCTCGCCGCCGGCTATCTCGGCATGATGCAACAGCTCGCGCCGACCGAGCCGATCGCATCGGACGGCTACGACCTGCCGTACCAACTGCCACGCAATCTCGAGGAAGGCATTTCGCTGATGGCCGCGTGCGAGCCGCTCGCCGGCATTCTCGGCGACAAGTTCGTGAAGGCCTACCTGGCGTTGAAGGAAACCGAATACGAAGCGTTCTTCCGCGTGATCAGCTCGTGGGAACGCAGGCATCTGCTGCTGCACGTGTGAGCGTGCGGCGCTGTTTGACGGAGAAAACATGACCGATCGAAACGAAGCTTTTTCGCCGCGCTCGACCGCCGATTTTCGCGCGCTCGACGCCGCCCACCACATCCACCCGTTCTCGGACATGGGCGCGCTCAATCGCGCGGGCAGCCGCGTGATCGTGAAGGCCGACGGCGTCTA
>NZ_LPMU01000058.1:0-539 GCF_001534535.1 Burkholderia sp. MSMB1459WGS
ATCGACCAGCAGCCGCAGATGGCGTTCGGCGTGCAGTCGATCGATCGCCAGACGCTGAAGAACAACGTCGTCGGGCTCGCGAAGGCCGCGAAGGTCTTCAACATCCCGACCACGATCACGACGGTCGAAAGCGACAGCTTCTCGGGCCACACCTATCCCGAGCTGCTCGACGTGTTCCCGAACCAGAAGACGCTCGAACGCACGTCGATGAATTCGTGGGACGACCAGAAGGTGCGCGACGCGCTGGCCGCGAACGGCCGCAAGAAGGTGGTCGTGTCGGGCCTGTGGACCGAAGTCTGCAATACGACGTTCGCGCTGTGCGCGATGCTCGAAGGCGACTACGAGATCTACATGGTCGCCGACGCATCGGGCGGCACGACGCAAGCCGCGCACGACTTCGCGATGCAGCGCATGGTGCAGGCCGGCGTGGTGCCGGTCACGTGGCAGCAGGTGATGCTCGAATGGCAGCGCGACTGGGCGCGCCGCGACTCGTACGACGCGGTGATGGCGATCGCGAAGGAGCATTCGGGCGCGTACGG
>NZ_LPMU01000059.1:0-231418 GCF_001534535.1 Burkholderia sp. MSMB1459WGS
CGCCCTCAGGAAATTTGAACAATAACGCGTGGAAAACCCGAACACCAATCCCGATTGACAGCGGGAGTCATATCAGCCGTTCAGCACGTACGGCTGCGTCATCACTTCGAGGAAGTGACCGTCCGGATCGTCGAAGTACACGCCGCGTCCGCCGTTGTGGCGGTAGATGTCATCGGCTTGCCGCTTCGCCGGATCGGCCCAGTGCGGCAACCCGCGTTCGCGGATGCGTGCGAGCACGCGATCGAAGCCGGCTTCGTCGATCAGGAACGCGTAATGCTGCGACCGGATCTCCCCCGCCTGTTCGTAAAAATCGAGCGACACGCCATTGTCGAGCGCGACGACCAGCATCGCGCCAAACGGCGTCGGCGGCGGCAATTCCAGCAGTTCGGTGAGGAAGCGGCTCGACGCATGCTTGTCGCGGCACCAGACGATCGTGTGGTTGAGCTGGACGTTCATGGCGGGTTCCCGGGAAGGGCGCGGCCGTGGGCATGCACACACGATAGCTGATTGCTGCCGGTGTTCAAGCGCGGAAAGCGCCCGCCTGGGCGGCGGCCGCTTTCCGTCACTCGCCGGCGACCGCCGGCCCGCCGGTATTGCCGCGGCGGTTGCGGCGCTTCTCGGCCCACACGCGCAGCCGGTCCATGTACAGGTAGACGACCGGCGTCGTATAGAGCGTCAGCACCTGCGACACGATCAGGCCGCCGGCGATCGCGATCCCGAGCGGCGCGCGCAGCTCGGCGCCGTCGCCGCTGCCGAACGCGAGCGGCAGCGCGCCGAGCAGCGCCGCCATCGTCGTCATCATGATCGGCCGGAAGCGCAGCAGGCACGCCTCGTGGATCGCATCGAACGACGACTTCCGGTTGTTGCGCGTCTGGTCGATCGCGAAGTCGACCATCATGATCGCGTTCTTCTTCACGATGCCGATCAGCAGGATCACACCGATCAGCGCGATGATGCTGAACTCGGTCTTGAACAGCAGCAGCGCGAGCAGCGCGCCGACGCCGGCCGACGGCAGCGTCGACAGGATCGTGATCGGGTGGATGTAGCTCTCGTACAGGATCCCGAGCACGATGTAGACGGCCAGGAGTGCCGCGAGGATCAGGATCGGCTGATCGTTCATCGATTGCTGGAACGCCTGCGCGGTGCCCTGGAAGCTGCCGACGATCGTCGGCGGCACGCCGATCTGCGCCATCGTCTGATAGATCACCTGGGTCGCCTGCGACAGCGACACGCCCGGCGGCAGGTTGAACGAGATCGTCGTCGCGACGAACAGCCCCTGGTGGTTGACCGACAGCGGCGTCGTGCTCGGCCCGAACGTCGCGATCGCCGACAGCGGGATCATCGTCGACTTCGACGTCGACACCGACGCGCCCGACGACGCGCTCGACTTGCCGCTCGCCGCGATCGCGTTGAGCGCCTGATTGCGCGCGGAATCGGATGCGATCGCCGCGGCGCTCTGCGTGGCCGTGCCCGCGCTCGACGTGCCGGCCGAGGTCGCGACGAAGGTGCCGGCGGCCGCGTTGGTGGTCTGCGAGCCGTTCGCGCTGCCGCCCGACGTGCTGATCCACACCTGGTTCAGCATCTCCGGGCTCTGCCAGTACTTCGGCGCGACTTCCATCACGACGTGGTACTGGTTCAGCGGGTTGTAGATCGTCGAGACCTGGCGCTGGCCGAACGCGTCGTACAGTGTGTTGTCGATCTGTGCGGGCTTGATGCCGAACCGTGCGGCCGTCGCGCGGTCGATCGTCACCATGGCCTCCATGCCGCCTTGCTGCTGGTCGGAGTTCACGTCGGTCAGCTCGGGGCGCTTCTGCAGCGCCTCGGTCAGGATCGGCCCCCACTTGTACAGGTCGGCGCTCGAATCGCCGAGCAGCGTGAACTGGTACTGCGCGTTGCTCTGCCGGCCGCCCACGCGAATGTCCTGCGCGGCCTGCAGGAACGTGCTCGCGCCTGCCACGTCCGCCAGCCGCGGGCGCAGTTGCTGGATCACCTGGTCGGCCGACAGCTTGCGCTCGGTGCGGCCCTTCAGCGTGACGAACATGAAGCCGGAGTTGGTCTGCGTGCCGCCGGTGAAGCCCGCGACGCTCTTCACGTTCGGGTTGGCCTGCACGATCCGCATCATCTCGGAGAACTTCAGCTTCATCGCCTGGAACGACGTCGACTGGTCGGCCCGAATGCCGCCGATCATCAACCCGGTGTCCTGCTGCGGGAAGAAGCCCTTCGGCACGACGACGTACAGGTAGACGTTCAGCCCGATCGTCGCGAACAGCGTCAGCAGGATCAGCAGCGGCCGGCGCAGCGCCCACGACAGCGAGCGCTCGTAGCCGCGCTGCATGCGCGCGAAGCCCCGTTCGAGGAAGCGCCCGAAGCGGCCCTCGTCGCGCGGGTCGTGCTTGTCGGGCAGCAGGCGCGCGCACATCATCGGCGTGACCGTGAGCGACACCGCGAGCGACACGGCGATCGCGAGCGACAGCGTCAGCGCGAACTCGCGGAACAGCCGCCCGACGATCCCGCCCATCAGCAGGATCGGCAGGAAAACCGCGACGAGCGAGATGCTCATCGACAGCACCGTGAAGCCGACTTCGCGCGCGCCGTCGAGCGCCGCCTGCATCCGCGACTTGCCGTTCTCGATGTGCCGCGCGATGTTCTCGAGCACGACGATCGCGTCGTCGACGACGAAGCCGGTCGCGACGATCAACGCCATCAGCGACAGGTTGTCGATGGAAAAGCCGAGCAGGTACATCGCGCCGAACGTGCCGACGATCGAGATCGGCACCGCGACGCTCGGGATCAGCGTCGCGCGCCAGTTGCGCAGGAACAGGAACACGACCATCACGACGAGGCTGATCGCGATCAGCAGCGTGTGTTCGGTGTCCTTCAGCGACGCGCGGATGGTGGTCGAGCGGTCGAGCACCGGCGTGACCGTGATGTCGGCCGGCAGCGACGCGGTGAGCTGCGGCAGCGCCGCGCGCACGCGATCGAGCGTCTCGATGATGTTCGCGCCGGGCGAACGGTAGAGGATCACGAGCACCGCGCGCTTGCCGTTCGACAGGCCGAGGTTGCGCAGGTCCTCGACCGAATCGACGACGTCGGACAGATCGGACAGCCGCACGGCCGAGCCGTTGCGGTACGCGACGACGAGGTCGCGGTATTGCGACGCCTGGGACGCCTGGTCGTTCGTATAGAGCTGGAAGCGCTGCGGGCCGAACTCGATCGCGCCCTTCGGCGCGTTGGCGTTCGCGGAAGCCAGCGCCGCGCGCACGTCCTCGAGGCCGATCCCGTAGTGGAACAGCGATTGCGGTTCGAGCTCGACGCGCACGGCCGGGTTCGCGGAGCCGCTCACGGTGACCTGGCCGATCCCGTCGATCTGCGACAGCGACTGCTGCAGCACCGTCGACGCCGCGTCGTACACCTTCGCCGGCGACGCCGTCTCCGACGTCAGCGACACGACCATGATCGGCGAATCGGCCGGGTTGACCTTGCGGTAGGTCGGATTGCTCTTCAGCGCGGCGGGCAGGTCGGCGCGCGCCGCGTTGATCGCGGCCTGCACGTCGCGCGCGGCGCCGTCGATGTCGCGGTTCAGGCCGAACTGCAGGATGATCCGTGCGTTGCCGACCGTGCTCGTCGACGTCATTTCGGAGACGTCCGCGATCGATCCGAGGTGCCGTTCGAGCGGGCTCGTCACGCTGGTCGCGACCGTTTCCGGGCTCGCGCCCGGCAGCGACGCCTGCACCGAGATCGTCGGGAAGTCGACCTGCGGCAGCGGCGACACCGGCAGCTTGATGAACGCGAACAGGCCCGCGAGCGCGACGCCGAGCGCGAGCAGCGTCGTCGCGACGGGGCGGTTGATGAAGGGGCGCGACAGGTTCATGTCGGCACTCGCTGGGCCGCCGCGTGTTCCGACGGATGCGTTTTCGGGAGATGGGGGGGCTGCGCCCCCCCACGCGAACGAAGTGAGCGTGGGGGTTGTTTCATTTACGCACCCGTGTGCTTGCCTGCATCGGCGCCCGGCCCGTGGCGTTCGAACCAGCCGCGCACGCGGCGCGCGAGCGAGTCGAAGCCGAGGTAGATCACCGGCGTCGTGAACAGCGTCAGCACCTGCGACACGATCAGGCCGCCGGCGATCGCGATCCCGAGCGGCTGGCGCAGCTCGGAGCCCGCGCCCGAGCCGACGATTAGCGGCACCGCGCCGAGCAGCGCGGCGAGCGTCGTCATCAGGATCGGCCGGAACCGCAGCAGGCACGCCTGGTAGATCGCCTCGCGCGGCGGCTTGCCTTCGACGCGTTCAGCCTCGAGCGCGAAGTCGATCATCATGATCGCGTTCTTCTTCACGATGCCGATCAGCAGCACGATGCCGATGATCCCGATGATGTCGAGGTCGTGCCCGGTGATCATCAGCGCGAGCAGCGCGCCGACGCCGGCCGACGGCAGCGTCGACAGGATCGTGATCGGATGGATGTAGCTCTCGTACAGCACGCCGAGCACGATGTACATCGTGACGACCGCCGCGAGGATCAGGAACAGCTGGTTCGACAGCGACGCCTGGAACGCGAGCGCCGCGCCCTGGAAGCGCGTCTGGAACGAGCCGGGTAGGCCGATGTCCTTCTCGGCGGCCTCGATCGCCTTGACCGCTTCGCCGAGCGACGCGCCTGGCGCGAGGTTGAACGAGATCGTCGTCGACGGGAACTGCGACAGGTGCGCGACCAGCAGCGGCGACGGCCGCTCGTGGAACGACGCGATCGACGACAGCGGCACCTGGCCGCCGCCGGCCGACGGCAGGTAGATGTCGTTCAGCGATTGCGCGTAGTGCTGCTCCTTCGGCTCCGACTCGAGAATCACGCGGTACTGGTTCGATTGCGTGAAGATCGTCGACACGATGCGCTGGCCGAATGCGTCGTACAGCGCGTTGTCGACGGTCGCCGGCGTGATGCCGAAGCGCGCGGCGCTCGCGCGGTCGATCTCGATGTACACCGACTGCCCGTTGCTCTGCAGGTCGGTCGCGACGTCGGCGAGCGACGGCTCCTGCTGCAGCCGCGCGACGAGTTTAGGCACCCAGGTCGCGAATTCGTCGGCGTTCGGGCTCGTCAGCATGAACTGGTACTGCGTGGGGCTGACAGTCGAGTCGATCGTCAGATCCTGCACCGGCTGCATGAACAGCGAAATGCCGGTGATGTTCGACACGCGCTGCTGCAGGTCGCGGATGATCTGCGCGGCGGTTTCGTTGCGTTCGTCGCGTGCCTTCAGGTTGATCAGCATCCGGCCGCTGTTCAGCGTGATGTTGCTGCCGTCGACGCCGATGAACGACGTGAGGCTGTCGACGTTCGGATCCTTCAGGATCTCGGCCGCGAGCGCCTGCTGGCGTTCGGCCATCGCGCCGTACGAGATCGACTGCGGCGCCTGCGTGATCGCCTGGATCACGCCGGTGTCCTGCGCGGGGAAGAAGCCCTTCGGCACGTAGACATAGAGCAGGGCGGTCAGCCCGAGCGTCAGCAGTGCGACGACGAGCGTCGAGCGCTGCCGGTTCAGCACCCATTCGAGCGCCACCGCGTAGCGCGCGATCACCCAGTCGATCGCGCGGTGCACGCGCGCCTCGAAGCGATGGCTCTCCGGCGGCGGCGAATGGCGCAGCAGCTTCGCGCACATCATCGGCACGAGCGTGAGCGACACGATCGCCGAGATCACGATCGTCACCGCGAGCGTGATCGCGAATTCGTGGAAGAGGCGCCCGACCACGTCACCCATGAACAGCAGCGGGATCAGCACCGCGATCAGCGAGACCGTCAGCGAGATGATCGTGAAGCCGATCTGCCGCGAGCCCTTCAGCGCGGCCTCGAGCCCCGATTCGCCTTCCTCGACGTAGCGCGCGATGTTCTCGATCATCACGATCGCATCGTCGACGACGAAGCCGGTCGCGATAGTGAGCGCCATCAGCGACAGGTTGTTCAGCGAGAAGCCGGCCATGTACATCACCGCGAGCGTGCCGATCAGCGACAGCGGCACCGACAGGCTCGGGATGATCGTCGCGTAGACGTTCGCGAGGAACAGGTACATCACCAGCACGACGAGCGCGACCGCGAGCAGCAGCTCGAACTGCACGTCGCGCACGGCCGCGCGGATCATCGTCGTGCGATCGGTGACGATCTCGACGTCGAGCGCGGCCGGCAGCGTCTCCTGCAGCTTCGGCAACTGCGCCTTGATCGCGTCGACAGTCGCGATCACGTTCGCGCCCGGCTGGCGCTGCACGTTGAGGATGATCGCGGGGTCCGAATTCACCCACGCGCCGAGCTTGGTGTTCTCCGAGCCGGCGACGACCGTCGCGACGTCGGTCAGCATCACCGGACGGCCGTTCTTGTACGCGACGACCGCGCTGTTGTACTGGTCGGCGCTCGTCAACTGGTCGTTCGCGTTGATCGTGTACGCGCGCGTCGGGCCGTCGAAGTTGCCCTTCGGCGTGTTGACGTTCAGGTTCGAGATCGTCGTGCGCAGGTCGTCGAGGTTCATCCCGTACTTCGCGAGCGCGGTCGGGTTCGCCTGGATCCGCACGGCCGGCCGGTTGCCGCCCGACAGGCTGACGAGGCCGACGCCGGCGATCTGCGAGATCTTCATCGCGAGGCGCGTGTCGGCCAGGTCCTGCACCTGCGTGAGCGGCAGCGTCTTCGACTTGACGGCGAGCGTCAGCACCGGCGCATCGGCCGGGTTCACCTTCGCGTAGATCGGCGGGGCCGGCAGATCGGACGGCAGCAGGTTGCCGGCCGCGTTGATTGCGGCCTGCACTTCCTGTTCGGCGATGTCGAGCGGCAGGTCGAGCGAGAACTGCAGCGTGATCACCGATGCACCGGCCGAGCTTTGCGACGACATCTGGTTCAGCGACGGCATCTGCCCGAACTGGCGTTCGAGCGGCGCGGTGACCGACGACGTCATCACTTCCGGGCTCGCGCCCGGATAGAAGGTCTGGACCTGGATCGTCGGGTAGTCGACCTCGGGCAGCGCGGCGAGCGGCAGGAACCGCAACGCGACGAGACCGGCCAGCATGATCGCCGCCATCAGGAGAGCGGTGCCGACCGGCCGGAGAATGAAGAGGCGGGATGGATTCATCGAGCGGCCCGCGCGTTACTGGGCCGCGGGGGCCGCTGCCTGCGACGCGCCGTGCCGGTGTCCGCCGCGATGACCGCCGGCGCCCGATGCGCCCGATGCCGCACCTGCGGCGTGCGCGCCCGACGCGCCTTTCGGCTTGTCGGCCGGAATCGAGATCTTCGCGCCTTCGCGCAGGCGATCCGAGCCGTCGGTCACCACGCGCTCGCCGAGCGCGACGCCGCTGACGATGCTCGTGCGTTCGCCGTCGACCGGGCCGACCGTGACCTTGCGCACCGTCACCGTGTTGTCGGGTTTCACGACGTAGACGAACTGGCCGATCGAGCCCGTCAGCACGGCGGAGGTCGGCACGATCGTCGCGTTGCGTATCACGTCGACGAGCAGCCGCGTGTTCACGAACTGATTCGGGAACAGCATGCCTTCCTTGTTATCGAAGTTCGCGCGCAGCTTGACCGTGCCGGTGCTCGTGTCGATCTGGTTGTCGAGCGTCGCGAGCGAGCCCGTCTCGAGCGGCACCGTGTTGTTGCGGTTGTAGGCGGTGACCGACAGCTTCCGGCCCGCGTTCACCTGCTTGAGAATCTGCGGCAGATTGTCTTCCGACGTCGTGAAGATCACGCTCATCGGCTGCAACTGCGTGATCACGACGATGCCGTTGGTGTCGCCCGGCGTCACGTAGTTGCCCGGGTCGACCTGGCGCAGGCCGACGCGACCGGAGACGGGCGCCGTGATGCGCGCATACGTGAGATTGAGTTTCGCGGAATCGATCGCGGCCTGGTCGGTTTTCACCGCGCCTTCGTACTGCTTGACGAGCGACGCCTGCGTATCGACGGTTTGCGACGCGATCGAGTCCTGCGACAGCAGCGTCTGGTAGCGCTTCAGGTCGAGGCGGGCCGTCGCGAGCAGCGCCGCGTCGCGGGCATGCGTGCCTTCGGCGTTCTCGAGCGCGACCTGGTACGGGCGCGGATCGATCTGCGCGAGCACGTCGCCCTTCCTGACGATCTGACCTTCCTGGAACGACACCGACTGCAGGTAGCCCGACAGTTGCGTCTTCACCGTCACGTTCGCGAGCGGCGTGACGGTGCCGAGCGCGGACAACACGATCGGCATCTCGCCCTGCGTCGCGGTGGCGACCTGCACCGGCTGCGGCACGTTCGCCATCGCAGCAGGGCCGCCGCGGCCGCGATGGCTGCCCGCAGCGGCGCTGGCGCCCGCGCCTTTCGCGGTGTTGCCTGCCGCCGGCGTGCGGTTCCACGGGTGCCACCACAACAGGCAGCCGATGACGACGACCGCGACGGTCCCGAGCAGCAGCGTGCGGCGCGGGCGGCGTGCGACGGTGGGTGCGGGGTCTTTCGAAGGGGGCGTGGGCTTTTGTTCGTTATCCATCGTGTTCTGTCAGGAAGACGGCGCGGCGGCCCGGAAATCGGGCTGCTCGGCTGCGCGTGGGGCGACGCGGCGGGGCGGCCCGGCTCGGTCCGGGGCCCCGCCGATCCGCGCGGGAAAAGAGCGGTGCACACCGCGAATGCGGTGCGACGATGGGCATGATCCTACGTGCCGTCCCCGTTACAGTCCAGCGGTCTATCTTTCAACGGGTTACGGTCGTTACACAACGCGACACGCCGATGACGAAACGATTACGAGCCGACACGCCGGGCCGGCGCGCCGCCGATTTCGCGGGTGATTTTCGCGATGCATTCGTGCAGCGCGGGCACGACGTGTTCCTGCAGCCATTCGGGCGGACACTGGTGCGACGCGCCGCCGCAATTCACCGAATAGCGCTGGCCCGACGGGCCGACGAAACCGGCCGCGACCGCGTTCAGGCCTTCGCGCCATTCGCCGATCGCGATCGCGTGGCCGTCGCGCATCGCATCGTCGAGCGCGGGCGTCAGGCGGGCGGACACGTGCGGCCAGTCGTCGCCGGCGGTGGTGCGCAGCGACTCGAGCAACTGGCGGCGCTCGTCGTCCTCGAGCGCGGCGAGATACGCGCGGCCCACGGCCGTACGTGCGATGTCCATCCGCGAGCCGATTTCGAGGCGCGTGACGAGCACGGCCGAACGCGGGCGGATCACGTCGATCGCGACCATGTCGAGCCGGTCGCGCACCGCGAGGTGCACGGACAGCGACGTGCGTTCGGCCAGCTCGATCATGAACGGCCGGGAACGCGCGCGGATGTCGAAGTTGCGCAGGAAGCCGTGGCTGAGTTCGAGCACCGACGCGGTCAGCACGAAGCGCTCGCTGTCGGGCAACTGGAACAGGAAGCCGGCGCTGACGAGCGTCGCGGTGATGCGCGAGACGGTCGGCTTCGGGATGCCGGTCAATTCGGTCAGTTCGCGGTTGCTGACGGGGGCGTCGGCAGCCGCGATGCGGCGCAGCACGGCGAGACCGCGGGCGAGGGCGGTGATCTCGTCGGGCGACGATTCACGGTCCCGCGACGCGGGAGAGGTTACAGTGGTCGACACGAGGGATTCTCTCTAATTCCGAAACTCGATTTCAATTTTGTTGGTATTGTAGGACTATTGCCAAAAGATGCATGTTCCGCGGGTGAATCGGTCATTGGATGAGATTTTACGGGTTCACCCTTGGTTTATTGGGAAAACACTCAAATGAGCGTTGTCGGAAAGTGCATGAACCGGTGCAAATACCGCTTGACTTGTCGGGCGGAAACGGAAAGAATGTCTCACGTTTTCGAAACATCGTTTCAAGAGTTTAACCGGCAACGATGTTTCGCGCAGTCTCTCAGGTTCTAGCACGGCCCTCGGAATGGCTAGAACTTTTTTAGCGCCACGGTCTCCGTGGCGCTTTTTTTTGCCCGTTTCCGACTGTCCGCCCGGACGCGTCAGGCCCGTATTATCCCCCGATCGCCGTAAACGCCCGTCTGGGCCAATTTCGTGGCTGCTTGCACGCGGGATTGACGTCGCTTGCACGAGATCCCCACGCGCAAAAAAAAGCGCGATGCCCGCAATGGGCATCGCGCGTGAAACGGCGTGGAGCGCCGACGAATGAACGGTGATGAAGAAAAGAAGCTTGCCCAGGGGCGCCCGGCCAGGCGCCCTGCAAGGAGCAACGCCCCTCGCGCGCGGCCCGTCAGCCCTTCGCGAGCTTGATGCTGGTCTGCTCCGCAGTCAGGTAGCCGACGCTCGCGCCGAAGCGATCCTTGTAGTTCGCGCGCACGAGCGGGTCGAGGGTCGGCTTGACCTTGTCGTGCAGCGGCGATTCCCAGTCGCCCGCGTGCTGGAAGTTGCTCATGATGTAAGTCCAGCCGTTGATCTCGTCGACCGCGTGCAGGCCTGTCGATTCGGCGCCCGCCGGGCACGACAGCACGCGCGCGAGCGACTTCGTGTCGACGTTGTAGGCCCACAGGAAGTTGTTCACGTGCATGCCCGAGTCTTCGCCGATGAACAGCGTGCGCAGCTTTTCGGAGAACTTCAGGTTGTCCGGGTTCGCGATCTTGTCCGGGTTCGCGAGGTTGCCGAGCGCGTCGGCCGCGGCGAGATCCTCGCCGACGAGCGCGGCGGGCGCGCCCATGTCGACCGGCACCCATTCGCTGTCGATCGCGCCGCCCGTCGTGTCGCGTTGGCCGCCCTTCAGGTTCAGCGCATAGACGGCGCCCGCGGCGATCTTCTTGTCGACCGCGACGTCGCGCGACACCGCGTTGCCCTTGACCATCGACGTTTCGATCCGCGACATCGCCGTGTAGACGATCTTGTCCTTCGCGTTCACGGTCGTGCCTTCGAGCTTCGTGAACGCCATGCTGCCGCCGAGCAGCGCCGCGTAGCGGTGCGTCTCGAGGAACGCGGCGGCCTTTTCCATCCCCGGCTTCACGCGTATCCAGTTGAACTTGCCGCCGAAGTGGATCTTCGTGTAGCTCGCATCGTTCGGATCGGCGGTCACCAGGTCCATGATGTCCGACGCCTTCAGCGTGTTCGCGAGCGTTTCGATTTCGCTGCTGGTCGCGTGGCCGATCTTGATCCACGTGAGCGTCGCGGTGCCCGCGCCCGCGGACGACGTCTGCGTCCACTTCGCGACGTACAGCGTGCCGGCCGACAGGTCGGCCGCCTTGTCCGCGACGAACATGAACAGGCCGCCGTTGGTCGCATCGTCGCCCATCATCACCGTGCGCTGGTCCGGCATCACCTGGATCAGCTCGTGCGAGATGCGGCCGAGGCAGTAGTGCTTCTTCACCGTGCCGGTGCCGTCCGGATTCACGGTGATCTCCGGCAGATGGCCGTAGTGATACGGATTCGCCTTCGTCTCGTCGCCGAACGTGTTCTTGCTGAACGCCTTGAACTGCGCGTCGGTCGCGGCCTTGGTCGCATCCGGCTCGTATTCCTCGCTCGACAGGTGCGTGCCCCACGGCGACAGGCTGGCGCCGCAGGTGATCCACAGGCCGTGCGCCTTCGACGTGTCGACGTTGTGGTACTTCACGACCTTCAGCGCGCCGGTGGCCGGATCCTGGTCGAGCGTGAGCACGGCGATCGGCGACGGCAGCTGGCCGTACTGCGACGCGCTGGCCTGGTCGCGCGTCGCGTATTCGAACTGCACGACCGCGAACACGGTGTTGCCCTTCACGCCGGGCACGTTCGCGTTCTTCAGCGTCAGCAGCGAGCTGCCGTCCGGGCAGTCCGAATAGAACTGGCGCTCCTTGCCGGCCACCGAGCGATCGATGATCGGCTGGTTGTTGATGTCGTAGTAGCCGCCCGCGAGCGTCGTGCCGCCGTTGCCGTCCGGCACCATGTCGCCCGTCACGAAGAACGGCCGGTATGCGAGCTTGAAGTTGCGCGACGAGCCGTCCGAGAACGACACCGACAGCGTCGAGCCGACCGTCGTCGTGGCCATCGCGGCCGCGTTGTCGAGCGTAGGCGCGGCCATCGTCGAGAATGCCGCCGACGTATAGGCAGCGGCGACCGGGGCCGGCGTCGACGCGGGATCGTCGTCGCCGCCGCAACCCGTCAGCAGGGCCGGCAGCGCGAGGCCGGAAAGGGGAAGCATGGGCGCGCCGGCGAGGATCTTCAGGGCCTGACGACGGGAAGCATTGGGCAACGCGGGCATGTGGAGTCCAGTTTCGGTTGTTGGAAGAATGGCCTTCGCGAAGCAGGCGAGCGGCAAGCTTCGCGAAGGCAAGTTGAAATCTGGACCGAAGTGTAGGGACGCTAGATGAAAGTTTTTTGAATTGGAAACGTAATGATGTGTCGGGCATCCGTCAGGCATGCTGCGGGATGCCCATCGGATGCTTGCTCGCGCTCAATCGCGCTCGGGCGTGGCCGAGATGCGGTGAATCGACAGGTCGGCGCCGTCGAATTCGGCTTCGCGATCGAGACGCAGGCCGAGGGTCGCCTTCAGCGCGCCGTAGACGAGCGTGCCGCCCGCGGTCGCGATCGCGATGCCGCCGAGCGTGCCGACGAGCTGCGACAGGAACGACACGCCGCCGAGACCGCCGAGCGCCGGCAGTCCGAACACGCCGGCCGCGAGGCCGCCGAGCGCGCCGCACATCCCGTGCAGCGGCCAGACGCCGAGCACGTCGTCGATGCGCCAGCGGTTCTGCACGCAGGTGAACATCGCGACGAACAGCGCACCGGCCGCCGCGCCCGTGACGAGCGCGCCGATCGGATGCATCACGTCGGAGCCCGCGCATACTGCGACGAGGCCCGCGAGCGGCCCGTTGTAGGTGAAGCCCGGGTCGTTGCGGCCGGCCATCCACGCCGCGAGCGTGCCGCCGACCATCGCCATCAGCGAGTTCACTGCGACGAGGCCGCTGATCTTGTCGAGCGTCTGCGCGCTCATCACGTTGAAGCCGAACCAGCCGACGGCGAGCACCCAGGCTCCGAGTGCGAGGAACGGGATGTTCGACGGCGGATGCGCGGCGATGCGGCCGTCCTTCGCATAGCGGCCGTGGCGCGCGCCGAGCAGCAGCACGGCCGGCAGCGCGACCCAGCCGCCGAACGCATGTACGACGACCGAGCCCGCGAAGTCGTGGAACGGCGCACCGAACGCGTGCGTGAGCCAGGCCTGCACGCCGAAGCGCTCGTTCCAGGCGATTCCTTCGAAGAACGGATAGATGAACCCGACGATGATCAGCGTCGCGACGAGCTGCGGGTTGAACTTCGCGCGCTCGGCGATGCCGCCGGACACGATCGCCGGGATCGCCGCCGCGAACGTCAGCAGGAAGAAGAAGCGCACGAGCGCGTAGCCGTTGTGCTGCGACAGCGTGCCGATGTCGTCGAAGAATTCGACGCCGTACGCGATCGTGTAGCCGATGAAGAAATACGCGAGCGTCGACACCGAGAAGTCGACGAGGATCTTCACGAGCGCGTTGACCTGGTTCTTCTTGCGGACCGTGCCGAGTTCGAGAAATGCGAAGCCCGCGTGCATCGCGAGCACCATGACGGCGCCGATCAACAGGAACAGTGTGTCGACGCCGGATTTCAGACCATCCATGCCCTGGCTTCCTTGCGCAAAAAATGGGCAAGGAACGCAAGTATCGAGCCAACCTGGTGAACGGCTGCGTGGAATTGGTGCCCGGATACCGCACGATGCGGTATTCCGGTGAATCGTGCACGGGATCGGGGCGGGGCGGATGCCGAAGGAGCGCCCGGTCCTCTGCACGCGTGTGGTGCGGTACGTGCCGAATCGGTGCGTGCGACGATTGAAGCGGTGCGCAATGCCGCGCCGCCGTGCACCGATCTGGCGCGTCAGTGGCGCGCGAACAGCGCGGGCGGCCGACGCAGCCGCAGCGCGCACGCCGACCAGTAGCCGGCGACAGTCGCCAGCCCGAGCGCGGCCAACGCGAGCGCCGCGAAGCCGGCGACGGACTGGCCGTCGCCGTCGGCGCCGAGGATGCCTTGCGCGACGATCAGCGCGGCCGTCCAGAAACCGATCACGGCCTGCGTGAGCAAGCGCGCGCAGGCGATGCGGCGCGGACGCCCGGATTCGGCAAGGCGGCGCGCCGACGGCGCGCGCAGGCTCATGAACAGGGTGGCGGCGAGCAGCGCGGCCAGGGCGATGAGCCAGTCGACGAGGAAAGCCATAACGAGAAAAAGAGGGCACGGAAGAAGCGAATTGAAGCGTGCCCACTTTAGAGGTGCGGCGCCCGCGATTGAATCAGACGAATCCGAAATTGAAAGGGATTTTTAATGGCGGGTCGTCATTGAGCCTGTTCCACAGGCGGTATCATCGAGACCGGTCCAACCACGAGGTCGTGCAACGCGCGGCCGGAGATTGCTGATGAACATGAAGACATCGCGGGCGCGTCGCGTGCCCGGGTCCGTGCTGGCGGCCGTGGCCGCCGGCGCGTTGCTGTTGCTCGCGGGCTGCGAGAAGTCCGGCACGCCGGCCGCGCAACCCGATACGGCCGCGAGCGCGGCCGCCGATGCGGCGAACAATGCGGCCAAGGCGCTCGACCAGGTGGCGAGCACCGTCAACCAGCAGATCAACGCGGCGAAGGCGGGCCTCGCATCCGCGGCGTCGGCCGTGCCGCCGTTGTCCGCAAGCGGCCTCGCGTCGGCCGCGCAGGCGCAGATCGACGCGGCGGCGTCCGCCGTCGTCGCGCATGCGGCTTCAGAAGCGGGCGCGAAGATCGCCGAAGCCGGCAAGAAACTCCAGCAGTGGAGCCAGCAGAACGCCGCGGGGGCGAAACCCGCGAGCGGCGAATGACGCGGGCTTGCACGATCTGCAAAATGTAATTATGATAGTTACACATGTCGCCGGCCGCGGGTCGGGCCGGTGTCGCCGAGTGAGTCAGGAATGAATACCAGCAGCCGGTTCGCGTTCGCCGTTCACGTGCTCGCCTTGCTGTCGATGCAGGAAGGCGTGCCGTTGTCGTCCGACGTCATCGCGGGCAGTGTGAATACGAATCCGGCGCTGATTCGCCGGTTGCTGTCGATGCTGGCAGCAGCCGGGCTGACCACGTCGCAGCTCGGTGCGGGCGGCGGTGCGCTGCTCGCGCGCGAGCCCGGCGAGATCACGCTGCTCGACGTGTATCGTGCGGTCGACGATGCGCAACTGTTCGCGCTGCACCGCGAGGCACCGAATCCGGCGTGTCTCGTCGGGCGGCACATCCAGGGCGTGCTGACCGGCTATATCGGCGACGCGCAGCGCGCGATGGAGGCTTCGCTCGCCACGCGCACGTTGGTCGACGTGACGGCCGACATGCTGGATCTGGAACAGCGCACGCAACGAGCGGCGCGCGCCGGCGGGTAAACGGCGGCGGGCAGGGCAGGAAGCCGGGCGGCGCGTATGCGCGCGACGATCGGCGCAACGGGGGCTTCGCCCCGTTTTTTTCGGTCTTATATGTAATTAATGGTGTTACATATTTTTATTTCTGGAGAATCATATGACGCAACGTTCGTTGAATATCGCGCTGTTCGGCGCCACCGGCATGATCGGCTCGCGCATCGCGGCGGAAGCCGTGCGGCGCGGCCACCGCGTCACGGCGCTGTCGCGCCATCCGGGCGCATCCGGCGACGGCATCACCGCGAAGGCGGCCGACCTGTTCGACGCCGCCAGCATCGCGGCCGCGCTGCCCGGCCATGACGTCGTCGCAAGCGCGTACGGCCCGAAGCAGGAAGATGCGGCGCAGGTCGTCGCGGTTGCGAAGGCGCTGGTCGCCGGCACGCGTCAGGCCGGGTTGAAGCGGCTCGTCGTAGTGGGCGGCGCCGGTTCGCTCGAAGTCGCGCCGGGCAAGCAACTCGTCGACACCGAAGGTTTCCCGGACGCGTACAAGCCGCAGGCGCTCGCGCACCGCGACGCGCTTGGCTACCTGAAGACGGTCGCCGATCTCGACTGGACCTTCTTCGCACCGGCTGCGCTGATCGCGCCGGGCGAGCGTACGGGCACGTTCCGCACCGGCATCGGCAAGCTGATCGTGGACGCGCAAGGCAACAGCAAGATCTCGGCGGAAGATTACGCGGTCGCGTTCGTCGATGCGCTGGAGCAGGGCAGCTTCGTGCGCGAGATCGCGACGGTCGCGTATTGAGCGGCGTGACGGCCGGCGGCGGGTAAGCGCCGGCCCGGGTGCGACGTGCAAGCGGCGACGCGCAGCCATTTCAGGCGATTCCGCCCTCGCGGGTGGCGTCGCCTGTTTCATTTGGCGCGCGAAAGCGTCGCATGCATGACGGATCGGTATTTACACCGGTCGACGCAACGAAGCAGTTTTCATATTGTTCCCCGTCGGACAGGATGAATAGAATAAATTTCTATCGACGAGGGAATGGAGAAATGGACGCCATCGATCGCAAGCTGCTGGAGCTGCTGCAGGCGGATGCCACGCTGCCGATCGCCGAGCTGGCGCAGCGCGTGAACCTGTCGCAGACGCCGTGCTGGAAGCGCGTGCAGCGGCTGAAGGAAACCGGCGCGATTCGCGCGCAGGTCGCGCTGTGCGATCCGCGCAAGCTCGGGGTCGGCACGACCGTGTTCGTCGCGATCCGCACGAACCAGCACACCGAGGAATGGGCGCGGCGTTTCACGCAGGCGGTGCGCGACATGCCGGAAGTGGTCGAGGTCTACAGGATGAGCGGCGAGACCGATTATCTGCTGCGCGTCGTCGTGGCCGGGATCGACGACTACGACCGCGTCTACAAGCAACTGATCCGCACGGTGCCGCTGTTCGACGTCAGTTCGTCGTTCGCGATGGAGCAGATCAAGTATTCGACCGCGTTGCCCGTGCGCGATCTGGCCGAGCCCGCCTGACGGACACGCCGCCGCGCCGGCGGCGCGGTGTCAGCGGCCGCGCGCGAGTGCGCGTGCGCGCTCGTCGGCCAGTGCGTCGCGGCGCACGAAATCCGCGACGAACGGGCTGGCCGGATGATGGTGCAGCGCGTACGGCGTATCCCATTGCGCGAGCCGGCCGTCTTTCATCACGCCGATCCGGTCGGCGATCGCGAACGCTTCCGCCTGATTGTGCGTGACGAGGATCGCGGTGTGCCCCGTGTGCTTCAGGATGTCGCGCAGCTCGAACGCGAGCCGCTCGCGCGTATCGACGTCGAGATTCGAGAACGGTTCGTCGAGCAGCAGCAATTCCGGCGACGGCGCGAGTGCGCGCGCGAGGGCGACGCGCTGCTGCTGGCCGCCCGACAGTTCGTGCGGATACGCGTCGCCGGAATCGGCGAGGCCGACGAGCTCGAGCATCTGCGCGACGCGCAGGCGCCGTTCGGCCTTCGGCCAGCGCCGCAGGCCGAACGCGACGTTGTCGGCCGCGCTCAGGTGCGGGAACAGCGCGTAATCCTGGAACATCATGCCGATGCGCCGCCGCTCGGGCGGCACGTCGAGCGACGGCGCCGCGACCGGCGTGCCGTCCAGCACGATGCGCCCTATGCGCACGGGTTCGAAGCCGGCGATCGCGCGCAGCACGGTGGTCTTGCCGCAGCCGGACGCGCCGAGCAGGCAGCCGATGTCGCCGCGCGGCAGCGCGAGGCTCAGGCCGTCGACGACGGTGCGGCGGCCGTGCGGCGTGTCGTAGGCGATGCAGAGGTCGTCGAGTTCGAGCAGGTTCACGGTATCAGCCTCCGATCTTGTGGCGGGTGCGTGCGAGCAGGATCACGGGCACGAGCCCGGCCAGCACGATCGCGAGCGCGGCGACCGCGCCTTCTTCATAGGTGCCGCGCGCGGCTTCCGCATACAGCCACGTCGCGAGCGTGTCGAAGTTCAGCGGGCGCAGCAGCAGCGTGGCCGGCAGCTCCTTCATCGCGTCGACGAACACCAGCAGCGCGCTCGTCGTGAGCGCGGGCCGCAACAGCGGCAGATGGACGCGGCGCAACGTGCCGCCGGCCGTCTCGCCGAGCGAGCGCGCGGCCTGTTCGAGCGATGGCGGAATGCGCGCGAGGCCGGCCTCGATGCCGCCGGCCGGAATCGCGAGGAAGCGCACGGTATAGGCGATCACGAGCGCGGTCGCGGAGCCCATCAGCAGCAGTCCGTCGCGGCCGAGCGCCACGCCGAACAGCCGGTCGGCCGCCGCGAACGGAATCAGCAGGCCGATCGCGAGCACGGTGCCCGGCACCGCGTACCCGAGGCTCGCGATCCGCGTGCACAGGCGGGCAGGGCCCGCACGCGCGCTGTCGCGCTGCGCGCGCGCGGCCCATGCGACGACGAGCCCGCATGCGAGCGTCGCGGCGGTGGCGGCGGTCGCGATCGTCAGCGTGTTCGCGAGCCCCGTCATCAGTTGCGCGGATACGCCGCCGACGAGGTGCAGCCGCTTGCCGGTCTCGACCGCGAGATAGGCGGCCGGCGCGCCGAAGCCGAGCAGGACGGGCAGCCAGCCGAGCGCCGCGGCGCCCAGCGCGGCCGTGCCGGCCAGGCGGCGCGGCGCGATCGGCCGCATGCGCCGGCCGTGCGCGTAGCGCTGGCGGCGGCGCCCGTAGCGTTCGAGCGCGATCATGCCGACGACGATCGCGAGCATCGCAAGGGCGATCTGCGCGGCGCCGGCGAGATCGGAGCGCGTGATCCACGTCGTATAGACGGACACGGTCAGCGTCTGCACGCCGAGAAATTCCGACGCGCCGATATCGTTCAGCGTTTCGAGCAGCGCGAGGCTCATGCCGACCGCGATCGCCGGCCGGGCAAGCGGCACGACGACGCGCCAGAATGTCGCGACGCGGCCGGCGCCGAGCGTGCGCGCGGCCTCGAGCAGGCTCGCGGACTGCGTGACGAACATCGCGCGCGTACTCAGATAGACGTACGGATACAGTACGAAGCCCAGCACGAAGATCGCGCCGGGCAGCGAGCGCAGATCGGGCAGGCGGAACTGGCGCGGGCTGTCGAAGCCGAGCAGCCAGCGGATCGCGCCCTGCACGGGGCCGATCGGATGCAGCAGGTCGAGATACGCGAACGCGACAATGTAGGTGGGCACCGCGAGCGGCAGCAACAGCGCCCAGGTCAGGATCCGGCGGCCGGGAAATTCGTACGCGGTGACGAGCCATGCGCAGCCGGTGCCGACGATCGACACGATCGTGCCGACGCCCGCGAGCAGCAGCAGCGTATTGACGAGCGCCTGCGGCAGCACGAATTCGGCGAGATGTCGCCAGTGCGCGAGATCGGCGTCGAACGCGGCGACCACGAGCACCGCGAGCGGCGCCGCGACCGCCGCGGCGATCGTCAGCGCCGCGAGCAGCCACAAGCTGCCCGCGCGCGGCCGCGACCGACGCGGCTCTCGATAGACGCGGGCAGGCGATGCGTCAGTTGTCAAAGCCGACCTTGTCGACGAGCTGGCTCGCCTGCTTGCGATGCTTCGCGATATCCGCCAGCGGCAGCGGGTCGATCTTCAGCGTGCCGAAGCTCGCGATCACCGGGTCGAGCTTCACGTTCGCGCGCACCGGGTATTCGTAGTTCGCCTGCGCATACAGCGCCTGCGCTTCCGGCGACACCAGGTATTCGAGCAGCTTCACCGCATTGGCCTTGTGCGGCGCATGCTTCGCCACCGTCGCGCCGCTGATGTTCACGTGCGTGCCGCCGCTCTTCGCGTTCGCGAACGTCGGGCGCACGACCTTGATCGCGTCGCCCCATTTACGCGCATCGCTGCCGGCTTCGGCATGCTTCATGTGGCCGACGTAGTACGCGTTCGCGAGCCCGACGTCGCAGATCCCGCCGAGGATGTCGCGTGCGACGTCGCGATCGCCGCCCGTCGCCTTGCGCGCGAGGTTCGCCTTCACGCCGCGCAGCCATTGCTCGGTCGCGGCCTCGCCGTCGTGCGCGATCATCGCCGCGACGAGCGCCGTGTTGTACGGATGCTGGCCCGACCGGATGCAGACCTTGCCCTTCCATTTCGGATCGGCGAGATCCTCGTAGCGGAACGCATCGACTTTCAGGTCCTTTTCGACGTACAGCACGCGGTCGCGCAGCGACAGCGCGTACCAGTCGCCGTTCGCGCCGCGCAGGTTCGCGGGAATCGCGTCGTCGAGCGCCTTCGAGCGCACCGGTTGCGTGACGCCGCCGTCGACGAGGTCGAGCAGGTTGCCGACGTCGACCGTCATCAGCACGTCGGCCGGCGACTGCGCGCCTTCCGCCTTCACGCGCTCGAGCAGGCCGTCCTTCACGAACACCGTGTTGACCTTGACGCCGCTCTGCTTCGTGAACGCATCGATGAGCGGCTGGATCAGCTTCGGCTCGCGGGTGGTGTACAGGCTCACTTCCTCGGCCGCCTGGGCAAGCGGCGCGAAGGTGGCCGCAGCCAGGGCGAGGGCGCCGGCGAGCGGCAGCAGGCGGGTGCGCGGATTCGACATGGAGAACTCCGGTGGGGCAGGTGGACGAGGAAGCGTTCCGGAGCGCGCCTGCCGCCCGAACGACCCGGAACATTACAAAATGAAAGATTGGCGATTCTAAATCGAAATGGGAATGATTAACAAACGAAAGCTTGCGGAAAGCGGCGGAGATGCACGGGGCGGGGATCGGCGAACGGGGCGGCGCAGCGCGGGCGCAAGCGCGTAGAATGCCCGCTTCGACGAATTTGACGGAGCCGCACCGACCATGAACGATCAGCGCAAGAAGAACCCTGTCCGCAACGTGAGCATCCTGATCGTCGTGGCCGTGCTGCTCGTGATCGGGACGATCCTGTACAACGCGATTTCGCAGAAGCACGCGTACGACGAGGCCCATCCGGCCGAGGCCGCGAGCGCCGCGTCGCACTGAGCGCCGGCGTGCATGATCGCTGCGCGGCGCGATGGGGCCGTGGGCGAGACGCAGGAAGCAGGAGGAGACGGGGGCGGCGCGACGCGTGATCCATCGCATCGCGCCGGACAGACGCAGGCGCCGAGGCCGGCGCGCCGCATGGAACAATCAGTCGAGCGTCATCGTGACGCAGGGGCGAACTTCGGGCGGATCCGTGCGTAGAACACGGCCGCGAGCAGCGCGAGCCACGCCGCGCCGACATACAGCGCGACGCGCGTATCGTCGAACCAGCCGAGCATCACGATCACGAAGCCCATGAATGCGATCGTCAGCGCGGGCGCCACGGGCCACAGCGGCACCTTGAACTTCAGCGCCGCGACTTCCGCGCCCGACAGGCGGCGACGCATCGCCACCTGCGACAGCAGGATCATCAGCCAGACCCACACGGTCGCGAACGTCGCGATCGCGGCGACCACCAGGAACACGTCCTTCGGCATCAGGTAGTTGAGCAGCACGCCGACCAGCAGCGCGCCGGCCATCACGAGCACCGTGACCCACGGCACGCCGTGGCGCGACGTCGTCATCAGCACGCGCGGCGCCTGACCCTGCCGCGCCATCCCGAACATCATCCGGCCCGCGCCGAAGATGTCGCTGTTGATCGCCGAGATCGCCGCGCTGATCACGACGAGGTTCAGGATCGTCGCGGCGGATTTCACGCCGAGCGCCGAGAAGATCTGCACGAACGGGCTGCCGTCGCTGCCGACGCCGGTCCACGGGCCGATCGACATCAGCACCACCATCGTCAGCACGTAGAACAGCAGGATGCGCGCGGGCACCGCGTTGATCGCGCGCGGAATCGCGCGCTCCGGGTCCTTCGCCTCGCCGGCGCTCATCCCGATCACCTCGATCCCGCCGTACGCGAAGATCACGACCGACAGCGACGCGATCAGCCCGCCGATTCCGTTCGGCAAGAAGCCGCCGTGGTTCCACAGGTTCGCGAACGTCGGCACGTCGGCGGAATGACCGAAGTGCATGCCGGTCAGCAGGATCGCGACGCCGCCGCCGATCATCGCGACGATCGCGCCGACCTTGATGATCGACAGCCAGAATTCGAGCTCGCCGAACACCTTCACGTGGCACAGGTTCAGCCCGCAGATGATCGCGACGACGCCGAGCACCCAGATCCATTGCGGGACATCCGGAAACCAGAAGCCCATGTAGATGCCGAACGCGGTGATGTCGGCGATCGCGACGATCACCATTTCGAGCGTGTAGGTCCAGCCGGTGACGAAGCCCGCGAACGGGCCGAGGTTCTCGGTCGCGTAGTGGCCGAACGAGCCCGCGACGGGTTCGCGCACGGCCATCTCGCCGAGCGCGCGCATCACCATGTAGACGGCCGCGCCGCCCAGGAGGTACGCGAGGATCACCGCCGGACCCGCGAGCTGAATCGCGGACGCCGACCCGTAGAACAGGCCCGTGCCGATCGCCGAGCCCAGCGCGAGAAAGCGGATGTGCCGCGCGCTCAGGTGGCGCTGCAAGTTTTTCATCGAGTCTCCGATATCGTTATGCGACGAACCGGGCGAGCGGGGCCGGCCCGATTGGCTCAAGTTGTCTATACAACTTGAATGTGAACGAATGATAACAAGCCGGGCCCGGTGACCGGAATCGGGTATTCCCTGACTGGCGCGGCGAGCGGAACGGCGCTTGGGGCATTCGTGCGCCCGCAGGCGCGGGCCGCGTGGCGCGGGTGGGGCATGCTTCGGGCAATCGTCAAGCCGGAGCGCGCCGATGGCCGAGCCGCGACGTGCGCGGGCCGGCCTGCCGACGCGGACATGCGGAGTCAGGCGGGCAGGCGGATCACGCTCGCATCCTTGCGGATCAGCAGCGACGACGCGAGCATCTGCTTGCACTGGTGCGCGAGCACCTTCAGGTCGTGCGTGAGCTCGGCGCCGACCGCGTCGGATTTTTCCGCGGACACGACCATCGCATCGAGATCGCGCGTGATCTGCTTCGACGTTTCGAGCTGGTCGGCAGGCGGGGGCTCGCCGGCTTCGGCTTTCTCGAGATTCTCGAGCACGGCGGCGAGGCCGCGCTGCAGTGCGTCGTCGTGGACGAGGCCGCCATCGGCCGCGCATGCGCTGCGAATCAGCGGTGCGGCAGCCGTGATCTGCGCGCCGAGCACGTGCGTCTGCACGAGCAGGTCGTTCAGTTCGGGCACGAAACGCTGGTGCGCCTTCGGCTCGATCATCATCCGCTGGAACGCCTGCCCGAGGTTCGCGAACGCGATGTGCACGTCCTTGCGGGCGAGGCGGTAGCGGTAGTCGTCGTCGAGCGTGCTGGCCGGCGTTTCGATCGCCGCGGCGACGACGGGTACGACGGCCGCGCCGTCGGCGGTCGGCACCGGCGGCGGCGACATGCCGCGCCCGGCGCGCCACACGGCCTCGAAATACTTGCGGGTGGACGTCAGCATGTCGGTGACGAGCTTGCCCATCAGCCGATATTCCCAGTACGGGAACAGCCGGCTCGCGGCGATCGCGATCATGCAGCCGACCACCGTGTCGATCGCGCGCTCGCCGATGATCCGCATGCTGCCCGGTGCGAGCAAGTGAAACATCAGCAGCACGTACGACGACGTGAACACGACGCTTGCCGCATAGTTGAACAGCAGCAGGCTGTAGCTCATCACCATCGACCCGAACATGATCGCGATCAGCAGGTGCGGCTCCTTCACCGTGTAGATCAGCGCGATGCTCGCCGCGCAGCCGATCAGCGTGCCGATGATCCGCTGTGCGTTGCGCTGCTTGGTCAGCGAGTAGCCGGGCTTCAGGATGATGATGGTGGTCATCACGATCCAGTACGCGTTCGTGAGCGGCAGCAGCCGGCCGATCCAGAAGCCGACCGCCACGGCGATCGTCACGCGCAGTGCATGCCGGAAGCTCGGCGAACGCATGTTCAGGTTCGAGAAGATCAGCAGCGGCGACATGCGGCGGCGCTGCAGGAAGCGTGTGAGCGCCTTGTCGATCTTCAGTTCGGTTTGCTGCGGATCGGCATGGCCCGACAGGTTGCGGCGCATCCGGTCGATCAGGCGCGTCGCGCTCCAGATGCGCCGGAACGTCGCGAGCACGGCCGCATACGCTTCCGCGTTGGTGGCCGCGAAGTTCTTCTTGCGCATCAACTCGATCTCGTACTCGATCGCGCGCAGCTCGGCCTTCACGCTGATGCGCGAATGCGGCGCGCGGTTCTCGAGCACCGCGAGGCCGATCTGCTCGAGATCGGCGGCGGCCTTGCGGATCAGGTCGCGGTAGAAAATGATGAGATCCGAGCCGCCGAACGTGTTGCGCACGAGCGGGTAATCGGTATGCGCGCCGACGAACAGCTCGTGCAGGTCGACGCTGTTGATGAACAGGTTGTACATCGTCGTGCGGCCGGGGTCGAGCTTGCCGCGCCGCAGCTTCGGCAGGTTGCGCAGCACGATGTCGCGCGCGGTTTCCTGCGTTTCGACCGCGGTGATCTGCCGGGCGACGAGATTGCGGTAGCACTCGTCGAGATCGGCGTCGAGATCGTAGAACTGCGCGCGCGCGAGCAGGTAGTCGGCACAGGCGAACAGGCTTTCGGCCAGCGCCTGCTGCTCGATCCGGCGCGCCTGCCATTGCGACACGAGCGTGGCCCAGTACGTGTACCAGAGGCCGCCCGCGAGAATCCAGCCCGCGTTGACGAACGCCTGCAGCGGCGTGAATTTCTCCTCGAGCGTCATCACCATCATGAACAGCGTCGCGAAGCTGATCTGCGGCCAGCGGTTGCCGTAGACGACGATCAGCGACAGCACGAACGTGAGCGGCACGATCGTGAGCCACAGCGCGAAGATGTTCGGTGTCGCGAGGCCGGTGGCGAGCGCGGCGAGGAAGCCGATCACGCTGCACGCGAGCATTTCGTTGTGCTTGTACTTAAGCGGGCCCGGCATGTCGACGACGCACGCGCCGAGCGCGCCGGTCGAGATCGTGAAGCCGAGCTCCCGGTTATGAAACACGATCAGGCACAACACGGCCGGCAGTGACACGCCGACCGCGATCCGCAGGCCGCCGAAAAAGTACTGGCTGTAGAAAAACTTTCTGATTTCGACCGAATAGCGCATCGATGGGCTGAATGGCAGACGAAGACGCCCGGGGGCGGCGTATTGACTGGCGACGAGTCTATCGTATTTCGCCGCTCGCAAAAGCTGGCTTTCCGGCCGAGGTTCGCGGCGGCGGCCCATTTGCTATCCTTGGTGATCCTGTTCGCCCGATCCCGCCGGTGCGAGGTTCCGACGCCCGCTTCATGCTCCATCTTTTCTATTCGAACCGTCACGAAACGCTGGCCGACGCGCTGCTCGAAGATCTGGCCGCGTTTCCGGCCCGCAACGGCCCGTGGGCGCCGCAACAGGTCATCGTGCCGAGCGCGGCGCTGCGCCGCCGCCTCGAGCTCGACATCGCCGCGCGCAACGGCGTGTGCGCGAACGTCGAGTTCACGTATCTCGCGCAGTGGCTGTGGGCGCAGATCGGCCGTGTGCTGACGGTGCCCGCGCGTTCGCCGTTCGCGCCCGACCGGCTCGTGTGGCGCTGCTACCGGCTGTTCGCGCAGGCGGCCGACGGTGCGCCGTGGCTCGCGTCGCCGCGGCTGGCCGCGTATCTGTCGGCCTCCGACGATGCGATGCGCTACGAACTGGCTCATCGCGTCGCGGCCGTGCTCGATCACTACCTGACCTATCGCCCCGAATGGCTGGCCGCGTGGCAGGCCGGCGAATCGGTGCTCGCGGGCGACGGCGCGCCGCGCGGGATCAGCGACGCCGCACGCGACGACGAGCGCTGGCAGGCCGCGCTGTGGCGCGCGCTGCTCGCCGAGCTGAGCGACAGCGGTACGCCGCCGGCGCACCGCTTCCTCGTCGAAGCGCGCCATCTCGATGCCGATGCGCTCGCGCGCGCCGACTGGCCCGAATCGGTCAGCGTGTTCGCGTTGCCGACGATGCCGCCGCTGCACGTCGCGCTGTTGCGCGAACTGTCGCGCTGGATCGACGTGCGCGTCTACGCGCTGAATCCGTGCCGCGAATTCTGGTTCGACATCGTGACCGCCGCGCACGCCGAGGCGCTCGATGCGGCCGGGCGGCGCGATTACCAGGAGGTCGGCCATCCGCTGCTCGCCGAATGGGGCAGGCAGACGCAGGCGCAATTGCACATGCTGCATGAACTGACCGAAAGCGCCGCGTCAGGCGATGCGTCGCGTTTCGTCGAGAATCCTGCGCCTACCTGGCTGGCGCGCGTGCAGAACGCGATCCTCGAACTGCAACCGGAGGCCGAACTCGGCGACACGCCGGTCGAGCGAGGGATCGAGGTGCACGTGTGCCACAGTCTCGCGCGCCAGCTCGAGGTGCTGCACGACCGGCTGCTCGCGTGGTTCGACGCCGATGCGAGCCTGCAGCCGTCCGACGTGCTCGTCGCGGTGGCCGATCTCGCCGCGGCCGGGCCGTTGATCGACGCGGTGTTCGGCACGGCCGGCGCCGGCGGTGCGCGGGTGCCTTACCGGATCACCGGCCTGCCGCCGTCGCAGGCGAATCCGGTCGCGCGCGTGCTGCTCGACTGGCTCGCGTTGCCGGAGCGGCAGGTCGGCGCGCCGGAGCTGGTCGAATGGCTGCGCGTGGATGCGGTGGCCGCGCGCTACGACATCGACGCGGCCGCGCTCGAAACGGTGCAGACCTGGCTCGCGGCCGCCGGCGCGCGGCGCGGGCTGTCGCCGCTCGCGAGCGACGACGCGGCCGTGCCCGCGCCGCGCCATACGTTCTCCGATGCGCTCGCGCGGCTCTTTCTCGGCTATGCGATGCCCGAAGGGGCGGCGCCGATCGGTGCGTGGCTGCCGATCGAGGCGGCCACGGGCAGCGAGGCCGAACTGCTCGGCCGGCTCGCACGGTTTACCGACGATCTCGACGGCTTCGCGCGGCGGCTCGCGGAGTCGCACACGCCGCGCGGCTGGAGTGAACTGTTTGCGGACACGCTCGCGCGCTTCTTCGACTCGGGCGCCGCGTATGCGGACGCGCTGGCCGGCGTGCGCGACGCGCTCGACGCGATGCTGGCCGCGATGACGGAGGGCGCGCCCGACGAGGCGTTGCCGGCGGCCGTCGTCCGCGCGGGGCTCACCGCGGCGCTCGACGATCCGGCCCGCGGCGGCGTGCCGTGGGGCGGCGTCACGTTCTCGTCGTTGACGAGCTTGCGCGGGCTGCCGTATCGCGTCGTCTGCCTGCTCGGAATGGATGACGGCGTGCTGCCGAGCCTCGCGCGCGCGGACGAGTTCGACCTGATGGCCGTGCTGCCGAAGCTGGGCGACCGGCAGCGCCGCGACGACGAGCGCAATCTGTTTCTCGACCTGTTGCTCGCCGCCCGCGACCGGTTGCTGATCGCCTATACGGGCCGCAGCATTCGCGACAACGCGCCGTTGCCGCCCGCGGCGCTGGTCGACGAACTGCTCGATCATCTCGCGGACGTCACGGCCGGGCCCGGCGCCGCACCGGACGCGGTCGATGCCGCGCGCCGCGCGTTCATCGTCGAGCATCCGCTGCAACCGTTCGCGGCCGCGTATTTCCAGCCGGGCAGCGGCCTCGTTTCGTATGACGCCGAGCGGGCGACGCTCGCGTCGCTGCTGGCCGCCGAGGCGTCGCGCGACGGGCCGCGCGAGCAGCCGTTCTTCGCGCAGCCGCTGCCGGCGGAGCCGGTCGAGCCCGTCGCGTTCAGCGAATTCGAACGTTTCTGGCGCCATCCGGCGCGTGCGTTGCTGCGCGGCCGGCTCGGCATCGTGCTGGCTGATGCGCAGGCCGAACTGCTCGATACCGAGCCGTTCGCGCTGGACTTCGCCGGCAGCGACGCGCTTGCCGAGCGCGTGCTGCCGCTCCTGATCGAAGCGGGCGACGGCGGCGTGCACGATCATGCGCTGCGCATTGCGGACGCGAGCCCCGAACTGCCCGGCGGCGCGACGGGCGCGGTGTGGCGCGATCAGGCGCTCGGTTCGATGACGCAGCTTGCGTCGAACGTGCGCCGTGCACTGGCCGACGGCATCGAGCGGCGGCCGTTCTCGCTCACCGTCGTGCCGGCGTGGCCCGATACCGAGCAGGCGCTGTTCGGCGCCGACGACGCAATGCTGGCGGCCGACGCGGTAGGCGCGCCGCTCGAATTGCATGGCACGCTGAATCGGCTGACGCCGGCCGGGCAGGTCATCTATCGCTATGCGCGGCCCAGTGCGCGCGATTACCTGTCCGCTTGGCTCGCGCATCT
This sequence comes from Burkholderia sp. MSMB1459WGS, assembly GCF_001534535.1. Classification (NCBI taxonomy): domain Bacteria; kingdom Pseudomonadati; phylum Pseudomonadota; class Betaproteobacteria; order Burkholderiales; family Burkholderiaceae; genus Burkholderia; species Burkholderia sp. MSMB1459WGS. Next base: position 27,975 of record NZ_LPMU01000059.1, read on the forward strand.
CGTCTACTGTGCGGTCGAGCCCGGCGGCCCACGCCGCACGCTGTGGTTCGGCAGCGGCGGTGCGTTCGAGCTGACGCCCGTCGCGGCGCCGCTCGAACGGCTCGCGCCGCTGGCCGCGCTGTTTCGCGCGGGGCGGCGCATGCCGCTGAGGTTTTTCCCGCGCAGCGCGTGGGCGCGGGTGTCCGACGGCGAGGCCAAGGCCGCGAGCGTGTGGATCAACGAGCGGGTGGTCAGCGAAGCCGACGATCCGGCCATCGCGATCGCATGGCGCGGCGCGCATCCGTCGCTCGACGAGCCGTTCGGCACGCTCGCACGGCTCGTGTTCGAGCCGCTCGTCGAGCATCTGAAGGAGGTCGCATGAGCGCCGTGTCGCAGCCGCAGGCGCTCGAACTCGACGTGTTCGCGTGCCCGCTCGACGGTGTCAACCAGATCGAGGCGTCGGCCGGCACCGGCAAGACGTGGAACATCTGCGCGCTGTATGTGCGCCTGCTGCTCGAAAAGGATCTCGGCGCGGACGAAATCCTCGTCGTGACCTTCACGAAAGCGGCAACGGCCGAACTGCACGAGCGGATTCGCAGCCGGCTCGCGCAGCTTGCGCATGCGCTCGACACGGGCGATGACGGCGGCGATCCGTTCATCGCGCGTCTGTGGGAGACCACGCTCGGCGTCGACGGCGCGCTCGATCCCGAGACGGCTGCGAAGCGGATCCGGCGCGCGCTGCGCGCGTTCGACCAGGCCGCGATCCATACGATCCACGCGTTCTGCCAGCGCGCGCTGCAGGAGGCGCCGTTCGCGGCGGCGATGCCGTTCGCGTTCGACATGGAGGCCGACGATGCGTCGCTGCGCTTCGAACTCGCCGCGGATTTCTGGCGCACGCGCGTCGAACCGGCAGCCGCGCGCTGGCCGGGCTTCGCGACCTGGCTCGTCGAATCGGGGGCCGGCCCGGCCGCGCTCGATGCGCAGCTCGCACGCCGGCTGAAGAAGCCGCTTGCCGCGTTGCGCTGGGACGGCGTGACCGAGCCGGACGAATCGGCCGAAGCGGCCGCAGCCGAATGCTTCGCGGAAGCCGCGCGCATGTGGGCTGCCGAGCGCGACGCGATCGATGCGCTGCTGCGCGCCGCGCAGCCCGCGCTCAATCAACGCTCGCACAAGCCCGACGCGCTTGCCGATGCGCTCGCCGCGTGGGCGGTGCATTTCGAGCAGGGCGATGCGACGGCCGCGCTGCCGAAAGCCGCACTGAAGCTCACGCAAACCGCGCTGACGAAGGCGACGAAAAAAGGCGGTGCGACGCCCGCACACGCGTTCTTCGAGGTGGCCGACGCGCTCGAAGCGGCCGTGGCCGCGGCCGAGGCCGCACAGCGCGCGCGCTGGCTCGCGTTGATCGCCGAATGGCTCGACATGGCGCCGCGCGAATTGGCCGAGCGCAAGCGCACGCGGCGCGTCGTGTCGTTCGACGATTTGCTCGCGAACCTGTATCACGCGCTGCACGCGCATCCGTGGCTCGCCGACACGCTGCGCGCACGCTATCCGGCCGCGCTGATCGACGAATTTCAGGATACCGATCCGCTGCAGTTCGCGATCTTCGACCGGATCTTCGCGCCGGGCGGCCCGCTGTTCCTCGTCGGCGATCCGAAACAGGCGATCTACAGTTTTCGCGCGGCCGATCTGCATACCTATCTCGCCGCGCGCGCACGGGCGAGTGCGTGCTACACGCTCGCGGTCAATCAGCGCTCGACGCCCGCGATCGTCGATGCGTGCAACCGCTTCTTCATGTCGAATCCGCGCGCATTCGTGCTCGACGGGCTCGACTATTACGCGGTGCGCGCCGGCACGCGCGTGCGGGCGCCGTTCGTCGACGAGACCGATCCGGGGCCGGCCGGCGATTTCCGGATATGGGCGCTGCCGGGCGGCGAAGGCACGTTGCTCAAGCGCGACGCGCAAGCGCAGGCTGCCCAGGCCTGCGCGGCGGAGATCGCGCGGCTGATGCGCGGCGCACGTGAAGGGCGCGTGCGGCTGGGGGGCACGCCGTTGTCGCCTGGCGACATCGCGGTGCTCGTGCAAACGCACCGGCAGGGTAGCCTCGTGAAGCGCGTGCTCGCGACGTGGGGCATCGGCAGCGTCGAGCTGGCGCAGGCATCGGTGTTCTCGACCGGCGACGCCGAGCAGCTCGAACGCGTGCTGGCGGCGATCGATGCGCCAGGCGACCTGCGGCGTTTGCGCGCGGCGCTCGCGTCCGACTGGTTCGGGCTCGACGCCGGCGCGCTGTGGCGCATGGAGCAGGGCGACGGCGATGCGCCACCCGGCGCGTCGGCGGCCGACAGCGCCGATGCGATGAGCTGGGTCGAGCGTTTCTCGCGGTATCGGCTGCTGTGGCGCGAACGCGGTTTCGCGGTGATGTGGCGCACGTTCACGCGCGAGCTGCGGATCGCCGAACGGCTGATGGCGGGGGCGGACGGCGAGCGCCGCGTGACCGACATCAACCATCTGGCCGAGTTGACGCAAGCGCGGGCATCCGCACAGCCCGGCATCGCGCCGACGCTGCGCTGGCTCGCCGCGCAACGGCTCGACGGCGGCGGCGAGGAAGCGCAACTGCGGCTCGAATCCGATCGCAACCTGGTGCAGATCGTCACGGTGCACAAGTCGAAGGGGCTCGAATACGCGATCGTGTTCTGTCCGTTCCTGAACGATGGCGGGTTGCGCGAGCCGCCGTCGTCCGCGCTGCCCGATGCGCGCGAGTATCACGACGACGCGGGCGATGCGGTGCTGCATTACGGATGCGACGACGAGGCGGCTGCACACGCGGCGCGGCAGGCGCTGCGCGAGCAGGCGGCGGAACGCGCGCGGCTCGTCTACGTGGCGCTCACGCGCGCGGTGTATCGCTGCTATGTCGTCGCCGGGCCCTACCTGTCGTCGCGCTCGACGCGCGAAGCGCGGCGCAGCGTGCTCAACTGGCTCGTCGCGGGTGCCGGCCATGCGTTCGACGCGTGGCTCGACGAGCCGCCCGACGAGGCCGCGCTCGATGCGGCATGGCGCGCGCTCGCGGGCGGCCCCGTGAGCATCGCGCCGCTGCCCGTGCCTGCGCGCCGCGAGCGTCTCGCGGCCGGGCACGATGCGTCGCAGACGCTCGCGGCGCGCCATGCGACGCGCATCCTGCGCGATGCGTGGCGGATGGCGAGCTTCAGCTCGTTGACCGCGTCGATGGCGCGCGAGGAGGCGGGCGTCGCGGCCGTGCCCGACGACGAATTGCGGCCCGATCACGATGCGCTTGCCGCGGTGGCGCCGGACGGCGAACCGATACTGGCCGACACGGTGACGGCTCCGCCTGACGACGACATCCTCATGTTCCCGCGCGGTGCGGCGGCCGGCGAATGCTTGCACCGCCTGTTCGAACTCAGCCGGTTCGCGGAGCCCGAATCGTGGCACAAGGCCGCGCTCGGCGCGCTGCACGACCGTCCGGTCGAGGCCGAGCCGGCGCTTGCGGCACGCCTGCCGGCGATGATGGCGCGGCTCGTCGACGACGTCGTGCACACCGAACTCGTGCCGGGCATGCGGCTCGCCGATCTCGATCCGGCCAGGCGGCTCGACGAAATGGGTTTCCTGTTCCCGGCGCCGTCGCTCGACCTGACGGCGCTGCGCCGGCTGCTGGTCGCGCACGGCTATCCGGACGTTGCACTGGAGGCGGGCACGCTCGCCGGTTTCATCAAGGGTTTCATCGACATGATCGTCGAACACGACGGCCGTTTCTGGATCGTCGACTGGAAGTCGAACCACCTCGGCACGACGCCGGATGCCTATGGCCCGCGCGCGCTCGATGTCGCGATGGCCGATCACGCGTATCACCTGCAGGCGCTGCTCTATACGGTCGCGCTGCATCGCTACCTGCGCGGCCGGCTGCCCGATTACGACTACGACACGCACATCGCCGGTTACCTGTACCTGTTCGTGCGCGGCGTGCGGCCCAGCTGGCGCAGCGGAGGCGAGCCGGCCGGCGTGCACGCGCGGCGGCCCGCGCGTGCACTCGTCGACGCACTCGACCGGATGATGGAAGGGGGCCGCGCATGACCGCGTCCGACGACATGCTCGAATTCACCGGCGGCCTCGTCGCGCGGCTGCCCGAGCCGGCCGATTTCGGCATCGCGCTCGCGGAAGGCTTCGCGCGCCGCATCGGCGACCTCGCGCGCCGTGCCGGTGCGCCGGCCGCGGCGGCGCGCTGGGCCGCGCGCGCCGCGTTCGCGACGAGCCGTGCGACCGCCGGCGGCCACGTGTGCGTCGCGCTTGGTGCGCTCGCGCAGCGCTACGAAGCGTCGCTCGACGAGGTGCGCGCGGCGCTGGCCGCGAGCGGCGTGGTCGCGTTCGGCACGCTCGCACGCGGCGACGAGCGGCCGCTGATCGTCGACCGGCTCGATCATCTGTACCTGTCGCGCTATTTCGACTACGAACGGCGGCTCGCCGATGCGCTCGTCGCGCAGGCCGGTGTCGCCGCGCCGGACGAAAGCCTGTCGCCCGACCGGTTGCGCGACAGTCTCGCTCGTTACTTCGGGCCGGCCACCGGCGAAGTCGACTGGCAGCGCGTGGCGGCGATCGTCGCGCTGACCGGCCGCGTGACGATCGTCAGCGGTGGGCCGGGCACGGGCAAGACGACGACCGTCGTCGGCGTGCTGGCCTGCCTGCTGGATGCGCATCCGGGGCTGCGCATCGCGCTGGCCGCACCGACCGGCAAGGCCGCGCAGCGGATGCAGGAGGCGCTGCACGCACGCGCCGGCGATTTGCCGCCCGAACTCGCGGCGCGCCTGCCCGACACGTCTTATACGCTGCATCGGCTGCTGGGCGGCGGCGGGACGGCCGGCTTCCGGCATCATCGCGACAATCCGTTGCCGTACGATCTGATCGTCGTCGACGAGGCGTCGATGATCGACGTCGCGCTCGCCGCGCATCTGCTCGACGCGCTCGCACCGGGCGCCCGGCTCGTGTTGCTGGGCGACAAGGATCAACTGGCCGCGGTCGAGGCCGGCGCCGTGTTCGCGGAGCTGAGCGCACGGCCGGCATTCACCGCCGCGGCCCGCAAGCGCATCGCGCAGGCGCTGGACATCGACGAGGCGGCATTCGTCGCGGCGTTGCCGGTGCCCGACGAAGCCGCGCCGGCAGCGGATGCGCGCGCGCATCCGGCATCCGCTTCCGCACGGGCTTCGGCGTTGCCATCGGTATCCGCGCCTGTTGCGCGCAAATCGGCGCCTCGGCCGAAAGTCGATGCGCGACAGGCGTCGCTCTTCGACGACGAACCGCAGGATGCCGAAGCGTCGTCGGCCGACATCGCGCCGTCGCCGTCATCCGAGTCGGCACCGGCCGATGCCGGCGCACCGGGCAATGCGCCGGCCTGGATCGAGGCCGACGAACTCGCTTGGCTCGATACCGTCGAGCTGGCGCCGTTCCACGCAGACGATGCGGCGCTGGCGTCGGCGACGGCGGTCGCATCGCCATTGGCCGGCGAAGCCGCTGCCGCGTCCCCCGGCACGCCCGCTCCGGCACCGCTCGCGGACTGCGTCGTGTGGCTCGAACGCAATTACCGCTTCGGTCTCGATTCGCCGATCGGCCGGCTGTCGCTCGCGATCCGCCGCGGCGACGTGCAGGCGGCGCTCGATGCGCTGCCCGCCGACGACTCGGCAGCCGCATCGTTTCACGACGATGCGGGCGACACGCTGGCGTCGTCGACGGTCGAGCGGCTCGCGCGGCGTTTCGGCGCATACCTCGATGCATTGCGCGACGCGCTGGCCGCGCCGGCGCCCGATCCGCTACCGCTGTTCGACGCGCTCAACCGGTTCCGGATCCTGTGCGCGACCCGCAGCGGCTCGCGCGGGGCGGAACACGTCAATGCGCTGGTGGCCGCGCACGTGCGGCATGCGGCACGCGTGCCGCTCGCGGTCGGCGCGCACTGGTTCACCGGGCGGCCGATCATGGTCACGCGCAACGACTATGCGCTCGGGCTGTTCAACGGCGACATCGGCATTGCGCTGCCCGACGCGCACGGTGTGCTGCGCGTGTGGTTCCGGCGTGCGGACGGCGCCGCGCGTGCGGTGTCGCCGGCCGCGCTGCCGCCGCACGAAACGGCGTTCGCGCTGACGGTGCACAAATCGCAGGGCTCGGAATTCGACGAAGCCGCGCTCGTGCTGCCTGCGTCGTTCGGCCGGGTGCTCACGCGCGAGCTCGTCTATACGGCCGTCACGCGCGCACGCACGCGCGTGCAGGTGATCGGGCCGCGGCGCGTGCTGGCGCAGGCGGTCGCGACGCGCACGCAGCGCGATTCGGGGCTCGCGGCCCGCGTCGACGAGGCGCTCGCCCGGCGCCGTACGGAGGCTTCGCGATGATGATTCGCTACACGCTCGATCCGGCCGAGGTCGAATGGACGGCCGTGCGCGCGCAGGGCGCGGGCGGGCAGAACGTGAACAAGGTGTCGAGCGCGATTCATCTGCGCTTCGACATCCGCGCGTCGTCGCTGCCGCCGGTCATCAAGGAGCGGCTTCTCGCGTTGTCCGACCAGCGCATCACGCGCGACGGCATCGTCGTGATCAAGTCGCAGGAATATCGGACGCAGGAGAAAAACCGCGAGGCCGCGCTCGCGCGGCTCGATGCGCTGATCGGCAGCGTCGCGTACACGCCGCGTGCCCGGGTCGCGACGCGGCCGACGCGTGCGTCGAAGGAGCGGCGGCTCGAGCACAAGTCGCGCCGCAGCGTGGTGAAGTCGGGGCGCGGGAAGGTGGTCGACTGACCAATGATCGCAGACGCGCGTCGCATGCGATCGTCCGCCGCGCGCGGCGGCTAACGCATCACGGTTCCCGCACTGTCGAGCACGAAGTCGACGCAGAACACGACGAGTCGGCTCTGCGCGCGGATCGCGACGGCGGCCGTATAGCAGTCGCGACCTTCCGTCAGCGAGAAGTGAGGGCCCATCAGCGCGACACGCCCGGGGGCGGCGATCGCGCGCTGGAAATACGGGCGCCGCGACCAGTTGCTGTGGGTTTCCGGGAATAGCGGCGCGAGGCGGGTCACGCTCGCCTGGCTGTCGTCGGGCGGTGCGCCGATCGAAGGCAGGAACTGTTCGCCGGTCTCGTCCGTGACGAACACGCGTCGCGCCGCCGGCACCGCGAACACGCGTTGCGCGGCGTCCTGCAGGTTGCCGCTCGCCGAAAACGCCGCCGCACCGGTGAGCACGAGCCGTTCGATCGCGTCGAAGCCCGGCTGCTGGGCGATCACCGGCGTGTGCCGGCGGGCGATGAAGCGCCGCCACGCGGCATCGAGCATCGCGGGCGCCGCCGCGCTCGCGTGCGCGATCGATGCATCGGGCTGGCCGAACTGGAAACCCTGCACGAAATCGATGTCGGCTTCCATCAGCGCCTGCAGTGCGTCGTCGCTTTCGACGCCTTCGGCCAGCACCATCGCGCCGGCCTGGTGCAGCATCGACACGAGGTGATGCATGATGCGGCGATCGTCGGCCGAGGCGGTCGAACGCTCGACGAGCGAGCGGTCGAGCTTCACGATGTCGGGCCGCGCCCGCCACACGCGGTCGAAGTTCGAGAACCCCGTGCCGAAATCGTCGATCGCGATCAGGAAATCGCGATGCTGGATCATGTCGATCGTGCGGGCAAGCGCGGCTTCGTCGCGTGCCGGCTGCTCGACCACTTCCAGCACGATGCGGTTCGGCGGCAGGGCGAAATGCCGGCACAGCGCCTCGACGAACTCGCGCTGCACGAGGCCCGTGTCGAGCACGCGCGGCGTCACGTTCAGGAATAGCCAGCCGTCGCCGATTCCTTGTGTGACGAAGTTGGCCGTGTGGAGGCAGCGCGCGAGCCGGTCGAGCAGCAGCGCGTCGGCGTCGCCGCGCGTCTTGTCGAACAGGGCGGTGGGCGACACCAGCGCACCGTTCCCGTCGACGACGCGCAGCAGCGCCTCGTAGCCGACGACGCGCTTGTGCGTGATCGACAGCACGGGCTGGAACACGCTGCGCAATGTCGTGGTGCGGTAGGTGGCGAGCCAGCCGTGAGGCGTCGGCGTGAGACGTTCGAGCAGGGCGTCGAGCGACAGGTCGCGGGAGGACTTCATGTCAACGGTGCCCGGGAGCGGGCGGCGGCGTACCGCCACGCCGATGCAGCCGCATGCGCTGGCGGACGCGAAAGAACGGGAGGCATCGAGACCGCCTTCTGCGGATGAGTGTTCCGAGTGTAACGGGATTGCCGCGGCGCGCGTATCAGGGTAACTCCAGACGCAAACGGTACACCGCGATTGCGGCTCGCGCGCTGCGGCGCGGCGACCGGCCCCGCGTGCATGCGTACGGTGCATGACCGTTGCGAAACGAAGCGCGCCGCGGCGGCGGATGACGATCCCGCCTCCTGCCACTGGGCGGCGGCATGACCGTGCGTCGCTGCCGCCCGATGCGCAGGCCGATGCGGGAAATCCCGGCGGCCGGCCGCTGCCGTCAGACGAATGAGTCGAATGCCCGCGCGCCGCGGTGCGACCGGCGGCGCGTTAGCGCACCCGCGTCGCGTCGCCATCGGCATGGCCGCGGAGCGGCCGGCGATTTCTGCGCGCCGGGCGCGCCGATCGTCACGCCGCTTCGCCGCCGCGCGGTCGGACGCCGGGAATCCGCTTGATCACGCCGGTTGCGAGCGCGGTGCCGACGAGCACGATCGCACAGCCTCCGATCATCACGGCCGACACGTGTTCGCCGAGGAACAGCGCGCCCCACAGCAGCCCGAACACCGGGATCACGAACGTCACGGTAATCGCGCGGGCGGGCCCGATATGCGCGATCAGGTAGAAGAAGATGAAATACGCGATGCCCGTGCACGCGATGCCGAGGGCGAGCACCGCGCCCCATGCGTGCGCGCCGACCGGCGCGGCCGGCCACGTCGCGATCGCGAACGGCAGCAGCAGGACGGTCGAGCCGATCATGCTGCCGGTTGCGTTGACGAGCGGATCGACGCCGCCGAGCTTGCGTTTCGTATAGTTGGCCGCGATGCCGTACAGCAGCGTCGCGCCGAGCGCGGCCGCCGCAGCGAGCGCGGTCGCGCTGGCGCCCGTGTCGCCGTGCGCGTTCGCGATCTGGTTCCATACGAGCGTGAGCACGCCGGCAAACCCGATGACGAGGCCGAGCGCGCGCGGCAGCGACAGCTTGTCCTTCAGCCACAGGTAAGCGACGAGTGCGCCCCACAGCGGCGTCGTCGCGTTGATCACCGACGTCACGCCGGCCGACAGCGTCAGCTCGGCGAACGCGAACAGGCAGAACGGGATGCCCGAATTCAGCGCGCCGACGACGAACAGCGGCCACGCATGACGGCGCAGCCGGGCGCCGAGATCGGCGGGTTTGAAGCGCGTCAGCGCGAAGCCCGCGAGAAACAGCGCGCCGATGCCTACACGCAGCGCCATCAGCGGCGCGACGCCGAAATCGACCACGCCGATCCGGATGAACAGGAAGGATGCGCCCCACAGGGCGGCGAGCACGGTCAGCAGGAAAGCGTTCTTGGGCGACATCGATCGGCGAGGGCGGGGACGGGATGCGACGAATCTTACACCGCGTTACCGCACCGTCGTTTCACGATCGAATGAAACGACAAGAAACGGGAATTCCGCCGTTTGGCACCGGCGGCGGACGGCCACACGTACGCGGCGCGGTCGATCAGTGATGACGCCAGCCGCCGCGTCCGCCGAAGCCGAAATTGAGCGACAGCGCGGGGCCCCAATAACTGCCCCACGCGGGCGCATACGCCGGGGCCGGATAGTAGTAGGCGGGGCCAGGATCGACATACACGGGCGCGGGCTGTACCGGCACCGGCGCCGCCGTGTAATAGCCGCCCGGATAGTAGCCGTACGGGTAATAGCAGCCGGCGAGCGTCGTGCAGGCGAGCGCCGCGGCGACGAAGGTCCTGTTCATGATGTGTCTCCGGCGAAAGCCGGCCATCGGCAGATGCTTGAAGCTTAGGCCGAGTACCGATGACACGGTATGAGAAACGGTAACCGATCATTTCCGGGGCGCGGCCGGGCCGGCTGCGATGCCGCATGCGAAAACGGCGCTTCCGCAGTGCGGAAACGCCGTTTGAACCGACCTACCGATGGCTGGGCGACGCCCAACCGGCCGGTGCGACTGCTTTACTTGCCGACCTGGTTACCGATGATGCCGCCGGCCGCCGCGCCGCCCAGCGTCGACAGCGCGTTGCCGCCGATCGCCGCGCCGGCGACGCCGCCGACACCCGCACCGATTGCCGTATCGCGCTGGCGTCGCGACATCGAATCGCAGGCCGACAGGCTGGCCACCGTCGCGACGAGGAGCGCGCATACCCCAAAACGCCGAATCGAGTTCATGATCGTTGTCCTTGTGGTAGTGAACGGAAGGCACACGGCCGGCTGGCGGCCGCGCATGTCCCCAATCTACGCGCCGTCCCGCGACGCTGCTGTAAGGACTTGTTAAGGCTCGCGCGGTTTCGTAATCAATTGTTTCGTATGGGCCGGCAGGCACGCGACATGCGCAAAAAAGCCCGCTCGGAAAGCGGGCTGCGTGCATCGCGATGCGGCTCGCGGCGCGCTTACTGACGGTGGTAGATTTCGGCGCCGGTCTTCACGAACTCGACCGCCTTGACCTCCATCCCTTTCTTCAGCGCCTCGGTTTCCGACACGCCCTGCTGGGCCGCGAATTCGCGCACGTCCTGCGTGATCTTCATCGAGCAGAAATGCGGGCCGCACATCGAGCAGAAGTGCGCCACCTTGGCCGAATCCTTCGGCAGCGTCTCGTCGTGGAATTCGCGCGCCTTGTCCGGGTCGAGACCGATGTTGAACTGGTCTTCCCAGCGGAACTCGAAACGCGCTTTCGACAGCGCATTGTCGCGCACCTGCGCGCCCGGGTGACCCTTGGCGAGGTCGGCTGCGTGCGCGGCGAGCTTGTACGTGATGATGCCTTCCTTCACGTCGTCCTTGTTCGGCAGGCCAAGGTGCTCCTTCGGCGTCACGTAGCACAGCATCGCGGTGCCGAACCAGCCGATCATCGCGGCGCCGATGCCCGACGTGATGTGGTCGTAACCCGGCGCGATGTCGGTGGTCAGCGGCCCGAGCGTGTAGAACGGCGCTTCCTTGCACCAGTCGAGCTGCAGATCCATGTTCTCCTTGATCAACTGCATCGGCACGTGGCCGGGGCCTTCGATCATCACCTGCACGTCGTGCTTCCACGCGATCTGCGTGAGCTCGCCGAGCGTCTTCAGCTCGCCGAGCTGCGCTTCGTCGTTCGCGTCGTAGATCGAGCCGGGGCGCAGGCCGTCGCCGAGCGAGAAGCTCACGTCGTACGCCTTCATGATCTCGCAGATCTCTTCGAAGTGTTCGTACAGGAAGCTTTCCTTGTGATGCGCGAGGCACCACTTCGCCATGATCGAGCCGCCGCGCGACACGATGCCCGTCATCCGGTTCGCGGTGAGCGGCACGTACTGCAGGCGCACGCCCGCGTGGATCGTGAAGTAGTCGACGCCTTGCTCGGCCTGTTCGATCAGCGTGTCGCGGAAGATTTCCCACGTCAGGTCCTCGGCCTTGCCGTTGACCTTCTCGAGCGCCTGATAGATCGGCACCGTGCCGATCGGCACCGGGCTGTTGCGGATGATCCACTCGCGCGTTTCATGAATGTGCTTGCCGGTCGACAGATCCATCACCGTGTCGCCGCCCCAGCGGATCGCCCACGTCATCTTGTCGACTTCCTCGCCGATCGACGACGTGACGGCCGAGTTGCCGATGTTCGCGTTGATCTTCACGAGGAAGTTGCGGCCGATGATCATCGGCTCGGATTCCGGGTGGTTGATGTTCGCGGGAATGATCGCGCGGCCGCGTGCGACTTCGTCGCGCACGAACTCGGGCGTGATCTCGGCGAGCGCGTTCGCGCCGAAGGCCGCGGCGCCGAACGCCTGGCCGGGGTGCTGGCGGCCCATCATCGCGGCGAGCTTCGCGCCGTTCGGGCCGCTCGACTTCAGGCTCTCGATGTACTCGGCGCGGCGCTGGTTCTCGCGGATCGCGATGTATTCCATTTCCGGCGTGACGATGCCCTGGCGCGCGTAGTGCATCTGCGTGACGTTCTTGCCGGCCTGCGCGCGGCGCGGGTTGCGGTGCAGGCCCGGAAAGCGCAGGTCGGCGGTGGCCGGGTCGGCCGCGCGCTCGAGGCCGTACCGGCTCGACAGGCCGGGGAGCACCTCGGTGTCGCCGCGCGCTTCGATCCAGCGCTGGCGCAGCGCGGGCAGGCCCGCGCGGATGTCGATCTTCGCGTCCGGATCGGTGTAGGGGCCCGACGTGTCGTACACGTAGATCGGCGGATTCTTTTCGCCGCCGAAGCCGGTCGGGGTGTCGGCCTGCGTGATTTCACGCATCGGCACGCGGATGTCGGGCTGCGAGCCGGTTACATACACCTTTCGCGAATTGGGCAGCGGCGCGACGGCAGCGGCGTCGACGTGGGCGTCGGCGGACAGAAACTTCGGATTGGCGTTCATGCAATCTCCTGTGTGAGCGCCGGACAGGCGCTTCGGCGCTTGCCCGGAGCCCTTGACGAATGTGGGGCTCGAGCTAAGCAGGAGACGAGGCTTGGTGAGGCGGCGGATTTCGTCAGAAGGATGGCGGCGAAACCCGTACGCTTCCCTGCGCTGGCATTATCCAGATCAGGTTCAAAGGGTATTTCTCACCCGCAATGCCGGTCGTTCGACCGAACGCATTGCAGGACCCCCGCGTTAGCAAGGGCACACGATACACCGGCTTGCCGGCGGTTTCAACCGGGTGCGAAGCCGATGGCGCCGGGCGGCCGGCGGATCGCGACCGCCGGTGCGCGCACGGTGCGCCGCAGCAAGCGCTGCCGTCGATCCGCCATGTCGTCCGGGACGGAAGGGGCGGGCAGTGCAGCATTTCCATCCCGTGTTTCCGGCTTCAAAAAATTTTTCGACATCGCTGTCATTTCCGGCGGCGTCCTCCGTCTATTCGGCTCCCAAACCCATGTATCGGAGAGATGTCATGAAAAACGTATTCCTCGCCGCCTGTGTCGCCGCGCTTGCCACGATCGCAACGGGCGCCCACGCGCAGAACGACGCAATGTCGAAGGACGGCATGTCGATGTCGAAGGACGCGATGGCGAAGGACGGCGCGATGAAGAAGGACGGCATGAAGAAGCATGCGATGAAGAAGGACGCGATGGGCCACGACGCGATGAAGAAGGACGACGCGATGAAGAAAGACGCGATGAGCCCGTCGAACTGACGAATGCGTGCGCGGGGCGCGACCGGCCGGTTGCCGGTGCGCACCGCGTCCCGCCGCTTCATCCCCGGAGTCATCATCATGCAAACGGTTCCTGTCACGGATCGCGCGGGCGTGCCGCCGCCCACGCCGACGATCCATCCGCGCTGGGTGCGCGCGAGCCACTGGCTCAACGCGCTCGCGGCGATCCTCATGGTGTTGTCCGGCTGGCGCATCTACGACGCGTCGCCGATCTATCCGTCGTTCACGTTCGCGCACGGCATCACGCTCGGCGGCTGGCTCGGTGGCGCGCTGCAATGGCATTTCGCGGCGATGTGGCTGCTGGTCGGCAACGGGCTGTTCTACCTCGCGATGTCGATCGCGACGGGGCGCTTCGCGCGCAAGTTGCTGCCGGTGACGCCTGCGTCGGTGTGGCGCGACGTGCGCGCCGCGCTCGGCGGCCGGCTGTCGCACGACGACCTGAGCGTCTACAACGCGGTGCAGCGTGCCGCGTACCTGACCGCGATCGTCGATCTCGTCGTGTTGGTGCTGTCGGGCCTGACGATCTGGAAATCCGTGCAATTTCCGCTGTTGCGCGAGCTGTTCGGCGGTTACGACGACGCGCGCATCGTGCACTTCTGGGCGATGTCGCTGCTGGTCGCATTCGTCGTCGTTCACGTCGCGATGGCGTTGCTGGTGCCGCGCTCGCTGCTCGCGATGCTGCGCGGCCACTGACCCGCGCGTGGCGGGCGAAGGAAATCATCATGTCGGAATCCGAAAAAAACCGCGGCGAGTCGCGCTGGACGCTCGACCGGCAGTCGCTCGAACTCGACGTGCGCCGCACGCTCGAGATGCCGTCGCGACGGCTCTTCAACCGGCGCGTGCTGACGCTCGGCGGCCTTGCGATGCTGACCGGCTGCACGTTGCAGGACGACGCGTCGGTCAACACGTTCCTCGAGAAAGTGTCGCGCATGAACGATCGCGTGCAGGCGTGGCTGTTCAGCTCCGACCGGCTCGCGCCGACCTACACCGAAGCCGACATCACGCGGCCGTTCCCGTTCAATGCGTACTACGGGATCGACGACGTGCCGCACGTCGACGAATCGACGTATCGGCTCGTGCTGTCCGGCCGCGTGACGGGCAAGCGCGTGTGGACGCTCGACGAGCTTCGGGCGCTGCCGCACGCAGAACAGATCACGCGGCATATCTGCGTGGAAGGGTGGAGTGCGATCGGCCGCTGGGGCGGCACGCCGTTCGGCGCGTTTCTCGCACGCGCGGGTGCCGATACCGGTGCGAAATACGTCGGCTTCAAATGTGCGGACGATTACTACGAAAGCATCGACATGCCGACCGCGCTGCATCCGCAGACGCTGCTCGCGTTCGACTACGACGGCCGCCGGCTGCCGCCGGAATACGGTTTCCCGATGAAGCTGCGGATGCCGACCAAGCTCGGCTACAAGAACCCGAAGCACATCATGGAAATCTTCGTGACCGATACGTTTCCGGGCGGCTACTGGGTCGATCAGGGGTACAACTGGTTCGGCGGCTCGTGACCGGCGCATGCGCGCCGAGATGCATCGCGCATCGGCGTCATGCGGATTCCCGCACCTGAAGCTCGACGTGCAGGCCGGCCGCCGCCGCCATGTTGACGAGCGCGTCGAGTGCGAACAGGTTGATCTTGCCGCGCATCAGGTCGGACACGCGGGGCTGCGTGACGCCCAGCAGTTTCGCGGCCTGTGCCTGGCTGAGTTCGAGCTGCGCGAGGCGTTGCTTGAGCGCGATCATCAGTTCGGACCGCAGCTTCATGTTCTCGGCCTCGGCGGGCTGCTCTTCGATCGCGTCCCAGATGCTCTTGTAGCGTTCGTTGGTCATCGTTTCCACTCCGTCAACAGGGCGCGATAGCGCCGGGCGGCCAGTTCGATATCGGCCTTGCTCGTGCGCGCCGATTGCTTCCGGAAGCAATGCAGCACATAGACCGCGTCGGCAAACGTCGCGACATAGACGATCCGGAATGCGCCGCTCGCGTCGCGCAGGCGAATCTCCCGAACGCCGACGCCGATGGTGCGCATCGGTTTCCAGTCGTCGGGCGCCAGGCCGCGCTGCACCTGGTCGATCTGATGACCGGCTTCGCGTCGTACGGCAGGCGGGAAATCGCGAAGCGCGTCGAGGGCGCTACCGATGAAAACGACCGGCTTCGGCGGGAGAATGGGAAGATTATACAAAATTTTGTATGGCGTGAAGATGCAGTTCGAACGGAGCGCGCGGCGCGCAGCACGCGTCGCCCCGTCACGATAAGGGCGAAACGGCGACGGCCATGTACAACTGGCCGTTCGGCCGACGGCTCGCGTGCGATGGGCCGAACGCGGCACGGGCGGCAATGTCGAGCCCCATTTTTCAGCCGCCGCTTTCATCCGGCGTCGCGCGAAAAATGTCGCGCCGAAACATCAGTCGATATGCTTTCAGACAGGTCCGACGATGCTTTCGAATCCTTGATGCCATAATGCCGAGCGTGTGCAGCCGATACGGTTGCGCACGTTTTTTTTGCCTTTTGCCGCCGCTCGCCGGTTCTCTTTCGTCGCCGTTCGCACTGCCATGTCGTTCCGCACGTTCGCTCTGCCTTCCCGGTCCCGCGTGGGCCGTTTGCCGGCATCGCCGGCGTCTTTCAGCGGAGCGCGCGGCGTGACGTGCGGGCGGGCCGCACGATGACGCCGCTCGACCGCCTCCTCGATTTCCTCGCCCGCTTTTCCTTCCGGATCCGCCTGCCGCAAAGCCGCGGCGGCCGCGTGGCGCTCGCGCTCGTCTTCATCTATTTCGTCTGGGGCTCGACCTACAGCGGGCTGCATTTCGCGCTGCAGTCGTTCCCGCCGCTGTTGCTGTCGGGGCTGCGCAACCTGCTCGGCGGGGTTGGCCTCTTCATCTTCGCGCTGCGGCGCAAGCCCGAATGGCCGACGCTGCTGGAAATCCGCAACGCGGCGATCGTCGGCACGATGCTCGTCGCGTTGTCGTCCGGCACGATCGCGCTCGGCATGCGCACGGTCAGCAGCGGTTCGGCCGCGGTGATGGTGGCCACGGTGCCGTTGTTCGCGACCGTGATCGCGGCGGTCGCCGGGCGGCCGGTGACGAAGGGCGAATGGGCGGCCGTCGCGCTGGGGATGGTCGGCATCGTCGTGCTGAATTCGGGCGGCGCGGCCGCCGCGAACTCGGCGCTCGGCACGATCTGCGTGCTGGCCGGCGCACTGTTCTGGGCAGGCGGTGCACATCTCGCGACGCGGCTCAAGCTGCCGTCCGACCTGTTTCTGTCGACGTCGCTGCAGATCGGCCTCGGTGGGCTGATGTCGACGATCGTCGCGTGGCTGCTCGGCGAACGCGTCGAACAGCTGGCCGTCGGGTCCGTGTTTGCGTTCGTGTACCTGATGGTGTTCTGCACGATGGCCGCGTACGTCGCGTACGGCTATCTGATCCGCCACACGAGCCCGATCATCGCGAGCAGTTGCATGTACGTGAATCCGATCGTCGCGGTCGCGCTCGGTGCGTTGCTGCTGGGCGAACCGGTGACGATGGCGACCGTGGTCGCGACCGTCGCGATCCTCGGCAGCGTCGGGTTGTCGTTCGTGTTCGATCCGGCGCGCCGGCCCGCGGCGGCGGCCACGGCCACAGGCTCGCCGGCCGTCGCGGCCGAGCAGGCGGGTGCGGCGGACGCTTCCGCCGTCGCCGAGCAGATCGCCACGCCGGATGCGGCGCCGATCCTCGCGCCTTCCGCTGTCCCGCTCGCGGTGCCGGCACCCGCGGCGGTGATGGATCCCGGCGCGGTGATCGACCCGGCTCCGGCGTTCGCGCCGCCGCCCGCGGCCGAGCCGGCCGCCTCGCGCACCGACGCGTGACGCCGCGGTGGCCGGCCGCGCTCAGCCGCGCCGGCCGCCGCGATGGTGGAACCAGCCGGCGAGCGCGGTAAACAGCAGGCCGGCAGCGCACATGCCGGTCCAGCCGAACGCGCGCCATGCGGCGACGCCGGCCGACGAGCCGAGCGCGCCGCCGATGAAATAGCACACCATGTACACCGTGTTGACGCGGCTGCGCGCGTCGGGCTTCAGCGCATAGATGCGCGACTGGTTCGAGATCTGCGCGGCCTGTACGCCCACGTCGAGCACGACCACGCCGATCACGAGCCCGACGAGGCTCGACCCCGACAGCGCGAAGATCACGAACGACAGCGCGAGCAGCGCGATCGCGAGCGAGATGATCGCCCGCGGGCCGCGCGTGTCCGCGAAGCGGCCCGCATACGGCGCGGCGAGTGCGCCCGCGGCGCCGACGATCCCGAACAGGCCGGCCGCCTGCGGGCCGAGATGGAACGGCGCGCCGGCGAGCAGCAGCGTGAGCACCGGCCAGAACGCGCTGAACGCCGCGAACAGCGCGGCGCCTGTGAGCGACGCCTCGCGCAGCCCGCGCAGTTCGACGGCCAGGTGCCACATCGAGCCGAGCAGCTTGCCGTACGACAGCGTCGACGTCGGCGAGCTGCGCGGCAGCCGCAGCACGATCACGACGGCGAGCGCGACGAGCGCCGCGACCGATGCGGCGAACACCGCGCGCCAGCCGAAATACTCGGCGACGAAACCGGCGGCGGTCCGCGCGAGCAGGATGCCGAGCAGCAGGCCGCTCATCACGGTGCCGACCGCGTGGCCGCGCTCGGCCGGCGGCGCGATCTCGGCGGCGAACGGCACGGCCTGCTGCGCGATGGTCGCGAGGATGCCGATCGCGAGGCTCGCGGCCGCGAGCACGGCCAGCGACGGCGCGGTGGCCGCCACGATCAGTGCGATCGACAGCCCCGCGATCTGCAGCAGGATCAGCCCGCGGCGATCGAAGCGGTCGCCGAGCGGCGCGAGCAGGAACATGCCGGCCGCATAGCCGAGCTGCGTCGCGGTCGGTACCGCGCCGATCCACGATGCGCCGTCCGGAAAGGCCGAGCGGAAGCTGTCGAGCAGCGGCTGGTTGTAGTAGATGTTCGCGACCGACACGCCCGCGATCGTCGCGAGCAGCAACAGCAGGCTGCGCGAGTAGTGGGGCGAGGCGGCGTCGGTCGGGCGGTCGGTGGAGGCGGT
Source organism: Burkholderia sp. MSMB1459WGS (assembly GCF_001534535.1). NCBI lineage: Bacteria > Pseudomonadati > Pseudomonadota > Betaproteobacteria > Burkholderiales > Burkholderiaceae > Burkholderia > Burkholderia sp. MSMB1459WGS. The sequence continues at coordinate 46,304 of NZ_LPMU01000059.1, forward strand.
GGACATGGCGGCAGGCACGGAGTGGGGCGGCGCGGCAGGCGGCGCACGCGTCGGGTGCGCAGGCGGGCCGGGCGCCGGTCGAGGTTGCCGATCATACCGGAGCGACGTGAATCCTGCCGGCGGCGAACCGGCGAACCGGCGAACCGGCGAACCGGCGAACCGGCCCAACGGCCCAACGGCCCAACGGCCCAACGGCCCAACGGACCGGCCGCCGCCTGTCACGGCACGCGCTTCACGTCGTTCAGTCGACCAGCTCGCCGGTCGGCTCATAGAACGGATACGGTCCCGCCCCTTCGTCCACGTAGACGTGATGCGACGTCATCCCCGTCTCGGGTGCATGGCGATGGACCGCGAACGCCGGCGGTTCGAGCCGGAATGCGGACGGCGCATCGGCTCGCAGGTCGAAGGCGACCTGGTGCGCGGGCGACGGCACCGCGCACGCGAGCGTGCCGCCGAAGCGCGTGAACATCGTGCGGTGCACGTGGCCGCACAGCACGCGCTCGACGTTCGGATGACCGCGCAGCAGCGCATCGAGTTTCGCGGCGGCGGCGGGCGCGAGACGCAGCTTGTCCATGTGGCCGATGCCCGACGCGAACGGCGGGTGATGCAGCGCGACGATCGCGGGCCGGTCGCGCGCGGCGTCGAGCTGCGCGGCGAGCCACGCGAGCCGCGCGTCGCACAGGTCGCCGTGGCTCGCGCCCGGCACTTGCGAATCGAGCGCGAGCACGCGCACCGTACCGACGTCGAGCGCGTACTGCACGAATTCGCCGTTCTGCAGCTCGGCGCGATCGGCGAACGCGCGGCGCAATCCGGCGCGGTCGTCGTGATTGCCGATCATCAGGTAGTACGGAATCTCGAGCGCCGCGAGCAGCCCGCGCAGGTTGCCGTACTCTTCATCGTGGCCGAAGTCGGTCAGGTCGCCGGTGACGAGCACGGCGTCGGGGCGTGGCACAAGCGCGTTCAGCTTCGCGATGCAGCGGGCGAGCGCGGCCGCCGTATCGACGCGCCGGTACGCGAGCTGGCCCGGGCGCTTGATGTGGAGATCGCTGATTTGAGCAAGCAGCATCGTCGTTCCTCGGAATCGTCTGGTTGTTGTCCCGGCGGCGCGCGCCGCCGTGGGGTGTTGCGTGAATGTTGCCCGATCGAAGGCTTACGCGCCGAGCGCGATCAGGCCTTCCGGCGCGATCGTGAGGCCGACCGCCGTACCGCGTGCGAGCGCGATGCGGCCCGGCACGTCGATCACGAGCGCGTCGGGCGCCGCGTGCTCGATCGTGAGCCGCGTGCGCTCGCCGAGGAACGCGCACGCGCCGACGGCGCCGCGCAGCGGCGCATGGGCGGGATCGGCGAGCTGCGCATCCTCGGGGCGGAAGAACCATTCGTCGGCCGCATGCGGCGTGACGATCGCGCCGCCCGTCGTTGCGAGCGCGCCGTCGCGCCACTGGCCCGCGAGCCGGTTCAGCGTGCCGATGAACTGCGCGACCGTCCGGTTCGCGGGGTGGTAGTAGATCTCGCGCGGCGTACCGATCTGCTCGATGCGGCCCGCGCCCATCACGACGATCCGGTCGCCGAGCTCCATCGCTTCGGCCTGATCGTGCGTCACGTAGACGGTCGTTACGCCGAGCGCGCGCAGCAGCGTGTTCATGTCGCGGCGCAGCACGTCGCGCAGCTTCGCGTCGAGCGCGGTCAGCGGTTCGTCGAGCAGCAGCACGCGCGGGCGCACCGCGAGCGCGCGCGCCAGCGCGACGCGCTGACGCTGGCCGCCCGACAGTTGATCGACCGGTTTGTCCGCATGCGCATCGAGCCGCATCATCGCGAGCAGCTCGTCGACGCGTTCGCGCAACGCGCGCGGTTCGGTCTTGCGGATCTTCAGCCCGTAGCCGACGTTGCCGCGCACCGTCAGGTTCGGAAACAGCGCGTAGTTCTGGAACACCATGCCGACCTGCCGGCGCTCGATCGGCAGCAGGGTGACGTCGTCGTCGCCGAATGCGATCTTGCCGCCGGCGTCCGGCGTGTCGAGGCCCGCGATCAGGCGCAGCGTGGTCGTCTTGCCGCAGCCCGATGGCCCGAGCAGCACGAGCGTTTCGCCGGCGCCGATCGACAGGTCGAGCGGTTCGAGCACGCGGGTGCCGCGGAACGTCTTCGCGCAGCCGGTCAAGGTGATGGGAATGGAATCGAGTTTCATGTCTGCAAGAAATCAGCGCGGGCGCTTCTTCGGCGCGCGCGTACCGGACGGATCGACGCCGAGCCACTGCATCGCGACGAGCAGCGGCAGCGTCATCAGCAGGAACAGGATCGTGTACGCGCTGCCGACTTCGAGGCGCAGCGACGCATACGTATCGGCGAGCCCGACCGGCAGCGTCTTGGTGTCGGGCGTGTGCAGCATCCACGTGAGATTGAATTCGCCGATCGACAGCGTGAGCACCGCGAGCGCGCCGGCGACGATCCCGGGCCGCAGGTTCGGCAGCACGATCGTGACGAAACGCGTGACGAACGACGCACCGAGGCTCGCCGCGCCTTCTTCGAGCGTGCGCAGGTCGGCGCCGGCCGCGACGGCCGCCACCGCGCGCACCATGAACGGCAGCGTGAACACGACGTGGCCCACGACGATGAACCACAGGCTCATCCGGAATGCGGTGAAGCCGCCGTACACGACCAGCAGCGCGAGCGCCGAAGCCAGCCCCGGCAGCGCGACCGGCAGCACGAGCGCTTCCTCGATCGCACGCGCGATGCGGCTCTTGCTGCGCGCGAGCGCATAGCCGGCCGGCACGCCGACGACGAGCACGATCGCGAGCGTCGCGAACGCGACGTAGAGCGACAGCGCGACCGAGCCGTGATACTGCTGCCACACTTGTTCGAGCCAGCGCAGCGTGAGGCCGCTCGACAGGCCGCGGAAATAGTTGACGGTCAGCCCCGCGAGCACCGACATCACGACGGGCACGATCAGGAACGCGCACAGCAGCAGCGTGACGCCCCATTGCAGTGCGGCGATCGCACGCGCGCCGGCGCCGCGCGGCGCATGCCGCGCGGCACGCGTCGTTTGCAACGGAGCCGGGACGGGGGCCGGCGACGGCGCGGAAGAGCCGGAAAGCGATTGCATGCGGGAGTCCTCAGGCCGCGGCAGCGGCGGTGTGGCCGGTGAAGCGGCGCGCGAGCGCGAGCACGGCCCAGGTGACGATGCCGAGCACGATCGACAGGCCGGCCGCCGTCGCGATGTTCGCGTTCAGCGTGAATTCGGTATAGATCGTCATCGGCAGCACGTTCAGATCGGTGGCGAGCGTGAACGCTGTGCCGAACGCGCCCATCGCGGTCGCGAAGCAGATTGCGCCGGCCGCGATCAGCCCCGGCGCGAGCGCGGGCAGCACGATGTCGACGAAGATGCGCCACGGCGACGCGCCGAGCGAACGCGCGGCTTCCTCGAGCGACGCGTCGAGCTTCGACGCGGCCGCGATCACGGTGACGATCACGCGCGGAATCGAGAAGTACAGGTAGCCGACGAACAGGCCCGCCACCGAATAGGCGAACACCCATTTGTCGCCGACGAGCTTCGCCGACAGCATGCCGATCAACCCCTGGCGCCCCGCGAGCATGATCACCATGAAACCGACGACGACGCCCGGGAACGCGAGCGGAAACGTGAGCAACGCGAGCAGCACGCGCTTGCCGGCGAATTCGCGGCGCGCGAGCAGCAGGCCGGAAACGGTCGACAGCGCGAGCGTCGCGAGCGTGACGCCCGCGGACAGCGCAACCGTCTCGCCGAGGCTCTTCATGTAACGCGCGTTGCCGAGCAGCGCCGCGTAGTGCGAGAAGAAGGCGCCGTCGGCGGACACCTGCACGAGCGCAGCCATCGGCAGCAGCCAGAACGCGGCGAATACCGCCAGCGCCGGCGCGACGAGCGCGACGCGCCAGCGCAGCGGGAAAGTCAGGTCGAGCATGACGTGGGACCGGCCGCTTACTGCATCACCTGCAGGTACTGCTGGCCGAACGCCTGCTGGCCGGCCGCCATCTTGCCGAAGTCGACCGACTTCGCCCGCGCGTATTCGCTCGCCGGCAGGAACTTCGCGGCGACGTCGGCGCCGAGCGCCTGCGCGCGCACCGGGCGCAGGTACGCGTTGGCCCACAGCTTCTGGCCTTCGTCGGACAGCACGAAGTCGAGCACCTTCTTGCCGTTCGCGTCGTGCGGCGCACCCTTCACGAGGCTCATCACGTACGGCACCGCGATCGTGCCTTCCTTCGGGATCACGAACTCGACGTTCGCGTTGTCCTTGTATTTCGCGCGATACGCATCGAAGTCGTAGTCGAGCAGGATCGGAATCTCGCCGGACAGCACGCGTGCATACGCGGTCTGCTTCGGCACGATCGGCGCGTTCGCCTTCAGCTTGCGGAACCAGTCGAGGCCCGGCTTGAAGTCGTCGAGGCTGCCGCCGAGCGCCTGGTTGACGGCGACCGCGCCCGCATAGCCGACGAACGCGCTCGACGGATCGAGATAGCCGACCATGCCCTTGTATTCGGGCTTCAGCAGATCGGCCCACGAACGCGGCACCGGCTTGCCGTCGAGCGCGTCCTTGTTCACGAAGAAGCCGAGCGTGCCCGAGTGGATCGCGAACCAGTAGCCTTGCGGGTCCTTCAGGTTCGCGGGAATGTCGTTCCAGTGTGCGGGCTTGTACGGCGCGATCACGCCCTTGTCCTTCGCCTGGAACGCCGACGACACGCCAAGATAGACGACGTCGGCCACCGGGCTCTTCTGCTCGGCGATCAACTGCGCGATCGACTGGCCCGAATTCTTGTTGTCGAACGGCACGCGGATGCCGGTCTTCTGCTTGATCGCGGCGATCTGCGCGGCCCAGTCGGCCCATTCGGGCGGGCAGTTGTAACAGATTGCCGTTTCGTCGGCGTGGGCCGCAGGGGCGCAGGCGACGAGCGCGGCAAGGGCGAGCGGCGCGGCAAGCGCGCGCAGCAGCGAGGTCAGGCGAAAGGACACGGTGAGTCTCCGGGCGAGTGGGTGTAGCGCTGGGGGGGATATCGGTATGCGTGGCGGCGGCCTGCGATCACGCCTCGCGCAAGTGCAGCTCGGCAGCCGGCGGCGCAACCGTCGCGCCGTCGCGCACCGCATGCGGCAAGATCATCGACGTGCGCTCGATCGCCGCGCCGCCGATGCATTCGACGAGACGCTGCCACGCTTGGCGGCCGATGTCGCGGTTCGGCGTCGCGACGCTCGCGAGCGGCGGCGCGAGCAGCTCGCCGATCGCGATCCCGTCGAAGCCGAGCACCGACAGGTCGTCGGGGATCGAGAAACCCGCGCGGCGCAGGCCGCGCATCACGACCATCGCGAGCAGGTCGTTGCTGCAGAAGAGGGCGGTCGGCCGCGTGGCGTGCGCGGTGAGATGCGCGAGCACCGCATCGGGCAGCTCGGGCGCGGTGAAGTCGACTTCGACGGGCGGCAGCGGTGCGACGCCGGCTTCGTCGAGCGCTTGCGCATAACCGAGATGACGCTGGCGTGCGCGATCCGACGCCGCGAGCGAACCGGCCAGCATCAGCACGCGGCGGTGGCCGCGCGCGGTCAGCATCTTCACGCCGTCATAGGCCGCGCGGCGGTTGTCGACCGACACCGACGGGCGGCGCTGCGTGTCGTTGTGCATCAGCACGTAGTGCGGACCGTCGCGGTCGAGCATGTCGAGCAGCGGATGCGTGTCCGCGTCCGCGACGGTGAGGATCAGCCCTTCGACGCGCTGCTCGCGCAGCGTCTCGATCGCATGACGTTCGCGCGCCGCGTCGTATTCGGTCGTCATCAGGATCAGCTTGAAACCGGCCGCGGTCGCGAGCGCGTCGATGCCTTGCAGGCAGTCGGCGAACACCGGGTTCGACAGCGTCGGCACGACGACGCCGACGAGCCGCGTGCGCTCGCCGCGCAGTTGCCGGCCGAGCGGGCTCGGGCGGAACTGCAGCGTGTCGATGGCGGTGCGGATCGTCTGCAGCGTGGCGGGGCTGACGGTATGCGGCGCGTTGATCGCACGCGAAACGGTGGCGATCGAGAAGCCCGCGAGGGCGGCGACGTCCTTGATGGTCGAGGTCATGAAGTCATGCGATGTAAACGTTTTCGGCCGGGGAATTATCGAAAACGTTTGTGACTTCGCGATGACGCATGCGACGTTGTTTCGCGACAAGCACGATACAAACGTCAGACGGTTGAGGCCGTCGGACACGCGCGGTCGATTGTATCGGCACGAAGGTGCGGCGCGGGACGAAATCGTCGGCCGTGTGGTATCGGTGTCGTATCGGTGTCGAATGCGCGGGAGGAAACGGTGCGACGATGGCCGGTGTCGCGATGCGGCGCGGCGGAATGAGGGAACGCATGCGCCAAGCAATGGTAGAATCGCGTCCGCCCTCTTGCCGGGGTGATGAAATTGGTAAACATAGCGGACTTAAACGATTGAGTGCCCGGCCGGAAACGGTCGGTGCAGAACCCTTCAAATTCGGCGAAACCCCTGATGTACGCATCGAGGCAACGCCGAGCCAAGCCTCGCGGCACTCGCGAGGAAGGTGTAGAGACTAGACGGGGGGCACCTAAGGCACACGGGCAGCGGTCACGCCCGCGCGCGATGGTGAAGGCATAGTCCAGCGCACGAACGGTTCGCGCATGCGACGCCGGCTTCGAAAGAAGCAGTGTGACGAAAATCCGCCGCCTTAATTGGCTTGCCGGTTCAAGTCCGGTCCCCGGCACCATCGATTGCGCCGATTCGATCGATGAAGGTGTGAAAAACCCGCGAGAAATGCAGCGCTCGCGGGTTTTTTTGTTTGGTGCGGATGCATGCAGCGCCACGCGCTGCGCGTCGATGCGACGAAAGCGACGCCATGTGATACTTGGCACGCGCTTCTTACCGACGCATTCCAACGCAGTTCGCCTCTCGCAATCCCATCCGTCATGACCGACTCGACCCATCACTATTACGAACCCTCGCAAGGCCACGGCCTGCCGCACGATCCGTTGAACGCGATCGTGGGCCCGCGCCCGATCGGCTGGATCTCCTCCCGCGGCAGCGACGGCACGCTCAATCTCGCGCCGTACAGCTTCTTCAACGCGTTCAACTATCGCCCGCCGATCATCGGCTTTTCGAGCACCGCCGCGAAGGACAGCGTGCGCAACGTGCAGGAGACCGGCGAGTTCGTGTGGAATCTCGCGACACGCGATCTCGCCGAGCAGATGAACCAGACCTGCGCCGCCGTGCCGTACGACGTGAACGAATTCGAACTGGGCGGCTTGACCGCGGTGCCGTCGCGCCTCGTCGACGTGCCGCGCGTCGCGGAAAGCGGCGTGAACTTCGAATGCAAGGTGACCGACGTGATCCGGCTGCGCGATCATCGCGGTGTCGAGACGCCGGCCACGCTGGTGCTGGGCGAGGTCGTCGCCGTTCATATCCGCCATGACCTGCTGAAGGACGGCATTTTCGACACGTTTGGCGCGGGCATCATTCTTCGTGCGGGCGGCCCGTCGGCCTACGTGCACGTGACGCCCGACAGCCGCTTCGACCTGTTCCGTCCCGACGCGTGATCGATCGCGCGTCGCAGTAAGCTGGCAAGCGGGCGCACGCGCGCCCAAACCTGAAAGACCCCGCAGAGATCGAGGATTTCGCGGGGTCTTTTGCTTCGTACCCTCACATGATCGGGACGCGCCGATCCGTCGGCGACGCCCGATCGTCGCCCGCCCGACGACCCTGCACCGCAAAACCCGTGCTGCGCCGACTCCGCCGGCCGCACCTCACGCACTGCGGCGATCCGCCATGGCAAATCTGCTCACCGCGAACGAGCGGCTTGGGCATCGACGTCCGCCGCTGCAAGGCATAGATTTCCAAGGTTGACGTGCTTATCCGCGCGTCAGCTCGCGCGCAGGCCGGCAACCGGCCTGCGCGTTCCCAAACAGCGTGAGACACAATCGAGCGTGGAGACGACACGATGAGCCTGTCAGAGCCATTGCGTCTGCATGTGCCGGAGCCCACCGGGCGCCCGGGCTGCAAGACGGACTTTTCCTATCTGCATCTATCGCCGGCCGGCGCCGTCCGCCGCCCGCCGATCGACGTAGCCGCGGCGGACACCGCCGATCTCGCCCGCAGCCTCGTGCGCGTGCTCGACGACAACGGCAAGGCCGTCGGCCCGTGGGCGCCCGATCTCGACGATGCGCGCCTGATCGCCGGGCTGCGCGCGATGCTCAAGACCCGCATTTTCGACGCGCGCATGATGATCGCGCAGCGCCAGAAGAAAATCTCCTTCTACATGTTGAGCCTCGGCGAGGAGGCGATCGGCACAGCGCACGCGATGGCGCTGCGCGACGGCGACATGTGCTTTCCGACGTACCGGCAGCAGAGCATCCTGATTGCACGCGACGTGCCGCTCGAACGGATGATCTGCCAGCTGATGTCGAACGAGGGCGATCCGCTGAAGGGCCGCCAACTCCCGGTGATGTACTCGGACCGCGAAGCCGGTTTCTTCTCCATTTCCGGCAATCTCGCGACGCAGTTCATCCAGGCGGTCGGCTGGGCGATGGCGTCGGCGATCAAGGGCGACACGAAGATCGCGTCCGCGTGGATCGGCGACGGCGCGACGGCCGAAGCCGATTTCCACACCGCGCTCACGTTCGCGCACGTGTACCGCGCGCCGGTCGTATTGAACGTGGTCAACAACCAGTGGGCGATCTCGACGTTCCAGGCGATCGCGGGCGGCGAGGGCACGACCTTCGCCGGACGCGGCGTCGGCTGCGGGATCGCGTCGCTGCGCGTCGACGGCAACGACTTCCTCGCGATCTACGCGGCGTCGAGCTGGGCGGCCGAACGCGCGCGCCGCAATCTCGGCCCGACGCTGATCGAGTGGGTGACCTACCGCGCGGGCGCGCATTCGACGTCGGACGATCCGACCAAGTACCGGCCGAGCGACGACTGGTCGCATTTCCCGCTCGGCGATCCGATCGAGCGCTTCAAGCGTCACCTGATCGCGAAGGGCATCTGGTCGGACGGCGCGCACGATGCGCTGACGGCCGAACTCGAGGCCGAGGTGATCGCCGCGCAGAAGGAAGCGGAGAAGTACGGGACGCTGGCCGACGACCGGATTCCGTCGCCGGCCTCGATGTTCGACGACGTATACAAGGAGCTGCCCGCGCACCTGCGCCGTCAGCGCCAGGAACTGGGAGCGTGATCATGGCGCAACACGAGACAGGGACGGCGACGCAGCCGATGACGATGATCCAGGCGCTGCGCTCCGCGATGGACGTGATGCTCGGGCGCGACAGCGACGTGGTCGTGTTCGGGCAGGACGTCGGCTACTTCGGCGGCGTGTTCCGCTGTACCGAAGGACTGCAGAACAAATACGGCAAGTCGCGCGTGTTCGATGCGCCGATCTCGGAAGGCGGGATCGTCGGCGCGGCGGTGGGGATGGGCGCGTACGGGTTGCGCCCCGTCTGCGAGATCCAGTTCGCCGACTATTTCTATCCGGCGTCCGACCAGATCGTGTCGGAAGGCGCGCGGCTGCGCTACCGCTCGGCCGGCCAGTTCACCGCGCCGATGACGATCCGGATGCCGTGCGGCGGCGGCATCTACGGCGGGCAGACGCACAGTCAGAGCCCGGAGGCGATGTTCACGCAGGTGTGCGGGCTGCGCACGGTGATGCCGTCGAATCCGTACGACGCGAAAGGGTTGCTGATCGCGTCGATCGAGAACGACGATCCGGTGATCTTCCTCGAACCGAAACGGCTGTACAACGGCCCGTTCGACGGCCATCACGAACGGCCCGTCACGTCGTGGCTCAAGCATCCGGCGAGCGCGGTGCCCGAAGGCTACTACACGGTGCCGCTCGATGCGGCCGCCGTCGTGCGCCCCGGCAACGACGTGACGGTGCTCACGTACGGCACGACGGTGCACGTGTCGCTCGCCGCGGCCGAGGAGACGGGCATCGACGCGGAAGTGATCGACCTGCGCACGCTGTGGCCGCTCGATCTCGACACGGTCGTCGCGTCGGTGCGCAAGACCGGGCGCTGCGTCGTGGTGCACGAAGCGACGCGCACCTGCGGTTATGGCGCGGAGCTCGTGGCGTTGGTCCAGGAGCACTGCTTCTACCACCTCGAAGCGCCGGTCGAGCGCACGACGGGCTGGGACACGCCGTATCCGCATGCGCAGGAGTGGGCGTACTTTCCGGGCCCGGCCCGGGTCGGTGAAGCGTTGCGACGCGTGATGGAGGCGTGAGATGGGGATTCATGTCATCAAGATGCCGGATATCGGCGAAGGGATCGCCGAGGTCGAGTTGGTGGCCTGGCATGTGGAAGTCGGGCAGACGATCAAGGAAGACCAGCCGCTCGCCGACGTGATGACCGACAAGGCGGCGGTCGAGATTCCGTCGCCGGTGGCGGGCAAGGTGATCGAGCTGGGCGGCCGGATCGGCGAGATGATGGCGGTCGGCAGCGAGCTGATTCGGCTGGAAGTCGAAGGCGACGGCAATCTGAAGGCAGCGCCACCGGTGCGGGAAACAAAGGTAGCAACCGCACCGGTCGCGGCGGCGGCGCCGTCGAAGCCGGCGGCCGACGCGCCGGCCGAGCCGCCTGCGCAGCCCGCAGCGCCGCGCGCACCGGCGAAACCGCGCCGCGACGAACCGGCCGCGCAGCCGCGCGCGGCGCTTGCGCCCGGAGAGCGGCCGCTCGCGTCGCCGGCCGTGCGTCAGCGCGCGTGGGACATGGGCATCGAGTTGCGCTACGTGCGCGGCACCGGCGAAGCCGGGCGGATCCTGCATGCGGATCTCGACGCGTATGCGCGCACCGGCGGCAGCTCGGCGCACGGATCGCAACCGCGCGGCTACGACGAACGCCACGACGAAACCGAAGTGCCGGTGATCGGTTTGCGGCGGGCGATCGCGCGCAAGATGCAGGAAGCGAAGCGCCGCATCCCGCATTTCAGCTACGTCGAGGAGATCGACGTCACCGAGCTCGAATCGTTGCGCACGGAACTGAACCGCCGCCACGGCGACACGCGCGGCAAGCTCACGCCGCTGCCGCTGCTGATCCGCGCGATGGTGATCGCGCTGCGCGACTTCCCGCAGATCAACGCGCGTTTCGACGACGAAGCGGGCGTCGTCACGCGCTACGGCGCGGTGCACATGGGCGTCGCGACGCAGACGGACGGTGGCCTCACGGTGCCGGTGCTGCGGCATGCGGAAGCGCGCGACGTGTGGTCGATCGCGGCGGAAATCGCGCGGCTCGCCGATGCGGTGCGCGCGAACCGTGCGCAGCGCGACGAGCTGAGCGGCTCGACGATCACGATCTCGAGCCTCGGCGCGCTCGGTGGCATCGTGTCGACGCCGGTGATCAATCATCCGGAAGTCGGCATCGTCGGCGTGAACCGGATCGTCGAGCGGCCGATGATCCGCGACGGCGCGGTCGTCGCGCGCAAGATGATGAACCTGTCGTCGTCGTTCGATCATCGCGTCGTCGACGGCGCGGACGCGGCCGCATTCATCCAGGCGGTGCGCGCGGTGCTCGAACGCCCGGCACTGCTGTTCGTGGAGTGAGCCGATGAAGAACGAACACACCACACTGCTCGTCATCGGCGGCGGCCCGGGCGGTTACGTCGCCGCGATCCGCGCCGGCCAGCTCGGCATTCCGACCATGCTCGTCGAACGCGAGCGGCTCGGCGGCACCTGCCTGAACATCGGCTGCATTCCGTCGAAGGCATTGATCCACGTGGCCGACGCGTTCGAACAGGCGTGCGGTCATGCCGGCGAGGGCGCGCTGGGGATCCGCGTGCGCACGCCCGAGATCGACATCGCGAAAAGCGTCGCGTGGAAGGACGGCATCGTCGACCGGCTGACGCGCGGCGTCGGCGCGCTGCTCAAGAAGAACGGCGTGCGCGTGCTGCACGGCGAAGCGCGCGTGATCGACGGCAAGACCGTCGAAGTCGTCGGCGGCGGTCATGCAGTGCGGATCGGTTGCGAACACCTGCTGCTCGCGACCGGTTCGGAGCCGGTCGAACTGCCGTCGATGCCGTTCGGCGGGCATGTCGTGTCGTCCACCGAAGCGCTGTCGCCCGCGACGCTGCCGAAGCGGCTGGTCGTCGTCGGGGCCGGCTATATCGGGCTCGAACTCGGGATCGTCTATCGCAAGCTCGGCGTCGACGTCAGCGTCGTCGAGGCGGCCGAGCGCGTGCTGCCTGCGTACGATGCCGAACTCGTGCGGCCGGTCGCCGATTCGCTCGCGCGCCTCGGCGTGCGGCTGTGGCTCGGCCACACGGTGCTCGGGCTGGACGCGCACGGCGCGGTGCGCGTGCGGGCGGCCGACGGCGCCGAGCACACGCTGCCGGCCGATCGCGTGCTGGTCGCCGTCGGCCGCCGGCCGCGCGTCGACGGGTTCGGGCTCGAGTCGTTGCTGCTCGATCGCAACGGCCGCGCGCTGCGGATCGACGACGCATGCCGGACCTCGATGCGCAACGTGTGGGCGATCGGCGACGTCGCGGGCGAACCGATGCTCGCGCATCGCGCGATGGCGCAAGGCGAGATGGTGGCCGAGCTGATCGCCGGTCGGCGTCGTCGGTTCACGCCCGCGTCGATTCCGGCCGTGTGCTTCACCGACCCCGAGATCGTGACGGCCGGCTGGTCGCCGGACGACGCGCACGCGGCTGGCGCCGATTGTCTGAGCGCATCGTTCCCGTTCGCGGCGAACGGGCGCGCGATGACGTTGCAGGCGACCGACGGGTTCGTGCGCGTCGTCGCGCGCCGCGACGATCACGTGATCGTCGGCTGGCAGGCGGTCGGGCGCGGGGTGTCGGAGCTGGCCGCGGCGTTCTCGCAGTCGCTGGAGATGGGGGCACGGCTCGAAGACATCGGCGGCACGATTCACGCGCATCCGACGCTCGGCGAGGCGCTTCAGGAAGCGGCGCTGCGCGCGCTCGGGCACGCGCTGCACGTGTGACGCGTTCGCCGAACGCAGGCGCCCGAGCCGGAGCGCCGCGCGCGCCTCGGCGTGCATCGGGGCCTGCATCGGGCATGCGCGGCCGGCCGCCGTGTCGGAACCGCTCCGAAACGGCTGGCCGCGTATGCGCCGGGTGTCAGGCAAGCGCGCTCCGATCGGCGTGCCGCGTCGTCACGTCACGATAGAACGCGTCGATCGCTTCGATCATCTGCGACAGCCCCGGCTGCTCGAGCGGATAGTGACCGGCGTTCTCCAGCATCTCGACCTTGACCGGCACGTGGCGGACCCGCGCGAGGAACGGCTCGCTCAGATGCAGCGGCGTCCAGCGGTCCGCGGCCGGCTGCGTGAGCAGGATCGGGCACACGGAGAAATCCTCCGGCTCGACCACCGGCCGGTACGACATGTAGGAATCGAGGAACGCCATCGTCATCGCGTTGCCGGCCGAGGTCCGGTCGGACATCCATACCTTCAGCGCATCGTCGCGGTTCACGAGCGCGTGCATCTTGCTCGCGAGCGACATCGGGATGCGCATGGCGCGCAGCGGCGTCTTCGCGGCGAAGTGCGTCATCGGGCCGCCGACGCGGCTCATGAACAGATTGCGTGCGGTTTCGTCGCGCACCTGCTGCAGGCGCTGGTCGAGAAAGGTCATGCCGACGATGCCGTCGACTTTCCCGTTCAGCGCGGCGACGTGGTACGTCAGCATGCCGCCCGCGCTCAATCCGTACAGCACGATCGGCCGATCGTCCTTCGCGCGCTCCGCGTCGATCAGGTCGCTGCCGGCGCGCACCCAGTCGTCGTAGCGCACCAGCGCGCCGCGCGCCACTTCGGTCATCCCGTATTCGGGCATGTCGACCGCGATCGTCTCGTAGCCGCGGCGTGCCAGTTGCTCGCCGACGATCATCGACATTTGCCGTCCGTTCGTGCCGACGCCATGGAACAGGATCACCTTCACCTGCGCGCGGGGATTGCGATACGTATCGAGATGGAGGCGATGGCCCCGCCAGTGCCACCATTGCTCGTCGGGCTGGCGATCGGCCGCCCACTGGAAGTCGGGCGGCAGGAACGCCTGCATGGCGCGCCAGACGGGCTGATCTGCATAGGTTCTGGACATGGCATCGGACTCCGGTCGGTCGAGTGAAAGGGCGGTTGCGATGGCACCCATCATCGCGCGGCACGCGGCTCGCGCCCATGCTGGCGCGGGCCAACCGCTTTAGAATCTAGGCCAACCCACGTCACGAGGCGCCCGATGAACGTCTGGAACTTTGTCCGCAGCCCGGCTTCCGTCCTGCTGATGGTCGCGTTCGGGCGAGACCGCGGGATCGCGCCGGCGGCCCTGCTGAAGGGCTCGCAACTCACGCTGAAGCAGCTCGCCGATCCGGATTTCACGGTGCTGGCCGCGCAGGAGCGGGCCGTCGCGTCGAACCTGCTTGCACTGGCCGGCGACGAGCCGGGGGTGGGCTTGACGGTCGGCCTGTCGTACCAGCTTTCCGCCTACGGATTGCTCGGATACGGGCTGCTGAGCAGCGCGACCGGGATGGATGCGGTCGCGCTCGCGGGCCGCTATCTCGCCTTGACGTATACGTTCGTCGGGATGACGTACCGTCGCACCGGGCGGCACGGCACGATCGTGTTCGACGCGGCGCCGGAATTGTCCGCGCCGCTGCAGCGCTTCTTCGTCGAGCGCGCGATGGGCGCCGCGTGCCGCGTGCTGCGCGACGTGATCGGCAGCGCGTTCACCCTCGCGACGTTCGACCTCGCGTACGACGCCGAACCCGGTGGCCGGCACGTGCTCGGCACGCCGGTCCGCTACCGGCGGCCGGCCAATGCGATCACGTTCGAGCATGCGCACCTCGAACGGCCGTTGCCGCAGGCCAATGCCGCGACGGCCGCGATGTGCGAGCGCATGTGCGCGGAGCTGATCGCGCGCCGGCGCACGCGGGTCGACCTCGTGTCGTTCCTGAACGAATACCTGTCCACGCGGCCGTTCGACCGGCCGCCGCAACTGAAGGACATCGCGACGCTGCTGAACACGAGCGAGCGCACGCTCAAGCGCCGGCTGCGGGAGGAGGGCGCGAGTTTCCGCGACATCTCGAATGCGGTGCGCAAGGCGCGCGCGCAGGCGCTGATCGCCGAAGGGCGGCTGTCGATCAAGGAAATCGCGGACGAACTGGGGTTCAGCGACATCTCGTCGTTCTCGCAGGCGTACAAGCGCTGGACGGGCGTGGCGCCGAGCGTGTCGCGGCAGGCGGCGCCCGGTTCATAGCGGAGGCGAGGGCGGGGCGGCGGTCGCGGTTGACCGTCCCGCGCGAACCGTTCATCGTGTCGCTATCCCGCCTGATTGATTGGCCGCGCATCGGCGGGTTCGCCGCGGTGCGGCATGGCGAAACGCCGCGTGCACGCGGCTTTTTCTGCCGATTGGTGCACACGTGCGCCTCACGGAACGACCGGACATGAAACTGTTGCTCATCGGCGCGACCGGGCTCGTCGGGCGCCACGTCCTCGAAGTCGCGCTCGCCGACGCGCGGGTGGACCAGGTCGTCGTGCTCGCGCGCCGGCCGTTGTCGCCGCATCCGAAGATGCGCGCGTTGGAGGTCGACTTCGATCGACTGCCGGACGCGGCCGACTGGTGGCGGGCCGACGCGGTGATCTGCACGCTCGGCACCACGATGCGCGTCGCGGGCACGCAGGCCGCATTCCGCCGCGTCGATCACGACTATCCGCTCGCGGTCGCGCGTCTTGCGCACCGGCACGGCACGCCGACCTACGTGCTGAATTCCGCACTCGGCGCGGACGCTGCATCGCGCATCTTCTACAACCGCGTGAAGGGCGAGGTCGAACAGGCGCTCGCCGGCGTCGGGTTCGATTCGCTCACGTACGTGCGACCGGGCCTGATCGGCGGCAGCCGCGACGAGTTCAGGTTCGTCGAGCGGCTGTTCGTGTTCGCGTTGGGCGCCGTCGGGCCGGTGCTGCCGGCGAAGTGGCGCGTGAATCCCGCGTCGCGGATTGCGCGCGCGATGCTCGACGCGGCGATCGACGCACGGCCGGGTGTGCAGGTCATCCCATCGGATCGGCTCGTCTGATGCGGCGCGGGCGACGCGCCCGCCCGGCTATCCATCTGCGTTCGCATCGAGCGCGCCGAACTGCTCGGCGAGCGCCGCCGTGAACGCATCCAGCGCTTCACTGCCGTCGGAATTCCTCGGTGTCGCGAGCTGAAATTCGACCGCGTGGCTCAGCTTGCTCGCCAGCAGCCGGCGCATCTTCCCGGCGGCGACCCACGGCGCCGCGACGTGGTCGGGCAGGAAGCCGACATGCGCGCCCGACAGGATGAAGATCACGTCGGCGTCGACGTTTTCCGAAAACGCGGTCGGCTGCGTATTGCGCAGCGCTGCCCCCGACGTGTTCGTCTTGTAGAGCCGCGCGACGTTGCTCGCGCGGGCGATGTCGTTGATCGACACGGTTTTCTTCGCGAACAGCGGATGGCGGGCGCCGCAATGCAGCGACTGATGCTCGACGAACAGCGGCGAGTAGTGCAGGCCGGCCTGATGGCCGGAGAAATAGCCGATCGCGAGGTGCAGTTCGCCTTTCAGCAGTCGGCGTTCCAGCTCGTCGGGCGGCACCGCGATCATTTCGATCAGCACGTCCGGCGCGCGCTCGCGAAAGCGCCCGACGGCCGCCGCGATCGATTCGACGACGTCGGGCGAGAGCCGCTCGGACAGGCCGATGCGCAATTCGCCGAGCAACGTGCCCGATACGTGCTGCGTGTCGCGCGTGAACACGTCCATCGCGTGCAGGAGCCGGCGCGTCGACTGCAGCACGCGTTCGCCCTTCGGCGTCAGCCGGAAGCCGCTTTTGCCGCGATCGCAGAGCCGGAACCCGAGCCGCGTCTCGAGCTTGGCCATCTGCGTGCTGATCGTCGACGGCGCCATGCCGAGCGTACCCTGCGCGGCGCTGAAGCCGCCGCTTTCGACGATCGTCAGAAAGAGCCGCAGCAACTGCAAATCCATGTCTCTGAGTCGGGTCAGCATGGCGATACATCGTATTTTGTGAAGTCGGCTTATGTTAGTTCATATTTTTCGATGCATCCGGCGCAGGCAGAATCGGGCACGAGGTCGCCAACCGTGCGACCGAGCCCCCTTCAGACACGAATCCGACGATGAGCCAGAACGATTTCGCGTTCACGCGCGACAGCCTCTACGGCACCCAGGCCGAACCGAGTTTTGCGGGCGCGACGAGCTTCATGCGCCGGCGTTTCAGCCGCGATCTCGACGGCGTCGATCTCGCGATCACCGGCGTGCCGTTCGATTCCGCCGCCTCGCACCGTCCCGGCACGCGGTTCGGCCCGCGCGGGTTGCGGATCGCGTCGACGGGCATCGCGTGGGAGCGCCCGTGGCCGTGGTCGTTCGATCCGTTCGACGTGCTGGCCGCGGTCGATTACGGTGATTGCGCGTTCGATCTCGGGCAGCCCGAATCGGTGCCGGGCGCGATCGAGCGGCATGCCGAGGCGATTCTCGCGCGTGGCTGCGCGATGCTGACGCTCGGCGGCGATCACTTCATCACGTATCCGCTGCTCAAGGCGCATGCGAAGGTGCACGGGCCGCTGTCGCTCGTGCATTTCGACGAGCACACCGACACGTGGCCCGATCGCGGCGTGAAGCGCATCGATCACGGGACGATGTTCTATCACGCGGCGCGGGAAGGGTGGGTCGTGCCCGAACGGTCGGCCCAGATCGGCATCCGCACGACCAACGACGAACCGATGGGGTTCGACATCCAGGATGCGCGCCACGTGCATGGGTCGACGCCCGCCGCGGTCGCCGCACGCATTCGCGAGCGCGTCGGCGATCATCCGGTGTACCTGACGTTCGACATCGACTGTCTCGATCCGGCGTTCGCGCCGGGCACCGGGACGCCGGTCTCGGGCGGCCTGTCGAGCCATCAGGCGCTCGAGACCCTGCGTCACCTCGACGGCATCAACCTGGTCGGCATGGACGTGGTCGAAGTGTCGCCGCCGTATGATCATGCGGAAATCACGTCGCTGGCCGGTGCGACGATCGCGCTGGAGCTGATCTGCCTGTATGCGTCGCGCCGGCGGCAGAAAAAGGACGCGTCGATCGATGGATGACCTCACCTGGCGCAAGGCCGTTCCCGGCGACGCCGCCGAATGCATCGCGCTGCGGGCGCGCACCCGCGAGAACGCGTTCACTGAAGCGCAGTTGCGCGCGCTCGGCATCACCGTCGAAAGCTGGGACGACGGTATCCGCGACGGGCTGTTCTCGGGCCACGTGTGCTGCGCGCGCGGATGCATGGTCGGCTACTGCTTCGGCGACACGGTCTCGGGCGAGATCGTCGTGCTCGCGATGCTGCCCGAGTACGAAGGAGCGGGGATCGGCAAGCAGTTGCTGCGGCATGTGATCGACGATTTCGCGGCGAACGGCTTCACGTCGCTGTTTCTCGGCTGCTCGACCGATCCCGCGTCGCGCGCGTACGGGTTTTATCGCCACCTCGGCTGGACGCCGACCGGCGAGCTGGACGACGCGGGGGACGAGATCCTCACGTTTCAGGTCGGGCAACGCGGCTGATCGGACGCGTTGTTCGGATCTCGGCGTTTGCCCGGTTCGAACAACTGCTTGGTCAGACCGGGCAATCGGGTCATTGCCGCATGCGCGCGCCGACCGCGACGGCGTGGCGCTGCGCCGCCACGACGCCAACGCGTGGCGGCGCGCGACATCGACGCCGCACGACACCTGCCGAACCTCCTTCCGCCGCCGCCATGGCAGCCACGCCCGAGCGGCTACCCCCAATCGAGCTTTCATTTTCCCGACGCCCGGCTTGTGGCAAAACCTGCGCAGATATACCGCGATTGCTCGGACAATTTCGAAAGTCGATCGATACCGGGTAATCACCGATATCTCGCAAGTTGTATATACAAGATCATCCGCTGGCAATGTCGGCACACGTCGTGCCGCTTGCGCGCCAGCGTGCAGACCCTGCGCGCGTGGCGCATGCCGGCGATCCACGGCGCCCCGCATTCGCCGAGCCGAAAGGGCGGCTCGCAGCTTCCTGTCTCGTTCAAACCATGTGTGGTCCTGAGTATTTTGGAGATTGACCCGTGTCAACGAATTCCAGTGGAAAAGCCGGCGGCCTGATCGAGGTTCGCTCGATCGACTTCATTCCCGATGCCGAGCGCCACGGCGGCCTGCTGAGCCAGTTCACGCTGTGGCTGTCGGCCAACATGCAGATCACGGCCATCGTCACGGGCGCGCTCGCGGTCGTGCTCGGCGGCGACGTGTTCTGGTCGCTGGTCGCGCTGCTGCTCGGCCAGCTCGTCGGCGGCGCGGTGATGGCGCTGCACGGCGCGCAGGGGCCGCAGCTCGGCCTGCCGCAGATGATCTCGAGCCGCGTGCAGTTCGGCGTGTACGGCGCGATGATCCCGATCGTGCTCGTGTGCCTGATGTACATCGGCTTTTCCGCGAGCGGCTCGGTGCTGGCCGGGCAGGCCGTCGCGCAGCTGCTGCACGTCGACGACGCGGCCGGCATCCTGCTGTTCGCGGCCGTGATCGTGGTGCTGACCGTGTTCGGCTATCGTGCGATCCACTTCGTCGGCCGGATCGCGAGCGTGGTCGGCATCGTCGCGTTCGTCTACATGTTCGCCCAACTGTTCGCGAACCACGACATCGGCGCGCTGCTCGCGAACCGGCATTTCTCGCTGCCGAGCTTCCTGCTCGCGATGTCGCTGTCCGCGTCGTGGCAGATCGCGTTCGGCCCGTACGTCGCCGACTATTCGCGCTATCTGCCGCGCTCGACGTCGTCGGTCGCGACGTTTCTCGCGGTCGGCCTGGGCTCGGTGATCGGCGCACAGGCGGCGATGGTGTTCGGCGTGTTCGCAGCCGCGCTCGCCGGCAGCCAGTTCGCGCACCACGAAGTGTCGTACATCGTCGGCCTGGGCTCGACGGGCGCCGTGGCCGCGCTGCTGTATCTCAGCATCGCGTTCGGCAAGGTGACGGTCACGGCGCTCAACGCGTACGGCAGCTTCATGTCGATGGCCACGATCGTCAGCGGCTTTCGCGGCAAGCATGCGGTATCGTCGAAGAGCCGTCTCGTCTACATCTTCGGGATGATCTGCGTGTCGACGCTGATCGCGCTCGCGGGCCGTCATTCGTTCCTGAAGGAGTTCACCGCGTTCATCCTGTTCCTGCTCGCGTTCTTCACGCCGTGGAGCGCGATCAACCTCGTCGACTACTACTGCTTCACGCGGTCGCGCTACGACGTGCCGGCGCTGTCCGATCCCGATGGCCGCTACGGCCGCTGGAACGCGATGGCCATCACGATCTATGTGGTCGGCATCCTGGTGCAGTTGCCGTTCATGTCGACGCACATCTACACGGGGCCGCTCGTCGATGCGCTCGGCGGCACCGACATCTCGTGGATCCTCGGCCTCGTCGTGCCGGCCGTGCTGTATTACGTCGGCGCCCGCGCGTCGCGACGCAGCATTCCCGAACGCCTGATCCTGCCGCTCGAACGCGGCGAAGTTCCCCACTGACGACACGTCCCGTGCATCGGGCCGGCAAGCCGCCGGCCCGGGCGCGGAGCCAGGTGCGGCCAGCGCCGGGCGCTGTCGACGCAATCCCATATCCCGCGATGGCGGTGCGGCATTCACGCCGCGCCAAGCATCGTTTCAATCTCGATCCATTGAATAGTATGACTAAGTATATTGAAGCGCGCGGCATCGATTGCCGCGCGCGGCCGGTGCACGCCGGTGTTCGCGTCGCGGTGGCGATCGCCTGCGTCGCCGGTTCGGGCGCTGCGCTCGCGCAGGACGGCGTCACGCTGTACGGCGTGATCGACGAATTCGCGCAGTACGTGAATACGGGCAACGGCTATACGGCCGCGATCAATTCGGGCGGCCAGTGGGGCAGCCGATTCGGATTGAAGGGCGGTGAGGATATCGGCGGCGGCCAGAAGATCGAGTTCGCGCTGGAAAACGGCTTCAATCCGAACGACGGCTCGCTCGCGAGCGCCGGCAGCATGTTCAACCGGCAGGCATGGGTCGGCATCGCGGGACAGTGGGGCAAGGTGCGCGCGGGCCGGCAGAATTCGCCGCTATTCAACGACCAGGGCGGACAGGATGCGTTCGGCGGCGTCACGCAGGCATCCGGCATGGACAACCTGACCGTGTTCGCGTTCCGCACGAGCAACACGCTGTCGTACCAGAGCCCGCAGATCGCCGGTTTCCAGGGCGGGCTGTACTTCGGGTTCGGCGATGCGGGCGGCGTGCGCTCGGCCGGTTCCAGCCAGCAGTTCGATCTGACCTACGAACACGGCCCGTTCGGCGCATTCGTCGCGGGCCAGTGGTTGAAGAGCGCCGCGGCAACCACGACCGATCGCACGCTCATGGCCGGTGCGTCTTACGCGATCGGCAAGGCGACCGTGTACGGCGGTTTTTCCGCAGTGAAGTGGGCCGACCTCGGCATCGATTCGCGCGTGTACGGCGTGTCGGTCAAATACCAGTTCAATCCTGCCAACTACGTCGCGCTCGGTTACGCGTACCTGCACGATCAGTCGTCGCAAGGCAACAATGCGGATCAGCTCGGGCTGATGTACGAGTACGATCTGTCGAAGCGCACGAGCTTCTACGGTGCGCTGTCGTACCTGCGCAACCGCAATCAGGCCGGCTACACGCTCGCCGGTGCGGCGAACCCCGGCCTGCCGCTCGCGTACCCGGGCGCGAATGCGCGCGGCGTGCAACTCGGTATCGTGCATCGCTTCTGACGCATGACGTGACGCGCCGGGGCATGGGCGCCCGGCGCGTGCTCCGGGCGCATGCGCGCCGTCATTTCCCGAGCCGCTCCGCGAGCGAGTAGCGCTGCATGCAGCGCTCCATCGCGTCGAGAAACGCGTGCTCGGCCGCATTCATCTTGCGGTCGCGATGCCATAGCAGGAACACGTCGACATCGACGAGCCCGTCGTCGGGCGGTAGTCGCCACAGCCGTTGCTGCGCGATGTCGTCGCGCACGATGTGCTCGGGCAGGCAGCCGATCCCGTAGCCCGCGAAGATCAGCCGCCGCACTTCCTCGAGGCTCGGCGACGACGCGACGATGCGTCCCGTGAAGCCTCTCTGGTCGCGGAACACGGTGAGCGGCGACAGGCTGTCGCCGATCTGGTCGCTCGTGAACGACACGAAATTCTCCGCGAGCAGGTCGTCCATCCGCAACTGCGTCTGCCCGAACAGCCGGTGATGGCGGCCGCAGTAGATTGCATAACGCTGGCGCAGGAAGCAGCGCATCTCCAGCTTGTCGTGCGGCGTGCGGCACAGGCCGAGCCCGGCCGTGGCCGTTTTCTGCAGCAGCGACGACAGGATGTCCGACGAGCGCATCACTTCGATCTGCAGATCGATACGCGGATACGCGCGATGGAAATCCGCGAGGAACTCGTCGTAGACGGGCGATTCGATGCGGCTCACCGTCAGCAGCCGGATCGAGCCGGTCAGGTCGGCCGTGCTGTCGTCGATTTCGGTCTCGAGGCGCGAGATGCCGCCGTAGATGTCGCTCGCGATCCGGTACACGGCTTCGCCGGCCGGTGTCGGCGCGAAGTGCGCGCCGCGCCGCTCGATCAGCCGGCGCTCGAGCGTCTCCTCGAGCCGCCGCAGCGCCTGGCTGACGGCCGGCTGCGTGACGTGCAGGCGGGCGGCCGCGCGGCTCACGCTGCGCTCCTGCATGATCACCAGATAGGTGCGCAACAGGTTCCAGTCGAGGCGGTCGTTCAGGAACGGGGCGAGATCGGGGCGCATCGGGTCTCCGGAGGCGGGCATTAGTTCGATTTATATCGCGAATAATAACTTGAAATTTGACTAATGATTTGCGGTCGCCGATAAAGGAGGGGCGCCGCAGCGTGCGGCGCGAGGCCGCGACAGACGGCCGTCGTCACGATATTGCGCGTCGCCCCGCCGCGGCGTGCGTCAGGAGCCCGCATGACCCAGTCCCTTCCTTCCGCCCGCCAGCCGGGGCGCGCCGCGACGGCCGCGTTCATCGGCACGATGATCGAGTGGTACGACTTCTACATCTACGCGACCGCTGCCGCGCTCGTGTTCGGCGAACTCTATTTCCCGTCGCACGACCCGTTCGTCAGCACGATGGCGTCGTTCGCGACGTTCGCGGTCGGCTTCTTCGCGCGTCCGCTCGGCGGCGTGATCTTCGGCCATCTCGGCGACCGCATCGGCCGCAAGAAGGCGTTGATGACGACGCTGATGATGATGGGCATCGCGACCGTCTGCGTCGGGCTGCTGCCCGATTATTCGAAGGTCGGCATCCTTGCGCCGGTGCTGCTCGTCGCGCTGCGCATCGTGCAGGGGATCGCGGTCGGCGGCGAATGGGGCGGCGCGGTGCTGATGGCGGGCGAGCATGCGCCGCAGGGGCGTCGCACGTTCTTCGCGTCGTTCGCGCAGCTCGGCAGCCCGGCCGGGCTGATCCTGTCGCTGATCGCGTTCCGCGCGGTCACGTCGATGGACAAGGCCGATTTCCTCGCATGGGGCTGGCGCCTGCCGTTTCTCGCGAGTTCGGTGCTGCTCGTGGTCGGCATCCTGATCCGGCTCGGCGTGAACGAGTCGCCGGAATTCGCGCGGGTCAAGGAAGCCAACCGCACGGTGAAGCTACCGGTCGCGGAAGTGTTCCGCTCCGCGTCGGGGCTCGTGCTGCTCTGTATCGGCGCGAACACGATCGGTATCGCGGGCGTCTATTTCACGAACACGTTCATGATCGCGTACACGACCCAGTACGTCGGCGTATCGCGCTCGCTGATCCTCGACAGCCTGTTCGCGGTCGCGATCATCCAGTTCTTCGCGCAGCCGCTCGCCGCTTGGATCGCCGAGCGCATCGGCGGGGCGCGCTTCCTGAAACTCGCGGCGCTGCTCGCGATGCTGTCGCCTTATCCGATGTTCATGCTCGTGCAGGGCGGCACGTCCGCGTCGCTGATCGCGGGCATCGCGCTCGCCGTCGTCTGCATGGCCGGCTTCTACTCGGTGATCGCGGGCTTCGTCAGCGACGTGTTTCCCGCACACGTGCGTTATTCGGCGATCTCGCTCGCTTACCAGATTTGCGGCGCGATCGCGGGCGGCCTGACGCCGCTCGCCGGCACGTGGCTCGCGCATCGCTTCACGGGCCAGTGGTGGCCGCTCGCGGTGTTCTACACGTGTCTCGCCGGTATTTCGCTGCTCTGCATCGTCGCGCTCGATGCGCGCCGCGCCGCGCGGCCGGCCGCCGCCGAAGCGCTCGGCTCGCATTGAACTTCCACGAACGAATCGATCCGGAATGCATATGAACAACCTGCTGGAAATCGACGGCGCCCGCCTGTGGCGCAGCCTGGCCGACATGGCGCGCGTCGGCGCGACACCGCGCGGCGGCGTGCGGCGCCTCGCGCTCACGGATGACGACCGGCGCGGGCGCGACCTGTTCGCGCAATGGTGCCGCGACGCGGGGCTGACGGTGAGCGTCGATGCCGTTGGCAACCTGTTCGCCCGGCGCGACGGCGCCGATGCGCACGCCGCGCCGGTGCTGATCGGCAGCCATCTCGACACGCAGCCCGAAGGCGGCCGCTTCGACGGCGTCTACGGCGTGCTCGCCGCGCTCGAACTCGTGCGCACGCTGAACGACGCGGGCATCGCGACCGACAAGCCGCTCGAGATCGTGTCGTGGACCAACGAGGAAGGCGCGCGTTTCGCGCCGGCGATGCTTGGCTCGGCCGTGTTCACGGGCGCGTTGCCGCTCGACGACGCGCTCGCGAAGCAGGATGCCGACGGCGTCACGCTCGGCGCGGCGCTCGACGCGTGCGGTTATCGCGGCACGCGCGCAATGGGCGGCGCGGTCGACGCGTATTTCGAGGCGCACATCGAACAGGGGCCGGTGCTCGAGGCGAACGGCACGACGATCGGCGTCGTCACGGGCGGCCAGGCGATCCGCTGGCTCGACGTGACGGTGACGGGCGTGGCCGCGCATGCGGGCACGACGCCGATGCCGTATCGCAAGGATGCGTATTTCGCGAGCGCGCAGATCGCGCTCGAACTCGAACGGATCGTCGCCGCCTACGCGCCGCGCGGGCTCGCGACGATCGGGCAGGTCGGGATTCGCCACGCATCGCGCAACACGATTGCCGGCGACCTGACGTTCACGGTCGACCTGCGTCATCACGACGATGCCGAAGTCGATGCGATGGAGCGCGACCTGCGCGACGCATGCGCCCGCGTCGCCGCCGCGCGCGGCGTGCAGGTGGCGATCGATACCTGCTGGCGCAGCCCGGCGACGCCGTTCGACCGCAATTGCGTCGGGCTGGTCGCGCAGGCGGCTGCCGCATTCGGCTACACGCACGAGCGCATCGTGAGCGGCGCCGGCCACGACGCGATCCTGCTCGCACGCCGCTTCCCGACCGCGATGGTGTTCATTCCGTGCGTCGACGGCCTGTCGCACAACGAAGCCGAGGATGCGTTGCCCGACGACGTGACGCGCGGCACGAACGTGCTGCTCCATGCGGTGCTGGCGCGCGCGGGCATCGCGACGCGCGTCGAAGCGCCGGCCGCGACGCACGGCGCCTGATACGGCGAATCGACGAGGACCACCATGAAAACCTATTTCCATCCCGAACAACTGCTGCACCATCCGCGCAGCTACCTGTCGCGCGGCCAGATGCGCGAGCCGCAGGAAGTGCCCGAACGCGCGGCGCGGCTCGTTGCGGCCGTCCGGTCGCTCGACTTCGACGTGCGCGAGCCGGCCGACCGCGGCGCCGCGCCGATCGCGGCCGTGCACGACATGAACTACCTGCGCTTTCTCGAGGATGCGCACCGCGACTGGAAGCGGATGCCCGACGACTGGGGCGACGAAGTGATGTCGAACGTGTTCGTGCGCGATCCGAACCCGCTGCGCGGCGTGCTCGCGAAAGCCGCGCGCTATCTCGCCGACGGCAGTTGCCCGGTGGGCGCGAATACGTGGCGCTCGGCGTACTGGTCGGCGCAGGACGCGCTGGCCGCGGCCGCCGACGTCAACGACGGCGCACGCGAGGCCTACGCGCTGTGCCGGCCGCCCGGTCATCATGCGCGCCGCGACGCGGCCGGCGGCTTCTGCTACCTGAACAACGCGGCGATCGCTGCGCAGGCGCTGCTCGGCCGGCATCGCCGCGTCGCGATTCTCGATACCGACATGCATCACGGGCAGGGCGTGCAGGAGATTTTCTACGGTCGCGACGACGTGCTGTACGTGTCGATCCACGGCGACCCGACCAACTTCTACCCGCTCGTCGCGGGCTACGAGGAAGAGACGGGGGCGGGCGCCGGCGCCGGCTTCAACCTCAACCTGCCGATGCCGCACGGCGCGCCGGAGTCGGCGTTCTTCGAGCGGCTCGACGACGCGCTGCGCGCGCTCGCGCGGTTCGAGCCCGACGCGCTCGTGCTCGCGCTCGGCTTCGACATCTACAAGGACGACCCGCAATCGCAGGTCGCGGTCACGACCGACGGGTTCGGGCGGCTCGGCGGCGCGCTCGGCGCGCTCGGATTGCCGACGGTGATCGTGCAGGAGGGCGGCTATCACCTCGAGAGTCTCGATGCGAACGCGCGCGCGTTCTTCGGCGGGTTTGCCACGAGGCGCTGACCGGGCCGGCGGAATCGGACCGTACGCCGACAGTGAAAACGGCCGCATGTGAACTGCACCCCAAAGGTTGGACAACCCACCTTTGGGGTGTTTTTCATGATTGAACCGCTTGGATTTCCTGGACAGTGCCGAGCGTTAGTGTTCGGTCTTTCCGAACAGCCTGGACGTCAACCGTCCGGCTTCATGGGCCGGTTCAATGGCGCGGCCGTGAAAATGCGTGCGGACAGGGGGCAGGCGGGGCGCGCTCGCGCTCACGAATTCGCGGCGGCCGGCGTGCGGCGGCGCTGCGTGACCTGCAGCATGACGAGCGCGAGTCCGGCGGCGGCGATCAGCGCGCCGACGAGCGGCACTGCCGCGTAGCCGAACCCGGCCGAGATCGCCGCACCGCCAGCGGCGGCGCCCAGCGCGTTGCCGAGGTTGAACGCGCCGATGTTGACGGCCGACGCGAGGCCCGGCGCTTCGTGGGCCGCGCGCATCACGCGCATCTGCAGCGGCGGCACGACCGCGAACGTCGCGATTCCCCAGACCAGCAGCGTGACGCCGGCGCCCGCATGCGTGGCGGCGAGCAGCGGGAACGCCGCCATCGTCGCGATCAGCAGTACCAGGAAGCCGATCAGCGTGCCGTCGAGCGAGCGGTCGGCCAGCCGGCCGCCCGCGACGTTGCCGATCGAGAAGCCGACGCCGATCAGCACGAGCATCGCGGTCACGAAGCCGGGCGTTGCGCCCGTCAGGTGTTCGAGCGTCGGTGCGACGTACGTATAGAGCGTGAACATCGCGCCGGCGCCGAGCACGGTCGTCCCGAGCGCGCCGAGCACGACGGGCCGCGTCAGCACGGACAGTTCGGCGCGCAGGTCGGGCATCGTGCCGGCTTCGCCCTTCGGCAGCGCGGCGAACAGGCCGGCGATCGCGATCACGCCGAGGCCGGCCGTCGCCGCGAACGACATGCGCCAGCCGATGATGTGGCCGAGCCAGGTCGCGGCCGGCACGCCGCCGACGTTCGCGATCGTCAGGCCCATGAACATCGTCGCGACCGCGCTGGCCTGCTTGTCGCGCGGCACGAGGCTTGCCGCGACCACCGAGCCGAGCCCGAAGAACGCGCCGTGGTTGAGACTCGTCACGAGGCGCGCGAGCAGCAGCGTCGTGTAGTCGGGTGCGACCGCCGACAGCAGGTTGCCGATCGTGAAGATCGACATCAGCGCGATCAGCGCGGCGCGGCGCGACCAGCGCGCGAGCAGCAGCGTCATCAGCGGCGCGCCGACCATCACGCCGATCGCATACGCGCTGATCAGCATGCCGGCTTGCGGTATCGACACGTGCACGCCGTCGGCGATCACGGGCAGCAGACCCATCGGCGAGAACTCGGTCGTGCCGATGCCGAACGCGCCGGCGGCGAGTGCGAGCAGCGGCAGTGCGGCGCCGCCGCGGGACGGGGAGGAAGTCGTGGGGTTCACGCGGTGAGCTCCTGTAAGCGGGGAACGACGGCATGAGGCCGTTGAGGACAGCGTGAAGTGTGCCTGCATTACTTTTGCGGAAAAAGCCGCATTCGGGCGAAATTATCTTGATTTCATGTCAACAATGCAGCGTGCGGGCAACGTGCATGGCGTGGCCCGGCAGCCGTGCTTCGGCGGGAGAGGCGATCGCCGATGGCCGGCGTCGCGCAATGGCCGGAACGCCTTTCGCCGCCGGGCTCGACGGCAAAAAAGCCCCGACCACAGGGGGACCGTGGCCGGGGCGGAAACGCATCCTCTCTTTGGCACGAGGGGTGGGATGCGCGCGCAGTATATTTCGGGCCATGACGATTCGAATCGGCGTTAAACGACTGTTTTTGGTGTCAATTTGAAAATTGCGGTGTCGTGGCGTCGTCCGTCGGCGTTCCGAAAGATTTTTCGATGACGCGATGGTGTCGTTTAGTCCACAAAAACCGCTGAAACGCCGGGATCGCGGAAATGGGCATTCCGTCCGTCGGGGCGGCAACGTGCACCGTCCGACCGCGCGCCGATGCATCCGCATCCGCATTCGTTCAGCCCGATTCGCCGGCCGCCGCGCGGACCGCCGCCAGGAAACGCGCGACGACGGGCGACGGCGCCGCCGCCGCGCCGTCGAACACGAACTCGATGTCGAAGCGGCTCGCGAGTTCGTCGAGCGCGACGAGCCGGACCGTGCGCGGGCAGGTCGGCGACGCGCTTTCCGGCACGAACGCGCAGCCCATCCCGGCCGCGACGAGACCGATCAGCGTCGGGATGTCGCTGCCGACCTGCGCGATGCGCGGCGTGAAGCCGGCCTGCTGGCACTGGGTCATCAGGAACCGGTGGTGCGCGGCGGAGCGCTGCGCATCGAACCAGACGAACGGCTCGTTCGCGACGTCGGCCAGCGTGCGCGGCGCGACGAAGCGGCCGCCCGGCGGCGCGGGCATCGCCAGCACGAAGCGATCGCTCAACAGCCGTACGCCCGTCAGATGCGGCGCTTCGTCGCGACGCCACGCCATGATCCCGGCATCGAGCTGGCCGCGCATCAGCGCGTTCGCCTGCTCGGCCGACAGCATCGGCGCGATCGACAGTTTCACGTCCGGGCACGCATCGCGAAACGCCTTCAGGACGTTCGCGACGACCGGCAACGGCAGGCAGTTCGGCAGCGCGCCGAGCCGCAGTTCGCCGAGCTGGCCGGCCGCGCTGCGCAACGCGCGCTCGCGGCTGTCCTGCAGCATGGCGAGCAGGCCGGTCGCATCGTGCAGGAAGCTCGTGCCGGCCGCGGTGAGCGTGACGCCCGTCGCGCGACGGATCAGCAGCGGCGTGCCGATCGCGTCCTCGAGCTCGCGGATCTGCCGCGACAGCGCGGGCTGTACGATACCGGCCGCACGGGCGCCGGCCATCACGCTGCCGGCCTCGGCGACGGCGACGAAGTAGCGCAGGTGACGCAGCTCGATCTGGCGCATGCGGTGTCCGGTCGGTGAGTGGATATGCCTGTGAAGCATAGCAAACGCCATTCGATGGTATTGGAAAGCATGACGAGCGTGCCGTACGATGGCCGTCGTTGCCGCCTTCGCTCGTCGCGCGTCGCGTGCGTTTTCCTCCGTCCTCATTGCGTTCCGTCCCATGCCGCTTCATATCCCGACTCCCTATATCCGCTCGCCCATCGCGTCCCGTCGGCTCGGCAAGGCCATCCGGCTGAAGCTCGATGCGCTGCAGCCGTCAGGCTCGTTCAAGCTGCGCGGCATCGGCGCCGTCTGCGAAGCGCGCCATGCAGACGGGGCCCGGCGGTTCGTGTCGTCGTCGGGCGGCAACGCGGGCATCGCGGTCGCGTATTGCGGCCGCGAGCTTGGCGTGCCGGTGCGCGTCGTCGTGCCGGAAAGCACGTCGGCCCGGGCGCGCGAGCTGATCCGCGTCGAAGGCGCGGAACTCGTGGTGCACGGCGCGAGCTGGGCGGAGGCGAATGCGTTCGCGCAGTCGGCGCTCGGCGAGCACGACGCGTTCGTGCATCCGTTCGACGATCGCGTGCTGTGGCAGGGCCACGCGACGATGATCGACGAGATGGCGGCGGTTGGCCCGAAGCCCGACGCGATCGTGCTCGCGGTCGGCGGCGGCGGTTTGCTGTGCGGCGTGCTCGAAGGGCTGGCGCGCAACGGCTGGCACGACGTGCCGGTCGTCGCGGCCGAGACGGAAGGCGCCGACTGCTACGCGCGCTCGCTCGCGCAGGGGCATCCGGTCGAACTGGCGGCCATCGCGAGCATCGCGACGACGCTCGGCGCGAAGCGGCCGTGCGACGCCGCAGTCGAATGGGCGACACGCCACGCGATCCATCCGGTCGTCGTGTCCGATGCCGACGCGGTGGCCGCGTCGCTGCGGTTTCTCGACGAACACAGGATCGTCGTCGAGCCTGCGTGCGGCGCTGCGCTGGCCGCGCTGGAGCGGCCGGTGCCGGTGCTCGCGTCGGCAGCGGAGATCGCGGTGATCGTCTGCGGCGGCGTGACCACGACCGTCGAGCATTTGCAGACGCTGCGCGCGACGTTGCGGTAGGCGAGGGCGCCGGCAGACAGCGCAGTCGCGAGACGACGGGCCGCCTGCGATCGTCGTGTGTGGTGCACTGCGGGCTTGGACCGCGTGCAGCCAGCGGCGATGCGTCGGCGTTGTCCTTGTCATCCCTTCAATCCCGCGCGGCCATGCGCGGCCGGCATACGGCCGCATGGGCATGAACGGTTTCGGGGATGACGCGGAAGGGAGGCGTACCGTCGCGCTACGGTGCATCCGCGCGGGCGCGACGATACGGGAGCGCGATCAGTGCGCGGTTGGCGCGCTCGCGCCGGACGACGCGGACGATGCGACCGGATCGGCGGCAGCCGGCGCAGGCGATGCGCTCGACGGCGCCGATGCCGACGCGGGTGCCGATGCTGCCGACGAAGGCGCGGGCGCGGCCGACGACGGAGCGGCGGCGGTCGGCGCTGCCGGACGTGGAGCAGACGCGGGCGCGGAAGCCGGTGCGGCCGTCGAACCGGAAGTCGACGAAGGGGCCGGCGCGGTTGCCGGACCGGAAGCCGGCACAGGCGCCGACGCGGGAGCAGGCACCGACGCAGGCGCCGGACCGGCCGCCGAAGCGGGCGCAGGTGCGGACGCCGCTGCGGGCGCCGTTCCCGAAGCCGGCACCGACCCGGACGCCGCCGCCGGCGCGGCAGCGCGCGTTGCAGGCGCCGCGACGGCCGATGCCGCCGACGGCACGGCATTTGCGCCCGACCCCGGCGCGACGCCCGGCGCCGAAAGCGGCACGGGCGCCGCGGGCGGCGTCGGCACGACCGGCGTCGTCATCTTCATCGGCTCGCCTTGCGGTGTCGGCGCGGGCTCGGGCAGCGGCGCGACGGGCTCCTTCTCGGCGGCCTTCACGGTCGCGCGGTCGCGGCGCGCCGGGTCGATCTTCAGGAAATGGTCGACGAGATTGAAGAAGCGCTCGTAGAACACGCCGGCGGGAATCGTCTCGCTCGCGGTCTTGACGAGCGCATCGTCGCTCGACCCGATCGGCAGCGACAGCGAACCGAACACGCTGAGGCCGACGCTGGCCGACGTATTCGATTTCTTCAGCGTATAGCGGTCCTGCACCGCGTTCACGTACGCGATGCTCGACGAGCCGTCCGCATTCGCATCCGCGCACACGACGTGAAACTCGATCACGACGTGCATGTCGTTGCTCGGCTGGAAATTCTTGCTGCCGTCGACGGCGTCGTTGCGCGACGACGACACCACGTAGCCCTGGCTCAGCAGTGCGCGCCGCGCGGCCTCGCAGGCCGCGTCGGATTTCGAGTGGAACGTATGCGCATACGGGCTGCTGGTCGCGTCGAACTGTTCCTGCTGGTAGATCGGCTTGGGCGGCGACGAGCATGCCGCCAGCACGGTCGCGGCCGCGAGCGCGCACGAAACGGAAAACAGGCGAAATCGGTTGTGCATGGCGTCTTTCAGAAGGCTCGGCGAGAGGCGGCGCAAGGGTGGTGCCCGGATGGGCGTGCACACACGTCTCGTGTGGCCGGGGCGACATTATAGTTTCGTTTGATGTCGCGCTCGCTTCAGACGGCCGGCGCGCCGTGCGCCGCGGCCAGCAATCGCGACGTCAGCGGGTGATGTTCACCGCGCCGCGAGCGGATCGCGTGGATTTCCTCGGTCACGTCGCCCGCCCGGCCGAGCCGCCTGAGCCCGCGCAACAGCGACGCATCGTTCGCGCCGAGTTCGCTCAGCGGAAACACGCCGAGGCCGCGCGCCGCGAACACGGCCATCAGCGCGCTGTCCTCGAATTCCCCGGCCACCCGCGGCACGATCCGCTCGCTTTCCAGCCACAGGTCGAGACGCGCGCGCAATGCCGAATGCGCGGTCGGCAGCAGCATCGGCAGGCCGGTCAGGCACTGCGGAAAGCGCTGCCGGGCGGCCGGCGTGACGAGCACCGCAGGCCCGTACCAGTCGACCGGCGACGCGACGAGGCGCTCGCTCGTCACGCGCAGGTTCGACCCGGACGGCGCGCCTTGACCGGCCAGCACGAGATCCAGATGATGCAGCGCGAGTTCCGCGAGCAGCGCGTCGTGCTCGCCCTCGTGGCACAGCAGCCGCAGTGTGGGCGTGTCGAGCACCGGGGCCAGGATCGCGTGCGCGGCGAGCTTGGAGATGCCGTCCGCGAGGCCGACCGCGAGCCGCACGGTCGGCTGGCTGGCCGCCGCGCGCACGTCGTCGGGAATCAGCCGGCCCATCTCGAAGATGACCTCCGCGCGCGCGAAGGCGGCTTGCCCCGCGTCGGTCATCGCGACGCCGCGCCCGGCCGGCCGCAGCAACTGGTGCCCGAGCGATTTCTCCAGTTCGCGCACCTGCGCGCTGATCGTCTGCACGGCCATGTCCAGTCGGGCGGCCGCACGCGCGAAGCCGCCTTCCTTCACGACGACCCAGAAATAGTACAGATGTCGAAAATTCAGCATCGGAGCAGGATATATCGTAAAAACCGAACCTAAGATCAGATTCTCTCTGATTTTTACGAAGTGTGGGGCGGCATATCATCGGGTTTTCCACTTTCGTATCGGCCCATCCCATGGACTACCTGCTGACGCTTGCCACCGACCCCGCCGTCTGGGCCGCGCTCCTGACGCTCGTCGTGATGGAAGTCGTGCTCGGCATCGACAACCTGATCTTCATCTCGATCCTCAGCAACAAGCTGCCCGAGGCGCAGCGCGCGCGTACCCAGCGCCTCGGCATCGCGCTCGCGCTGGTGATGCGCCTCGCGTTGCTCGGCAGCGTCGCGTGGATCGCGAGCCTCACCGAACCCGTGTTCACGCTGTTCGACCATGCGTTCTCGTGGCGCGACATGATCCTGCTGTCGGGCGGCCTGTTCCTCGTGTGGAAGGCGACCACCGAGATCCATCACCACGTGTCGCACGACGGTAACGGCGCGGGCGGGGCCGTCGGTGCGGCCGGCCTGACGGTGTGGGCCGCGATCGGCCAGATCGTGATGCTCGACATCGTGTTCTCGATCGACAGCATCGTGACCGCGATCGGCATGACCGAGCACGTCCCGATCATGTTCGTCGCCGTGATCGTCGCCGTGACCGTGATGCTGTTCGCCGCGCAGCCGCTCGCCCGCTTCATCGACCGCAACCCGACGATCGTGATGCTCGCGCTGTCGTTCCTGGTCGTGATCGGCATGACGCTGATCGCCGAAGGATTCGGTTCGCACGTGCCGAAGGGGTACATCTATGCGGCGATGGCGTTCTCGGCGTTCGTCGAGGGCATGAACATGCTGGCGCGGCGCGCGAAGGCGAAGCGGGCGGCGCACGTGGCGCGCGACTGACGCGGCACGCGTGACGCCGGCCGCCGCGGCGGCCGGCTCGCGCACCTCATACGGAATCCGAATGAGATTCGAACGGAAAGGAGAAATGCGATGAAATGTCCTGTCTGCAAGACGCCCGACCTGCTGATGGCCGAGCGCCAGTCGATCGAGATCGACTACTGCCCGACTTGCCGCGGCGTGTGGCTCGATCGCGGCGAACTCGACAAGCTGATCGCCCGCGAAACCGGTGACGCGCCGGCTCGCCGCGACGCCGCGCCGGCGCAACGCGATGCGCACGCGCAGCACGGCCGCGACGACGGCTGGGGGCGCGACGGCCGCTCGCACGACGAGCGATACCGGCACGACGGCCGGCGTCGCAAGAAGTCCGTGTTCGACCTGTTCGATTTCGATTGAATCTGCCGTCCGCGCGCCTGAATGCGCGCGGCCCGATGCAATGAAGCCCCGCCCGGCATCGCGCCGGTGCGGGGCTTTTTCACGCGCGTCGCGTCAAGACACGCATCGACCTTTACGCATTGCCGGCCGTCACGTCGATGCGGCGCGGACGCGTTTCCTCGCGGCGCGGAATCGTCAGCGTCAGCACGCCGTCGCGCAGGTTCGCGTCGATCCGCGACGTGTCGAGATCGGCGCTCAGCACGAAGGATCGCGCATAGCGCGTCGCGCGCATTTCCGCGTGCCGTACGCGCAGGTCGGACGGCGCATCGATGTGCGTCGCGGCTTCGATCGTCAGCGTGTTGTCGTGCACCTTCACGTCGAGGTTCTCGCGCGGCACGCCGGGCAGGTCGGCCCGCAGCGTGACGCCGCGCGGATCCTCGGCGATGTCGACGGATGGGGCGATCGCGGGCCGGCGGGCGGCTTCGGCGGCGGCAGCGTGAACGGTGCCCGGGTGGCGTTCGGCCAGAGTCGGATTCGTATTCATGTCGGTATCCTGAAGGTTACTGAATGGTGATCGCACGCGGCTTCGATGCTTCGCGCCGGCCGACGCGAATCAGCAGGCAGCCGTTTTCGTAGCGGGCGCTGACCTGGTCGGGGTCCGCATCGCGCGGCAGTTCGACCACGCGGCGGAACGCGCCGTGAAAGCGCTCCTGCGCATACGTGCGCACGTCGTCGCCTTCGGTGCGCGGCGCCGGTTTGCGCTCGCCGCTGATCGTCAGCAGATCCTTGTCGATCGATACGTCGAAGTCGGCCGCGGCCATGCCGGGCGCGAATGCGACGATCTCGATCGCATCGTCGGTGGCGCCGACGTTGAGTGCGGGAAAGGCGCCGGGGCGCACCGCGCGGATGCCGGACGGGCGCTCGCCGAGCAGGCTCGCCATCTGCCGTTGCACACGGGCGAATTCGTCGAACAGGTCGTTGCCGAAATGGATACCGCTCATGTTGGTCCTCCTGAACAGGGAACGCGGGAGACGTGACGGCGCGACGCCTGCGGCGGGCGCGACGGGTGGCTCCACTGGATCGATACGGGGGCGGTGCGTTGCATGAGGCACTGCCCGACGACGCCTAATTAGTGGCCGCCGTCGCGCATTTCAAGAGGGATTGCGCGATCTGCGCCGACGCGTGCGCGCGGGATTCGATGCGACAATCGGCGCGGCATATCCGCAGACCAACCACACGGGACAACCATGGACATTCGACGTATCGCGATCGTCGGCGCCGGCGTGATCGGCGCGAGCTGGGCCGCTTTCTACCTGACGCAGGGTTTCGACGTCGTCGCGACCGACCCGGCCCCGCAGGCCGATGCGCGGCTGCGCGACGCGCTGGCCGCGTTTCTCGGCGAGCGGGCCGCCGAACTTGCCGCGCGGCTGTCGTTCGACGCGGATCTCGTGCGTGCGCTGGACGGCGTCGACTTCGTGCAGGAGAGCGGCCCCGAGCGACTCGACCTGAAGCGCGCGCTCTATCGTCAGATGGACGACGTGCTGCCCGCGCACGTGCCGATCGCGTCGAGCTCATCGGGCCTGAAGATGTCCGATATCCAGACCGCGTGCGCGAAGCACCCGGAACGCTGCCTGATCGCGCATCCGTTCAATCCGCCGCACCTGATCCCGCTCGTCGAGCTGGTCGGCGGCGATGCGACCGGCCAGGACGTGATCGCGCGCGTGAAGCATTTCTACGACGGGCTCGGCAAGCAGACGATCGTCCTGAACAAGGAGATGACCGGCCACGTCGCGAATCGGCTCGCGGCCGCGCTGTTTCGCGAGGTGTATCACCTCGTCGGCGAAGGCGTCGTGAGCGTCGCCGACGCGGACAAGGCTGTCGCGTGGGGCCCCGGCCTGCGCTGGGGGCTGATGGGGCAGTGCCTGACCTATCACCTCGGCGGCGGCGCGGGCGGGATCGCGCACTTTCTCGAACACCTGTCGGGGCCGATCGCGAGCTGGTGGGACGACCTCGGCACGCCTTCGTTCGATCCGGAAGTCGATCGCAAACTGAACGACGCGCTGCGCGCGATCCAGGGCGAGCGCTCGATGCAGGAGCTGGCGGCGGAGCGCGACCGGTTGCTCGTCGAGCTGATCGACGCGCGGCGCCGCAGCTTCCTGCCCTGATCCCGATTGAATTGCGCGCGGCGGCGGCGCCGGTCACTGCTGCGACGCCGCCTGAGGCGCGGGCGGCACATGGGCCAGCCACGCGGGGCTCGCGGCCTGCACGAGTTCGCGGTTGCGCGCGCGGGTCGCGGCGTCCGGCGGGTAGTTGCCGTCGTTCGTCGGCAGTTCGCCGTCGAGATAGGCCTGCTTGAGCTGGTCGACGACTTCCGCGCGCGTCAGGCCCGGAGCGGGAGCCGACGCGTCGGTCTGGGCAAAGGCGGGGGACAGCAGCGCGGCTGCGGCGGTCGCGACGGCGAATCGCAGGACGGTCTTCATGGCGGGCTCCGATCAAGGGGACGGGGTACCGGAGGCGCGCGGCGATGCGCGGTGCGCCTCCGATGGGTCCCATTGTCGCGAGCGGGTGCTGCGCGGACGATGACGCGTGCCGGGCAAAGCTGTCAGGTGCGGGCGCGACCGCGCACGGCGCCGTTACAGTTCGGCCGCCGCCGCGATCAGCGTGGCTTCCAGCGCGAGCGTCGAGCGCGACGCGGCCGCCGGGCGATCGATCACGTATTCGAGTTCGCCGAGTTCCGGCAGTCCCGCCTCGAGCCGCGCGAGCCCGGCCGGGATCACGTAGCCGGCGAACGCACTGACGCCGAGCCCCGCGCTCGCGGCCGCCCGCAACACCGCGATGCTGCTGCTCACGACGGCGATCCGGTACGGGCGCCCGACGGCTTCGAGCGATTCGAGCACGCGGCGGCGCGACACGCTCGGCTCCGGATGCATCGCGAGCGGCAGCACGGCTTCGTGGCCGGTGATCCGCGAATCGGGGCCGGTGCACCAGTACAGCGGTTCGCTGCGGATCACGCGGCCGCGCCGGCTGCCGGCGATGCGTTTCGCGAACACGAGATCGTGCCGGCCTTCGTCGAGCGCGTCGAACAGGTCGCCCGACAGCCCGGTCGAAATCGCGAGTTCGACGTCCGGGTTGCGCTGCACGAAGCTCGCGAGCGCGGCCGTCAGGTGCGCCGACGCGAAATCCTCCGACATCGCGAGCCGCACCTTGCCCGACAGCGGCGGCCCGCATACCGACGTGACGGCCTCGTCCATCAGTTCGAGGATGCGCACCGCGTAGCGGAACAGCGCGTCGCCGTGCTGCGACAGGTGCACGTTGCGCGTGTCGCGCTCGAACAGCGGCCGGTCGAGCAGCTCCTCGAGGCGGCGGATATGCTGGCTGACGGTCGACTGCGACAGGTTCACGCGCTCGGACGCGGCGGTGAAGCTGCCGGACTGGGCGACGGCGACGAAGCTGCGCAGCAACTCGGGCGGTAACGGACGCATTGCTAAATCCACTGAATCGGTTTCGACAACTTCATAAATGGCCGGATTTTGCGGCGCTAGTATCGGATCACGCGCCAGTGCGGCCTCTGCGAAGGGGGCACCGGACGCGTAGCCCGTGTCGCGCCGCCGGCTGCATCGGTCAGTCTAAGCCATCCGGCGTCCGGCCCGAACCCGCATCATCCCATCGACCCCGAGAACGCGCTCGCACGACGAGCCGCCGGGCCGCGGCGCCCCGCCGCAGGAGACAAACAGTCCGCCCGGGATCGGCGTGCGGGCCTGGCTCCCGCACGCGTCAGGCGCCCGTCACGAAGAGACTGGAGACGACTCATGATCATCTACGGAACCGCGCTGCTGGCGTTCTGCCACCTGGCCGGACTGTTTCTCGGCGACCTGCTCGGCGCAGCCATCGGCGTGAAGACCAACGTCGGCGGCGTCGGCATCGCGATGCTGCTGCTGATCTGCCTGCGCCTGTGGCTGCACCGGCGCGGCTGGCTGCCGAAGGAGACCGAGGCCGGCGTCGGTTTCTGGGGCGCGATGTACATCCCGGTCGTCGTCGCGATGGCCGCGAACCAGAACGTCGTCGCCGCGCTCAAGGGCGGCCCGGTCGCGCTGCTGGCCGCCGTCGGCGCGGTCGCGATCTGCGCATGCTGCATCGCGGTACTCGCGCGCATGGGGCGCGACGACACGGCCTTCGCGGGCGTGCCGCAATTCGAAGAACAGTAACGGAGGCCGCCATGCTGCAGATGCTCGAAAAAACCGTCGCCCACAACGGGCTCGTCGCGTCGTTCGCGCTGGTCGGCCTGATCATGTGGCTGTCGTCGATCGCGTCGCGCAAGCTCACGTTCGGCCGCGTGCACGGCTCGGCGATCGCGATCGTCATCGGTCTCGTGCTCGCGTACGTCGGCGGCGCATTCACCGGCGGCGAGAAGGGATTGGCCGACGTCAAGCTGTTCGCCGGCATCGGCCTGATGGGCGGCGCGATGCTGCGCGATTTCGCGATCGTCGCGACCGCGTTCGAAGTGCAGCCGGCCGAGGCGCGCAAGGCCGGGCTCGTCGGCGTCGTGTCGCTGCTGCTCGGCACCGTGCTGCCGTTCATCGTCGGCGCGTGCGTTGCGCGCGCGTTCGGCTATACCGATGCGGTCAGCATGACGACCATCGGCGCGGGCGCCGTCACCTACATCGTCGGGCCCGTCACGGGTGCGGCGATCGGCGCGAGCTCCGACGTGATCGCGCTCAGCATCGCGACGGGGCTCGTCAAGGCGATCATCGTGATGGTCGGCACGCCGGTTGCGGCCAACTTCATGGGCCTGAAGACGCCGCGCTCCGCGATGATCTTCGGCGGGCTGGCCGGCACCGTCAGCGGCGTGAGCGCGGGGCTCGCCGCGACCGACCGCCGGCTCGTTCCGTACGGCGCGCTGGTCGCGACGTTCCATACCGGCGTCGGCTGCCTGCTCGGGCCTTCGCTGCTGTTCTTCACGACGCGCGCGCTGGTCGGTGCCTAGGGCCTGTTCACGCTAATAACGGGCTTGCGCTGGCTCCCAGAAGGGCCGAGCGCAAGGATTGCGACGAAGCGAATACTCGACGTATTCGCGAGGAGCATGACGCGGCGCTCGGCCCTTCTGGGGGCCAGCCCCACGAACGAATTTTTTCCAAACAGGGGAACGTGCCTTTCCGCCCGCATGGCGGCGTCGTTCGTCGTTGCAATAGCTACGGCTATTGCGCCTCCTTTCTCCTTGCCCTGCGGGCGGAAAGGCACGTTCGCAAGCCCGTTATTAGCGTGAACAGGCCCTAGGGCGATGGATGCGACCCGCGCGCGGGCCGCATCCATCGCGGCGCCCTCTGAGTCGCATTCTGCATCATCATCAATCGGCGGCGGCGCCAGGCTTAGAATGCCGCTGAACCATCGAAGCGGAGAACTGTTCATGACGGGATGGAATCACGCGCGGCAGGCGCGCGATGCACGCCTCGCGGCCGGCGCGGCCTACGCGCAGGGCAAGCGGGTCGATGCGCGCGACACCGTCGCGTTGCTCGAAGCGGTGCTGCGGCCCGGCGACCGCGTCTGCCTCGAAGGCGACAACCAGAAGCAGGCCGATCTGCTCGCCACCGCGCTCGCTGACGTCGACAGCGCGAAGATCCACGACCTGCACATGGTGCAGTCGGGCGTCGTGCTGCCCGAGCATCTCGACGTGTTCGAGCGCGGGATCGCGAAGCGTCTCGACTTCGCGTATTCGGGCCCGCAGTCGCAGCGCATTGCGAAGCTGCTGTTCGGCGGCAAGATCGCGCTCGGCGCGGTGCATACGTATCTCGAACTGTTCGCCCGCTACTTCATCGACCTCACGCCGCAGGTCGCGCTGATCGCGGCCGTGAGCGCCGACGCCGACGGTAACCTGTACACCGGCCCGAACACGGAGGACACGCCGACCGTCGTCGAGGCCACCGCGTTCAAGGACGGCATCGTGATCGCGCAGGTCGACCGCATCGTCGACAAGGTGCCGCGCGTCGACATCCCGGGCGATCGCGTGCATTTCGTCGTCGAGGCCGGCCGGCCGTTCTACGTCGAGCCGCTGTTTACGCGCGATCCGGCCGCGATCACCGAAACGCAGATCCTGACCGCGATGCTCGCGATCAAGGGCATCTACGAGCCCTACGGCATTCGCCGCCTGAATCACGGGATCGGCTTCAACACGGCCGCGATCGAGCTGCTGCTGCCGACCTACGGCGAGAAGCTCGGGCTGAAGGGCAAGGTCTGCACGCACTGGGCGCTCAATCCGCACCCGACGCTGATTCCCGCGATCGAATCGGGTTGGGTCGAGCAGATCCACTGCTTCGGCTCCGAAGTCGGGATGGACGACTACATCCGTGCGCGCTCCGACGTGTGGTTCACGGGCCCCGACGGTTCGCTGCGCTCGAACCGCGCGTTCTGCCAGACGGCCGGCCTCTATGCATGCGACATGTTCATCGGCTCGACGTTGCAGATCGACCTGGCGGGCCATTCGTCGACGGTCACGGCCGAGCGGATCGCCGGCTTCGGCGGCGCGCCGAACATGGGCAGCGACGCGCGCGGCCGCCGCCATCCGAGCGAGCCGTGGCTGAAGGCCGGCGCGCAAGCCGACCCCGATACGCCGGCGGCGCTGCGGCGTGGCCGCAAGCTGGTCGTGCAGATCGGCGAGACGTTCGGCGACAAGAACGTGCCGATGTTCGTCGAGAAGCTCGACGCGCTGAAGCTCGCCGACAAGCTGCAGCTCGACCTCGCGCCGATCATGGTGTATGGCGACGACGTCACGCACATCGTCACCGAGGAAGGGATCGCGAACCTGCTGATGTGCCGCGACAAGGACGAACGCGAGCACGCGATCCGCGGCGTCGCCGGCTATACGGACGTGGGCCGCGGCCGCGACCGGAAGCTGGTCGAGCGGCTGCGCGAGCGCGGCGTGATCCGCCGCCCGGAAGATCTCGGCATCGATCCGCTCGACGCCGACCGCCGTTGGCTTGCCGCGCGTTCGATCAAGGATCTCGTGCACTGGTCGGGCGGGCTCTATGCGCCGCCGGCCCGGTTCCGCAACTGGTGAGGAAGAGGGCATGGAACAGTTGAACTATCGCTTCACCGCGCGCGAACGCGCGAAGGGCGAGCAGGCCGCGGCGCTCGTCGGCGTGGTCGCGTCCG
The DNA here is from genome assembly GCF_001534535.1 of Burkholderia sp. MSMB1459WGS. Lineage (NCBI taxonomy): Bacteria > Pseudomonadati > Pseudomonadota > Betaproteobacteria > Burkholderiales > Burkholderiaceae > Burkholderia > Burkholderia sp. MSMB1459WGS. The sequence continues at coordinate 87,689 of NZ_LPMU01000059.1, forward strand.
GCAACCTCGAGGTGCTGGTCGAGCGCGTGCTGCCCGGCAACGAATGCGAGATCGACATCCGCACCGCGGCCGTCGGTTTCGGCGCGGTCTGGCAGGCGGTCGTGTCGGATTTCGTCGAACGGCGCACGCCGGGCGGCCTGAGGCTGTCGATCAACGACGGCGGCGCGCGCCCCGACATGGTGTCGCTGCGGCTCGCGCAGGCCGTGCGCGCGATCGAGGGAGACGCATGATGAGCGACGTGATTCACGACGCGCCGGCGTTCGTCGCGAACGCGGCGAGCTGGTACGAAGCGTCGGCGCGGCAGCGTATCGACGGGCTGCTCGACGCAGGCAGCTTCGGCGAATTCCTGGGGCCGGCCGAGCGCGTGACGAGCCCGCACCTGCCGCTGTTCGATCTGCCGCAGCAGTTCGACGACGGGATGGTGGTCGGCCACGGCCGGCTCGACGGCCGGCCGGTGTTGGTCGCCGCGCAGGAGGGCCGCTTCATGGGCGGTGCGTTCGGCGAAGTGCACGGCGCGAAGCTCGTCGGGTTGCTGCGCGCCGCGCGCGAAGTCGGCAAGCCGGTGCTGATCCTGTTCGATACGGGCGGCGTGCGGCTGCAGGAAGCGAACGCGGGCGAGCTCGCGATCGCCGAGATCATGCGCGCGCTCGTCGAAGCGCGTGCGGCCGGCGTGCCGGTGATCGGGCTGATCGGCGGGCGGGCGGGCTGCTACGGCGGCGGCGGGTTGCTCGCCGCGTGCTGTTCGGCGCTCGCGGTGTCCGAGCAGGGGCGCATCAGCGTGTCGGGCCCCGAAGTGATCGAGACCAATCGCGGCGTCGAGGAATTCGACTCGAAGGATCGCGCGCTGATCTGGCGCACGATGGGCGGCAAGCACCGGCGGCTGATCGGCGGCGCCGATCGTTACGTGGCCGATACGCCGGACGCGTTCCGCGCGGCCGCGCTCGAGCTGATCGACCGTGCGCCGGCGTTCGATGCGGCGATGCTGCGCGCGGAGCAGGCGCGCCTCGAAGCGCGGGTCGAGCGGTTCGGCGCCTGCCAGGATGCGCTCGACGTGTGGCGCATGCTCGGCGCGGATCGGCCGGAAGCGATTCCCGGCATGCCCGACGACGAATTCGCCACGCTCGCCGACCAGTTACAGGAGCAGAAATGAAACGACCCTCACGCTCACTTCGTTCGCTGCGCCCCGAGGGGGCGCCTGCCTCCGTTGGCGCGGTCCGGCGGGAGGCAGCATGACGCTCGATGAAATACTGAACGCGCTGTTTCCCGCGGGCCATGCGATTGCGCGCGACGGCGGCTTGCTGACGGGCCACGCGGAACTGGCCGGCGTGCGCGTCGACGTGATCGGCGTTGCCGAGCGCTTGCCGTTCGGCATCGACGAGGCGCTGACGCTCGCGTCGCACGTGCTCGATACGGTCGCGCGCGGCGGCGACACGCCGATTCTCGTGCTGGTCGACAGCGACAGCCAGCGGATGAGCAAGCGCGACGAATTGCTCGGCCTGAACGAAGGGCTGTCGCATCTCGCGAAGTGCCTGATGCACGCGGATCTCGCCGGGCACCGGACGATCGGCGTGCTGTACGGCCACACGGCCGCCGGCGCGTTCATCGCGACCGCGCTCGCGACGCGCACGCTGCTCGCCGTGCCGGGCGCCGAGCCGGAGGTGATGGATCTGCCGTCGATGTCGCGCGTGACCAAGCTGCCGATCGACGTGCTGAAGGAGATGGCGCGTTCGACACCGGTGTTCGCGCCGGGGCTCGACAATCTCGTGAAGATGGGCGCCGTCGACGCCGTGCTCGATCCGTCCCGCGCGCTCGACGCGCAGGTCGGCGAATGGCTCGGCAAGCCGGCCGAGCGCATCGACCGGCGCGCGGCGCGCGGCCGGCCGGTCGCGACCGACGTCGCCGCCCGCGTCGAGGCACTCGCGCGTGCCGCCCGCTGAGCTGCCGCTGCGCCGCCACACGCTGGTCACGCTGACGGCGGCCGGGTGGGGCGCGGCATTTGCCCGCGACCCCGCGCTCGCGGGCGACCCGCTCGTACGCGCATGGGCCGCACGCGGCTGGCCGCTGATCGTGCGTCGCGCGTCGCCGGATGAAGCCGATGCCGGCCGCGTGCCGCTCGGTCTGCCGCTGCCGCCGTCGGCGGGCAAGCGGCGCATCGCGCTGAACGTGGCCGCCGATGCGCTCGCGACGGTCGGTCCGCTGCCGACGTTGACGGACGTGCGCGCCGCCGCGCCCGCCGCATGGCAGGCGCCGTTGCGCGATCTCGATGCGCTCGGCGCGCGCTGCGGCGTGCAGGGCCGCGTGTTCGGCAGCCTCGCATGGCAGGCGCTGACGGGGGAGCCTTACCTGAGCGCCTCATCCGATCTCGACATCGTATTCCCGCTGCCCGATCCCGCATCGCTCGCGCCGTTGCTCGACGGTCTCGCGGCGATCGACGCGCGCGCGCCGATGCGCATCGACGGCGAACTGCTGCGCGACGACGGCGCGGGCGTCAACTGGCGCGAACTGCACGCGCGGTTGCCCGAAGTCGCGGTGAAGACCGCGCTGGCCGTCGAGCTGATGCGCGCCGATGCATTTGCCGGAGGTACGCGATGAGCGCACGGGGTGCCTGCCGCCTGGCGGCGCCGTCCGATGCCGAGCGCATCGCCGCGCTGGCCGAGCGCAGCCTCGTGCTCGAGATCGAGACCTATCCGAAGCCGGGCCTCGTCAGTCACGTCGACACCGGCAGTCACGCGGACATGGACGCGGCGACGTTCGCGCGCAGCGCGGCCGTGCTGCGGCCGTATTTCGCGGAACTCGCCGACGCGGGCGCGCGCGACGCGGACATCGCCGTGCTGCGCAAGATCGGCCTGCGTGCCGAACACGCGATGCTCGCCGTGACCGGCGGCGTCAACACGCATCGCGGCGCGATCTTCGGGCTCGGGCTGCTGTGCGCGGCCGCCGGCCGGCGTGCGCGGCCGGACGCGATGCCGGATGGCACCACGCTCGGTGCGTTCGTGGCCGGTCGCTGGGGCGCCGAGATCCTCGGCGGCCCGCGTTTGCCGGACAGCCATGGCGAGCGCGCCAGCCGCCGCTACGGTGTCGGCGGAGCGCGTCGCGAGGCGGCCGAGGGCTTCCCGTCCGTGTACGCGGTCGGGCTGCCCGCGCTGCGCCGCGCACGGCGCGACCTGCCGGACGATCCGGAAGCCGCGCGGGTCGCCGCGTGCTTCGCGCTGATCGCCGTGCTCGACGACACGAATCTTCTGCATCGGGGCGGGCAGGGCGGCCTCGATTTCGCCCGCGCGACCGCCCGCGCGTTCGTCGCGCGCGGCGGTGTGCGGGCGTGCGACTGGCGGCTGCGCGCGGCGGCCGCGCATCGTGCGTTCGTCGCGCGCCGGCTGAGCCCGGGCGGCGCGGCCGACCTGCTCGCGATGAGCGTATTCGTCGATGCGCTCGAAGCCGAAGGGGACGCGCGATGACGCTGGCCATCCTGTGCTCGGGGCAGGGCGCGCAACGCGCCGACATGTTCGACCTGACCGGTTCGGCGCCGCAGGCCGACGCACTGTTCGTGCATGCGGGCCGCCTGCTCGGCGACGATCCACGTGCGTGGGTCCGGCACGCCGGGCCCGACGCGCTGTCGGAAAACCGCGCTGCTCAGATTCTCTGCACGGTCCAGGCGCTCGCGGCGGCGGCGCTGCTCGATGCGGTGTGGCCGCGCCGGCGCTGCGTCGCGGGCTACAGCGTCGGCGAGGTCGGCTCGTGGAGCGTCGCGGGGATGATCGACCCGCGCGATGCGCTCGATCTGGCCGCCGCGCGGGCCCGCGAGATGGATGCCGCGAGCGGCGGCGACGAGCGGATGGTGTTCGTGCGCGGTCTGACGCGCCCGCAACTCGCGCAGCTATGCGACGGTCGCGACGCGGCCATCGCGATCGCGAATCCCGGCGATGCGTTCGTGGTCGCGGGGCGACGCGCCGACGTCGATGCCGTGGCCGACGACGCGACGCGCGCCGGCGCGCTACGCGTCGCGCCCGTCTGCGTGCGGATCGCGTCGCACACACGCCGGCTCGCGGCGGCCGTACCCGCATTCCGCGCGACGCTGGCCGCGACGCCCGTGCGCCGGCCGGTGCCCGGCACGCGGCTGTTTTCGGGGATCGACGGCGCGTCGGTGCTCGATGTCGACACGGGCCTCGACAAGCTCGCGCGGCAGATCGCCGAGCCGGTCGAGTGGGCGGCCTGTCTCGCCGCGTGCGTGGAGGCCGGCGCAACCGCGTTTCTCGAACTCGGCCCCGGACGCGCGCTGGCCGAGATGGCCGCCGGCGCGTATCCCGCGCTGCCGGCACGCAGCCTCGCGGATTTCCGTTCCGTCGAAGGCGTGACGAGCTGGCTCGCGCGCGTCGCGGCCGGCTGATCGGCGGGTTGAAACCCGGCTGAAACCCGCCGCCGGGCACCTGTTTCGCACCGTGTGTTGCGCCGGCGCAGCAGCGTCGCAGCCGCCCCTTGCCACGCGAATTGGCGTCGCTACAATGGCGCCCGCCATGAGACCAGCCGCCTTCTTTCTCGCCGCGTTCTGCTGCGCGACGAGCGTCCACGCCAGCCACATTCCGTCCGACGCCGCATCGGTCGGCACGTACTTTTCGTATGACAGCGCGGCGGCCGACGCGACCGTCGATCTGATCGAACAGGCGCAGCGCCGCGTGCTGCTGGCCGGCTATACGCAGGTGCCGCCGGCTGTCGCGAGCGCGCTGCGCTCGGCCCGCGCGCGCGGGATCGAAGTGCGCGTCGTGCTGGTGCGCCCGCCGCGTGCAGGCCGGTACAGCGGCGCCGGCTATCTGAAATTCGCGGGCATCGACGTCGCGATCGATTCCCGGCACGGCGGCCCCGCGTCGCGCTTCGCGATCGTCGACGACAGCGTCGCGTTGACGACCCTGTCCGACGGTGCGGCCGAGCACGCCGACACGGTGAACGTGTTCCGGCGCGCGCCAGAGCTCGCACAGTCCTACGCGCAGTCGTTCTGGCGGCTGTACCGGCAGGCCGGCGGCCTCTGACCCTTTCCGCGGCGCATCGCGCGCCGGTATGACCCTGCTTGCATCGGCGCGAGCGATGAACCATCCTCGTTGACAGGCGCCGGCGCGGGTTGTGCGCACCCGGCGCAACGGCAGGGAGTCGATCGTGACCGAAAGCAGTTTTGCCGATCGCGCCGATGCCGGCCGCCAACTGGCGGACGCGTTGCGCGAATACGCGGGGCGAAGCGATGTGGTCGTGCTCGCGTTACCGCGCGGCGGCGTGCCCGTCGCGTATCCGGTCGCGTGCGCGCTGCACGCGCCGCTCGACGTGCTGGTCGTGCGCAAGCTCGGCGTGCCGTCCGACCCCGAGTTCGCGATGGGCGCGATCGCGACGGGCGGCGCGACCCATCTGCAACGTTCGGTGATCCGCGCGATGGACGTATCCGATACGCAACTCGCCGACGTGATCGCGCGCGAGACGGCCGAACTGCAGCGCCGCGAAGCGCTGTATCGCGGCGCGGTGCCGCCGCAGGCGGTGGACGGACGCATCGCGATCGTCGTCGACGACGGCGTCGCGACCGGCGCGTCGATGCGCGTCGCGCTGCAGGCGCTGCGCGAGCGCCACCCGGCGCGCATCGTCGCGGCGGTGCCGGTCGCGCCGGCGGGTGCGGCGCACGCGTTCGACGGCCTGGCCGACGCGTTCGTCACGGTGTCGCAGCCGCTGCGGTTCTTCGGGATCAGCCAGTTCTACGTGCGCTTCGAGCAGACGAGCGACGACGAGGTGCGCGCGCTGCTCGACGCGGCGCGCCCCTGACGCGGCGTCATGTCCGACGGCTCCGGCGCGGGCGCGCTCGGCCGGCTTCCGCCAGCGCGAACACGCGCTGCAGCGCCGGATGGACGTTGCCGTGCCAGCGTGGCCCCGTAAACAGCCCGTAGTGATCGCAATCGTCGATGTCGACGCGATGACGCTCGTCGGCCGACAGGCCGCTGCACAGGCCGAGCGCCGCATGCGTCTGCCCGGCGCCCGTGACCGCGTCGCGGGCGCCTTCGACGGTCAGCAGCACGACGTCGCGCAGCGCGGCGGGTTCGACGCGCCGGCCGCGCACGCGCCACGCGCCGGTCGCGAGCAGCATGCGCTGGAACACGACGTCGATCGTGTCGAGAAAATAGTCGGCCGGCATGTCGAGCAGCGCCGTGTATTCGTGCAGCGCCCGCCGGGCGTCGGCAAGCCCGTTCATGTCGAAACGCGACGCCGCCAGCGCGTAGGCTTCGATCAGCGTCAGAAAGCGTTGCGGATACAGGAGCGCGATCTCGCCCTGTTGCAGATAGGTCGGGAACACGGCGCGGCCGTGCCCCGCGAAGCCGGGCGGCACGATGTCGATCAGGTGGCGCCGGCACCAGTCGAGCGAATGGGCGGCGGCTGCGGCGCCAAGCGCACTGGGGTTCAGCCGCGCGTCGAGCGGGCCGCCGATCAGCGTGATACTGGCGGGCGCCGCGAGGCCGCGCGCGGCACGCAGCGCGAGTGCGCCGAGCGCCGGGACGGTCGCCTGGCACACGGCGACGACGTGCAGCGGCCGATCGTCGCGCTGGAGAGTGCCGACGAAGCCGTCGAGCATCGCGACGTACTCGTCGAGCCCGAAACGGCCTGCCGCGAGCGGCACGTCGCGCGCATTGCGCCAGTCGGTCACGCAGACGTCGCCATCGGCGAGCAGCGTTTCGGCGGTTTCCCGCATCATCACGGCCGCGTGCCCGACGAGCGGCGCGCACAGCAATACCGTGCGGCGCGCATCGGCGTGCGCGAAGCGCCGCAAATCGCAAAACGGCGTGTGCGCGACGACTTGCTCGCCGACGTCCGGCCACGCGAGGTCGAAGCCCGGCGGCGCGGCCTGCGGCCCGAGCAGCGGTTCGAACAGGTCGTCGTAGCACGACGACGCGGCATGCGGCAGCGACGCCGCGGGCCACGCATCGAACGCGTATCGCGTCGCCGCGCGCCATGCGCGCATCCATTCCCGCTGCTGCTCGACGACGGCATACCACATGGCGGACCCTGGGGCGGAAGGAGCGTGAACCTGCATTATGGTCACTGTGGACGGGCAGTGCGAGCCCGATGCGCGGCCGGCCGATGCGTATCGAGCGAACGGCACGCTAGGCACTGCCGCGCGACGCTGCTACAGTCGTCGGTCCCATTTCCTCGAAGCGGAGCGTTTGCGATGAAGCTGATCGGCATGCTGGATTCCCCGTTCGTGCGCCGTGTCGCCATATCGGCGAAGCTGCTCGACCTGCCGTTCGAACACGAGTCGATCTCGGTGTTTCGTCATGTCGAGCAATTCAGGACGATCAACCCGGTCGTCAAGGCGCCGACGCTCGTGACCGACGGCGGCGCGACGCTGATCGATTCGTCGCTGATCGTCGACTATCTCGACCACCTGGCCGCGCCGGAGCGGCGCCTGCTGCCCGACGCCGTCGATGCCCGGCTGCGCGCGCTGGTGCCGATCGGGTTCGCGCTGGCCGCCGCCGAGAAAACCGTGCAGGTCGTCTACGAGCAGGCGCTGCGGCCGTCGGACAAGCAGCACGAACCGTGGGTCGAGCGCGTGCTGAGCCAGCTCGAAGCCGCATACGGCGCACTGGAGCCGCTGGTCGCGGCCACCAACGGCTGGTTCGGCGGCGCGCGGCTGCTGCAGTCCGACGTGACGGTCGCGGTGGCGTGGCGTTTCACGCAATTCATGGCCGCCGATTACCCGGTGCTCGCGCGGATCGATCCGGCCCGTTATCCGGCGCTCGCCGAGCATTCCGCGCGGGCGGAAGCGCTGCCGGCCTTCGTCGAAACGCCGCTCGTCTAGGATTCGCGCGCCGGGCCGTCGCATAACGACGTTGAACGCCGCCGGCCCTTGTCCGGCCAGTCGCGGCCGATTGTTCTCGGCGGCTGACAAGTGACTTCGCATTCGCGCTGTTTATCCGGAGGCGACCGATCCCTAGAATCCACTCCATCGAATTACGCGTTGCCAGATGGAGCCGATGATGAAAGCCCTGATCGAATCGAGTCTGTACCACCCGTCCGTCGTGTTGCCGCTTGCCGCGCTGGCGCAACTGATGGTCGAGCGCGATTTCAATCTTGGCCAGGTCGGGCTGATCGTCGCGGCGCGCGGCGCGCAGGCGGCCGTGTCGCGCTCGCGCGCGCTGATCTTCTGCCGTCACTGCGAAGCGCACGCATGAGCACGTTCGCGGCGCGCGAATGAAAAAAGCCCGGCCGGCGCAAGCCGGTCGGGCGGATCGGGTTCGATCGGGCCCCGGCTTCGGCCGGGGCTTTTTCATTGGGTGACGCTCATGCGCGTGCGGGCGTCGCGATGCCGTAGATGTCCGCCTCGTCGTTCTCCTCGCGCAACTGGCGCGCGAGCTGGTGCGCTTCGTGGCGCGTCGCGACGGCCGGCGGCGAGCCCTTCAGCGGCTGGCGCGCGGTTTCGGCGAGCGCGACGACCGACACGACGCCGATCAGCGCGGCGCCCATCAGGTAGTACGCGGGCATCATCAGGTTGTGCGTCACGTCGACGAGCCACGCAGTGACGAGCGGCGTCGTGCCGCCGAACAGCGACACCGACACGTTGAAGCCGATCGCGAGCGCGCCGTAACGGATCTCGGTCGGGAACAGCGCGGGCAGCGCCGACGGCATCACGCCGGTGAAGCACGACAGCAGCACGCCGAGGATCAGCAGGCCGCCGAACACCGACGCCGTGGTGCCCGCATGGATCAGCATCAGCGACGGGATCGACAGCACCAGCAGGCCGACGCAGCCGGCGAGCATCACCGGCTTGCGGCCGATCTTGTCCGACAGGCGGCCGGCGTACAGCGTCATCGGCATCATCAGCACCATCACGATCAGCACCAGCACGAGGCTGTGCGATTCGTCCAAATGCAGCGTCGACGACATGAAGCTCGGCAAGTACGACAGCACCATGTAGTCGGTCACGTTGAAGATCAGCACGAGGCCGACGCACAGCAGCAGCGCACGCCAGTTGCGCAGCAGCGTTTCGCGAAAGCGCGCCTTCGGCACGGCCTTGTCCTGCGCTTCGCGCTCTTCGGCCTGGCGCTTGAACGCGGGCGTTTCCTCGAGCTTCATCCGGATGTAGAGACCGATCAGGCCGAGCGGGCCGGCGATCAGGAACGGCACGCGCCAGCCCCACGACAGCAGCGCCTCCTGCGACAGCGACGCGGTGAGCAGCGCGACGACGCCGGCGCCCAGCACATAGCCGATCAGCGTGCCGAATTCGAGGAAGCTGCCCATGAAGCCGCGGCGCTTGTCGGTCGAGAACTCGGCGATGAAGGTGGCGGCGCCGCCGTACTCGCCGCCGGTCGAGAAGCCTTGCACCAGGCGGGCGACGAGCAGCAGCACGGGCGCCATGATGCCGATGGACGCATAGCTCGGGATCAGGCCGATCGCGAAGGTGCCCACGGCCATCATGATCATCGTGGCGGCGAGCACGCGCTGGCGGCCGATGCGGTCGCCGAGCGGGCCGAAGACCATGCCGCCGAGCGGGCGCACGAGGAACGCGGCCGCGAACGTGCCGAAGGTGGCGAGCAACTGCGCGGACGGGCTGCTGGACGGGAAGAACACCTTGCCGAGCGTGACGGCGATATAGCTGTAGACGCCGAAGTCGAACCATTCCATCGCATTGCCGATGGCCATCGCGCTGACGGCGCGCTTGAGCAGGCTCTGGTCGACGACGGTGATGTCGTCCACGGCGAGCGGGGCTTCGGCGGACGACGAAGCGGGGGAAGAGACAGCGGTCGGGCTGACGTGTGTTGCGGTCAAGGTCATGCACTCCTTTGACAGCGCCGGAACGGGCAGGCCGTCCGACACGGTTTGCCGGCGAGCGCGGGGTCGTGTGCTGCGCGTCGGGGCAGACCATCAAGCACTGACTGCGCAAGGCGCAGCAAAGGGCCAAGGGGCTGCTTCGACGCGGGCCCGATGGGCCGTCGCGACAGTGCGCTCATGAAGAAAGGGCCGCGTGATGCAGGCGGCAGATGCCGGTGCGGACGATGGTCCGGCGTTCCGGCAACGCCCCGGAGGGGCAGCGAAACGAGAAAAGCGGGCCTGTCGGGCGGGCTTTCCTGTGGATGCAATTTCGATCGAGGCACCGGCCCGCAGCGGGCGGACGGACTTCTCTCAAAATCGAAAAGACAGAGATTGAATGTTGAAACAGGCAACATGATAGCACGATGACGGACGATCGTGCAAATTGACCGGAGTCGCCCGTCTGGCGGGGGATCCGGCGCGGCCCGCTCGGGTATGATCGGCGGCGCGCGGCGCGGCCGCGCCGCCCGTCGCGACGGGGCTGAATTCGCGAGGAACCGGATGACCGAACTGATGAGGATCGCGGCGCTGTTCGCCGCTACTGCGCTGGCCGAAATCGTCGGCTGCTATCTGCCGTGGCTCGTGCTGAAGGCCGGGCGCCCGGCGTGGCTGCTGGTGCCGGCCGCCCTGTCGCTCGCGCTGTTCGCGTGGCTGCTGACGCTGCACCCGAGCGCGGCGGGGCGCACTTATGCCGCGTACGGCGGCGTGTATATCGCGGTGGCGCTGATCTGGCTGCGGGTGGTCGACGGCGTCGCGCTGACCCGCTGGGACGTGGCCGGCGCGGTGCTCGCGCTCGGCGGGATGGCGGTGATCGCGCTGCAGCCGCGCGCGTAGGCGCGGCCGCACGCGCGGCGGGGTGGGTGCCGCGTCAGGCGGCCTGGGCGGCGTCCGCTGCTTCCGTGTCGGCGGACTGGCGCCACACGCAGGCGCCCTTGACCGACTTGTCGAGTTCGTCGAGCTGCGTCTGGTGCGCGGCCAACTCGTCGTCGCTTGCCGCGATGACCGGCAGGTCGAGCGCGGCGAGCGACACGCGCTGGCCGTTCGCGGTGCCGCCGTCGGTGCCCGTGTCGTCGAGCATGTCGATCACGAGGCTGTCCTGGCCGCGCGTCATCGCGAGATACACCTCGGCGAGCAGCTCCGAGTCGAGCAGTGCGCCGTGCAGCGTGCGGTGCGCGTTGCTGATGCCGAAGCGGTCGCACAGCGCGTCGAGCGAATTGCGCTTGCCGGGGAACATCTGCTTGGCCTGCACCAGCGTGTCGATCACGCCGCCGCAATGCTCGGTGAACGGCGGCAGGCCGAGCCGCGCGAATTCGGCGTCGAGGAAGCCAAGGTCGAACGGCGCGTTGTGGATGATCAGCTCGGCGCCCTTCACGAAGTCGCGGATCTGGTCGACGACTTCCGCGAACTTCGGCTTGTCGCTGAGGAACTCGGTCGTGAGGCCGTGCACGGCCAGTGCGCCCGGATCGCTGTCGCGCTCGGGGTTCACATAGATGTGGAGATTGTTGCCGGTGAGCCGTCGGTTCAGCAGCTCGACGCAGCCGATTTCGATCAGGCGGTCGCCCGTGCGGGCGTTCAGGCCGGTGGTTTCGGTATCGAGAATGATCTGGCGCATGTCGGATAAATCGGCGGATAAATCGGGAAAGAGAGGGGGTGGCCCGGATTCAGGCCGCGAGCGATTCGACGCCGCGATTCGCGAGCGCGTCGGCGCGTTCGTTTTCGGGGTGGCCCGCGTGGCCCTTCACCCAACGCCATTCGACGTCGTGCTGCACGACGAGCGCGTCGAGCCGCTTCCACAGGTCGGCGTTCTTCACGGGCGTCTTCGCCGCGGTCACCCAGCCTTTCTTCTTCCACCCGTGGATCCACTCGCTGATGCCTTTCTGCACGTATTGCGAGTCGGTATGCACGATCACCCGGCACGGCCGCTTGAGCGCCTCGAGCGCGGCGATCACGCCCATCAGCTCCATGCGGTTGTTGGTCGTGTTCGGCTCGCCGCCGAACAGTTCCTTTTCTTGGGCGCCGTAGCGCAGCAGCGCGCCCCAGCCGCCGGGGCCGGGGTTGCCCTTGCAGGCGCCGTCGGTATAGATGTCGATGGTGTCGGTTGTCATGAACGTTCTTGATGGGTGGTCGGGGAGGCCGCCGGCGTCAGGCCCGGTGCGAGCACGGGCTTCTTCATCCTGATCGGGCCGACGAGACGCATGCCACGCACGCGCTTGACGGCCGTCACCATGTAGACGGCGCCGAAGATCGGCCACCAGCGGTCGCCGGCGGCCTCCATGAAGCCGTAGCGGGCCAGCCACTGGTCGGTGGCGAGCGGCGGCCGGTAGCAGCCGAAGCGGCCGCGTTCGAGGTCGAAGCCGAGCAGCTTGATCCAGTCCTTGAGCCGGATGAACGCGATCTGGTCGCGCGTGGCCGGCACGAACGGGCGGTTCGCCATGCGCCCGAACGACTGCCGCATGCCCCACAGGCTGAGCGAGTTGAAGCCGGTGATCACGAGCTGGCCTTCCGGCATCAGCACACGCTCGGCCTCGCGCAGCAGGCGGTGCGGATCGGACGTGAATTCGAGCGTGTGCGGCATCACGATCAGGTCGACGCTCTGCGACTCGAACGGCAGGTCGAGCAGGTCGCACCAGATCGTGCTGCGATCGGCAGGTGCGTGGGCCGCCGTGTGCGCTTCGCGCGCCCGCGGATACTGATACGGCGCGCTCGCGCCGCTCGCCGGGTCGAGCACCAGGCCGCGACACGGCATGCGGTTCTCGCGCAGCGCGTCGAGCTGCGGCAAGCCGAGCTGCAGCGCGTGGAAGCCGAAGACGTCGGACACGATCCGGTCGAGCTGCGCCTGTTCCCAGCCCAGCACGTAGCGGCCGGGCGGCGAGTCGGTCCAGGCGGGCCAGTCTATAATTTGACGGTCAGACATAACGATGATTGCGCGCCCATGAACGAGCTGGAATACGTGCCGGTTCCGGCATTCGAAGACAACTATATCTGGCTCGTCTCGGACGGCCGCGATGCGATCGCCGTCGACCCGGGTGAAGCCGCGCCCGTACGCCGGGTTCTTGCCGAACGAGGCTGGCGGTTGTCCGCTATTTTACTCACGCACCACCACGCCGACCACGTCGGCGGTGTCGAGGCGCTGCGCAACAGCCAACCGGCCGATGCTCCGCTCGCCGTTTACGGCCCCGCGGCCGAGGCGATCGACGTGGTCACGCGGCCGCTCTCGGGCGGCGATCGCGTGACGCTCGACGCACCGGCCGTCGCATTCGACGTGCTCGACGTGCCGGGTCATACGCGCGGCCATATTGCGTATTTCCAGCGGGCCGGGCAGGGCAATGCGGTGCCGCACGTGTTTTGCGGCGACACGCTGTTCTCGTGCGGCTGCGGCCGCCTGTTCGAAGGCACGCCCGCGCAGATGCTCGCGTCGCTCGACGCGCTTGCGGCACTACCGGGCGACACCCGCGTGCATTGTGCACACGAATACACGCTGTCGAACATCCGCTTCGCGCTCGCGTGCGAGCCCGGCAATGCGGCACTCGCCGCGTGGCGCGACGACGCGCAGGCGCTGCGTGCGCGCGGCGTGCCCACGCTGCCCACTACGATCGCTCACGAGCGTGCCGTTAACCCGTTCATGCGGGCGGACAGCGCGGCGATCCGTGCGACGCTCGAGGCCGAGCTGCACGAAACGGTGACGGATCGTCTGGCGGCGTTCACGCTGATGCGCGAATGGAAAAACCGGTTTCGATGACGTTTTCCGGAGGACTCCAAAGCTCAAGCGGTGTCTGTAAAAATTGCTCCAAATGTAGGATTTCGCTGAGTTTTCGGTGTTTTTATTGACGTGAAGCACGCACTTCCGTAGTATCGCCTGCAATTTCCAGCCGTCGGAAGCCGAGATTTTCATGCGACTTATATTGAGTGCGATGGTGGTGCTACTACTCGCCGCGTGTGCGAGCCAGCCCCCTGTCGCCAACAACGCCGCCGATTCGCAGGCGACGTCCAACTACCTCCGTAAATCAGCCACCGCCAAAGAAACTGTCGACGTCGACAAGCAATCCGTCGGCGACTTGACCAGTGCAGACTCCGATCTCTGGGCGCGCATCCGCCGCGGCTTCCAGATGCCCGACCTGCAGAGCGATCTCGTCGACATGCAGACGACCTGGTACACGCAGCGGCCCGATTACGTGCAACGCATGACCGAGCGCTCGCAGAAGTACCTGTATCACATCGTCGAGGAGCTCGAGGCGCGTCACATGCCGACCGAGCTCGCGCTGCTGCCGTTCATCGAGTCCGCGTACAACCCGCAGGCGCTGTCGGTCGCGAAAGCGGCCGGCATGTGGCAGTTCATGCCCGGCACCGGCCGCACGTACAACCTGAAGCGCAACATGTGGCAGGACGAGCGCCGTGACGTGCTCGCCTCGACGAGCGCCGCGCTCGACTACCTGTCCCGCCTGCACGACATGTTCGGCGACTGGTATCTGGCGCTGGCCGCGTACAACTGGGGCGAAGGCAACGTGCAGCGCGCGATCGCTCGCAACCAGGCGGCCGGCCTGCCGACCGACTACCAGAGCCTGCGGATGCCGAACGAGACGCGTAACTACGTGCCGAAGCTGCAGGCGGTGAAGAACATCATCGCGAGCCCGCAGCAGTACGGCCTGACGCTGCCCGACATCCCGAACCACCCGTATTTCGTGACGGTCACGACGTCGCGCGACATCGACGTGGCGGTGGCCGCGAAGCTCGCGAACCTGCCGCTCGACGAGTTCCGCTCGCTGAACCCGTCGTTCTCGAAGCCGGTGATCCTCGGCGCGACCGAGCCGCAGATCCTGCTGCCGTTCGACAACGCGTCCGCGTTCGAGAAGAGCCTGAAGGCCTACAGCGGCCAGCTGTCGTCGTGGACCACCTACACGGTCAGCGAGCGTGCACGCCCGGCCGCGATCGCCGAGAAGATCGGCGTCGACGCCGATACGCTGATGTCGGTCAACAAGATTCCAGCCGGCATGCGCCTGAAGCCGGGCTCGACGATCGTCGTGCCGCGCGGCGACGACGACGACGAGGACATCAGCGCCGACGTCGCCGAAAACGGCGCGCTCGCAATGGAGCCGGACGTACCCGATACGCGCAAGATGCTGATCCGCGTGCGCCGCAAGCAGTCGATGGCGGCGATCGCCGGCCGCTACGGCGTGTCGGTCGGTCAGTTGAAGGCGTGGAACCGTACGCACCGCGATCTCGCGATGCCGGGCCAGACGCTCGTGCTGCACGTGCCGGTCGGCCGTGCGGTGCCGGCGGAACCCGGCCCGGAGCGGATCGCGACGTCGACGGGTGGTGCGCACATCGAGCGCGCGAGCTTGGCGGTGGGCGGCAAGTCGCACGGCAAGCGCGGCGGCGCCAAGTCGTCGGCGAAGCCGGCGAAGGCCGCTCCCGCGAAAGCCGCTGCCGCGAAAGCCGCGCCGGCCAAGACCACCGCGCACAAGGGCAAGAAGAAGTAAGCGCGGCGGGTGCGCGCAGCGTGGCGGCCGGTAAGGCCCGCACGATTGCGTTATCATCCGACGAATTCGACGAAACGCCGTCACCGAGGTGACGGCGTTTTCGTTTGTGCGCGGCGCGGCAGCGTGGCGTCGTGCGTCTTCATATGACAAGGGGAAGCGATGTCGTCGGTGCAGGTGAGGGTGCTCGCGCTGTTTTCGGTCGGGTATTTCGTGTCGTACGTGTTTCGCGGCGTCAACCTGGGCTTCGCGCCGTTCGTCACGCATGAGCTCGGGCTGTCGGCCGCCGATCTCGGCCTGCTCACCAGCCTCTATTTCCTCGGCTTCGCCGGCGCGCAGATCCCGGCCGGCGTGATGCTCGATCACTTCGGCCCGCGCCGCGTGACGGCCGGCATGCTGCTGTTCGCGGCGGCCGGCGCGGCCGTGTTCGGCGCGGCGCACGGCATCGGCACGATGATGGTCGGCCGCCTGCTGATCGGCGTCGGCGTATCGGTGTGTCTCGGCGCGGCGTTCAAGGCGCTCGCGCAGCATTTTCCGGTCGGCCGGCTGCCGCTCGTCAACGGCCTCGTGATGGCCGTGGGCGGCCTCGGCGGCGTAATGGTCGGCTCGCCGCTGACCTGGCTGCTCGGCTGGACGAGCTGGCGCACGATCTGTTTCGGCCTCGCGGCGCTGACGGTGGTCGTGGCGGCGTCTATCGGCTTCGGCGCGCCCGACGCGCAGCAAGCACGCCATCAGGGCGGGCTCGTCAGCCAGTTCAAGGGCACGTGGCACATCCTGAGCAGCCGCGCGTTCTGGAAGATCGCGTCGTTTTCCGTCGTCACGCAGGGCGTGTTCTATGCGATGCAATCGCTGTGGGTCGGCCCGTATCTGCGCGATGTCGGCGGGTTCGATGCGCCGCATGCCGCGCGCCTCGTGTCGGTGCTCGGCTTCGCGATGATGGCCGGCTGCGTCGGCTTCGGCGCGGCGGCGCGCGTGCTCGAGCGGCGCGGCGTGTCGGTCTACGCCACTTGCGGTATCGGCATGGCGCTGTTCGTCGCGACGCAACTCGCGATCGTCGCGCGCGTGCCGTTGCCGCCGGCCGGGCTGTGGGCCGCCTATGGCATGTTCGGCGGCGTGGGCATCCTGACCTACGCGGTGATGGCCGGCCATTTCCCCGCTCATCTGATCGGCCGCGCGAACACGACGCTCACGCTCGTGATCTTCCTGCTGATCTTCGCATTCCAGATCGGCGTCGGCGCCGTGCTGTCGCACTGGCCGGCGGTCGACGGCCGTTATCCGGCGGCTGCGCACTTCACCGCCTGGGGCGTGCTGCTCGCGCTGCAGCTCGCGAGTGCGGTCTGGTACGCGTGGCCCGCGCGCGGCACTGGCCAAGCGCACTGATCCGGCGGTACGCTGGCGGGTAGGGCAGCAGCCCCGGAAACGGGGCCGCAGCACGTCGCGCGGCGCCGCGGGGCGCGGCGCAACCTCGATCGGACGGCCATATCAATTGAAGATAGGCCCATTTTCAGGCTATAATTTGAAAGTTTGTGCTGATCAACCTCGCACCCTAGCGCCTACCTCATACATCCCGTTCATCCGCCGCACGCCGCCTGTCGGGCGATGCCGCGAAGCCTCGTGCGCCATGCGCCGGGTTCGCGTCTCGACAACGCAGGCCGCGTTCAGCTAGCGACCGCGCGCGCCCACGCAGCGCGGCGCTCGCGCGGCAGGGTAAACAGGTCGGCAGCAGGGTGTTCCCCAAGGAGCCTCCCGTGTTGCCGTCTTTTTCTCCCGCCTTGCTTGCACTCGCCGACGGCACGGTCTTTCGTGGTTATTCGATCGGGGCCGAAGGCCATACGATCGGCGAAGTCGTGTTCAATACCGCGATCACCGGCTATCAGGAAATCCTGACTGATCCGAGCTACTCGCGCCAGATCGTCACGCTCACCTATCCGCATATCGGCAACGTCGGCGTGAACGCCGAAGACGTCGAAGCCACGAAAGTCCATGCCGCCGGCCTGATCATCCGCGATCTGCCGACGCTCGCATCGAACTTCCGCATGGACCGCACGCTCGGCGACTACCTGCGTGACGAAGGCGTCGTCGCGATCGCCGGCATCGACACCCGCAAGCTGACCCGCATTCTGCGCGACAAGGGCGCGCAGAGCGGCTGCATCCTGACGGGTTCCGACGACGCAGCGAAGGCGATCGAGCTCGCGCGCTCGTTCGAGGGCCTCGCCGGCATGGATCTCGCGAAGGTCGTGTCGACCGCGAAGCCGTTCGAGTGGAAGCAGACGGAGTGGCGTCTCGAAGGCGGCTACGGCATGCAGGAAGCGCCGAAGTATCGCGTCGTCGCGTACGACTTCGGCGTCAAGTACAACATTCTGCGCATGCTCGCGGAGCGCGGCTGCCACGTGACGGTGCTGCCGGCCCAGGCGAGCGCGGCCGATGCGCTCGCGCTGAATCCGGACGGTGTGTTCCTGTCGAACGGCCCCGGCGATCCGGAGCCGTGCGATTACGCGATCGCGGCCACGAAGGAATTCATCGAGCGCGGCGTGCCGACCTTCGGCATCTGCCTCGGCCACCAGATCATGGGTCTCGCGGTGGGCGCGAAGACGCTCAAGATGAAAACGGGCCACCACGGCGCGAACCATCCGGTGAAGGATCTCGGCGACGGCCGTGTCGTGATCACGTCGCAGAACCACGGCTTCGCGGTCGACGCCGATTCGCTGCCGGCCAACGCGCGCGTGACGCACGTATCGCTGTTCGACGGCACGCTGCAGGGCTTCGAGCTGACCGACAAGCCGGCGTTCTGCTTCCAGGGCCACCCGGAAGCGTCGCCCGGCCCGCACGACATCGGCTACCTGTTCGACCGTTTCACCGCGCTGATGGACGCGGCGAAGCAGCGCAACGCCTAACGTCATCGACGCAACCGAAGGACGGGAGATTCGCATCATGTTCGGCCACGCACTCGGCATCACGGATATCTGGACCTACGTGTTCGGCGTGATCTTCATCATCCTGCTGCCGGGACCGAACTCGATGTACGTGCTGTCGCTCGCCGCGCAGCGCGGCGTGAAGGCCGGCTATCGCGCGGCCTGCGGCGTGTTCGTCGGCGATACCGTGCTGATGGTGCTGTCCGCCGCGGGCGTCGCGTCGCTGCTGAAGGCGAACCCGCTGCTGTTCTCTGTCGTCAAGTACGGCGGCGCCGCGTACCTGCTGTACATCGGCACCGGGATGCTGCGCAGCGCATGGAGCAAGCTGCGCGCGCGCGGCGACGCGCCGGTCGAGGCGCCGCAGGCGAACGACGGCGAGCGGTCTTTCGACAGGCCGTTGCGCAAGGCGCTGATCGTGAGCCTGCTGAATCCGAAGGCGATCCTGTTCTTCATCTCGTTCTTCATCCAGTTCGTCGACCCGGCATTCCCGCATCCCGCGCTGTCGTTCGTCGTGCTCGGGGCGATCGCGCAATGCGCGAGCTTCCTGTACCTGAGCACGCTGATCTTCGCGGGGGCGCGGCTCGCCGAGCACTTCCGTCGCCGCCGCAAGCTCGCGGCAGGCGCGGCGAGCAGCGTGGGCGGCCTGTTCATCGGTTTCTCGGTGAAGCTTGCGCTCGCGACCATGAGCTGAGCGCCGCCGGCCGACCCACGACAACGATTACTTATTGAATTCACAAGCCATGCCAAAACGCACAGACATCAAGAGCATCCTCATCATCGGCGCCGGCCCGATCATCATCGGCCAGGCGTGCGAGTTCGACTATTCGGGCGCGCAGGCGTGCAAGGCGTTGCGTGAGGAGGGCTACAAGGTCGTTCTCGTCAACAGCAACCCGGCGACGATCATGACCGACCCGAACACGGCCGACGTGACCTACATCGAGCCGATCACGTGGGAAGTCGTCGCGCGCATCATCGAGAAGGAGCGCCCGGACGCGATCCTGCCGACGATGGGCGGCCAGACCGCGTTGAACTGCGCGCTCGACCTGCACCACCACGGCGTGCTCGAGAAGTTCGGCGTCGAGTTGATCGGCGCGTCGCCGGAAGCGATCGACAAGGCGGAAGACCGCCAGAAGTTCAAGGAAGCGATGACCAAGATCGGTCTCGGCTCCGCGAAGTCGGGTATCGCGCATTCGATGGAAGAAGCGTCCAAGGTGCACGCCGAGATCATGGCGGAGACGGGCGGCAGCGGCTACCCGGTCGTGATCCGCCCGTCGTTCACGCTCGGCGGCTCGGGCGGCGGCATCGCGTACAACCGCGAAGAGTTCGAAGAGATCTGCAAGCGCGGTCTCGACCTGTCGCCCACGCGCGAGCTGCTGATCGAAGAGTCGCTGCTCGGCTGGAAGGAATACGAGATGGAAGTCGTGCGCGACCGCGCCGACAACTGCATCATCGTCTGCTCGATCGAAAACCTCGACCCGATGGGCGTGCACACCGGCGACTCGATCACGGTCGCGCCCGCGCAGACGCTCACCGACAAGGAGTACCAGATCCTGCGTAACGCATCGCTCGCGGTGCTGCGCGAGATCGGCGTCGACACGGGCGGCTCGAACGTGCAGTTCTCGATCAACCCGAGGGACGGCCGCATGGTCGTCATCGAGATGAACCCGCGCGTGTCGCGTTCGTCGGCGCTCGCGTCGAAGGCCACCGGCTTCCCGATCGCGAAGGTCGCCGCGAAGCTGGCGGTCGGCTACACGCTCGACGAGCTGAAGAACGAAATCACCGGCGGCCAGACGCCGGCGTCGTTCGAGCCGACGATCGACTACGTCGTCACGAAGATTCCGCGTTTCGCGTTCGAGAAGTTCCGCGAAGCCGATTCGCGCCTGACCACGCAGATGAAGTCGGTCGGCGAAGTGATGGCGATCGGCCGCACGTTCCAGGAATCGTTCCAGAAGGCGCTGCGCGGCCTCGAAGTCGGGGTCGACGGCCTCGACGAGAAGTCGACCAACCGCGACGAGATCGCGATCGAGATCCACGAGCCGGGCCCGGATCGCATCTGGTACGTCGGCGATGCGTTCCGCATCGGCATGACGGCCGAGGAAATCTTCGCGGAAACCGCGATCGACCCGTGGTTCCTCGAGCAGATCGAGCAGATCATCCTGAAGGAAAAGGCGCTCGGGGGCCGCACGCTCGCGTCGCTGACGTTCGACGAGCTGCGCTACCTGAAGCAGAGCGGCTTCTCCGACCGCCGCCTCGCGAAGTTGCTTGGCGCGACGCCGGAAGACGTCCGCAAGCGCCGCGTGGAACTGAACGTGCGCCCGGTCTACAAGCGCGTCGACACGTGCGCGGCCGAGTTCGCGACGAAGACGGCCTACATGTACTCGACCTACGAGGAAGAGTGCGAGGCGCAGCCGACCACGAACAAGAAGATCATGGTGCTGGGCGGCGGCCCGAACCGGATCGGCCAGGGCATCGAGTTCGACTACTGCTGCGTGCACGCGGCGCTCGCGATGCGCGAGGACGGCTATGAAACGATCATGGTCAACTGCAACCCGGAAACGGTGTCGACCGACTACGACACGTCCGATCGCCTGTACTTCGAGCCGCTGACGCTCGAGGACGTGCTCGAGATCGTCGACAAGGAAAAGCCGGTCGGCGTGATCGTCCAGTACGGCGGCCAGACGCCGCTGAAGCTCGCGCTCGACCTCGAGGCGCACGGCGTGCCGATCGTCGGCACGTCGCCGGACATGATCGACGCGGCCGAAGACCGCGAACGCTTCCAGAAGCTGCTGCAGGACCTCGGCCTGCGCCAGCCGCCGAACCGCACCGCCCGCGCCGAAGACGAAGCGCTCGCGCTGGCCGACGAAATCGGCTATCCGCTGGTCGTGCGTCCGTCGTACGTGCTCGGCGGCCGCGCGATGGAAATCGTCCACGAGCCGCGCGATCTCGAGCGCTACATGCGCGAGGCCGTGAAGGTGTCGAACGATTCGCCGGTGCTGCTCGACCGCTTCCTGAACGACGCGATCGAGTGCGACGTCGACTGCATCTGCGACGGCGACGCCGTGTTCATCGGCGGCGTGATGGAGCACATCGAGCAGGCGGGCGTTCACTCGGGCGACTCGGCGTGCTCGCTGCCGCCGTATTCGCTGTCGAAGGAGACCGTGGCCGAGCTGAAGCGCCAGACGGGCGCGATGGCGAAGGCGCTGAACGTGGTCGGCCTGATGAACGTGCAGTTCGCGATCCAGCAGGTGCCGCAGGCGGATGGTTCGAAGCAGGACATCATCTACGTGCTGGAAGTGAACCCGCGCGCGTCGCGCACGGTGCCGTACGTGTCGAAGGCGACCAGCCTGCCGCTCGCGAAGATCGCGGCGCGCGCGATGGTCGGCCAGAAGCTCGCGCAGCAGGGCGTGACGAAGGAAGTCGAGCCGCCGTACTTCAGCGTGAAGGAAGCGGTGTTCCCGTTCGTCAAGTTCCCGACCGTCGATCCGGTCCTCGGGCCCGAAATGCGTTCGACCGGCGAAGTGATGGGCGTCGGCCGGACGTTCGGCGAAGCGCTGTTCAAGTCGCAGCTCGCGGCCGGTTCGCGCCTGCCGGAGTCGGGCACGGTGCTGCTGACCGTGATGGATGCCGACAAGCCGAAGGCCGTCGAAGTCGCGCGCATGCTGCACGACCTCGGCTACCCGATCGTCGCGACCAAGGGCACGGCTGCCGCGATCGAAGCGGCCGGCGTGCCGGTGAAGGTCGTGAACAAGGTGAAGGACGGCCGTCCGCACATCGTCGACATGATCAAGAACGGCGAGATCGCACTCGTGTTCACGACGGTCGACGAGACGCGCCAGGCGATCGCCGATTCGCGTTCGATCCGCATGAGCGCGCAGGCGCACAAGGTCACGTACTACACGACGATGTCGGGCGCGCGCGCGGCCGTCGAGGGCTTGCGCTACCTGAAGGATCTGGAAGTCTATGATTTACAAGGTCTTCACGCTCGCCTAAACTAAGCGGTCAGTTACCTGTCGAAGCAACACGTGCCGCGATTAGGCGGTGTTTCCAGTGCATCGGAAGCGCGCTTAATCGCGGTGATTTTTTTTATAGCCGTTTTTAGCGATTGAGCCGTTTATGAGCACCATTCCGTTGACAAAGCGTGGCGCGGAGCAACTGCGCGATGAATTGCAGCGCCTCAAGTCCGTCGAGCGGCCGGCCGTGATCAACGCGATCGCGGAGGCCCGCGCACAGGGCGACCTGTCCGAAAACGCCGAATACGATGCCGCGAAGGAAAAACAGGGCTTCATCGAGGGGCGCATCGCCGAACTCGAATCGAAGCTGTCCGCCGCGCAGGTCATCGATCCCACGGTGCTCGACGCCGATGGCCGCGTGGTGTTCGCCGCGACGGTCGAGCTCGAGGATCTCGAGTCGGGCGATACCGTCAAGTACCAGATCGTCGGCGACGACGAAGCCGATATCGATCACGGCCTGATCTCGGTCAGCTCGCCGATCGCGCGCGCGCTGATCGGCAAGTCCGAAGGCGACGTCGCCGCCGTGCAGGCGCCGAGCGGCGTGCGCGAGTACGAAATCATCTCGGTCAGCTACATCTGAAGCGGGGCGACGTGATGCCGCATCGCGTGTTCCGTCTGCTGTCGGCCGTGTGGGTCGGCAGCCTGCTGACGATCGGGTATGCGGTCGCGCCCGTGTTGTTCAAGACGCTGGAGCGGATGACGGCCGGTTCGGTCGCCGCCCAGCTGTTCCGCATCGAGGCGATCCTCGGCGTCGTGTGCGGCGTGCTGCTGCTCGCGTTGTCGAACCAGCAGGTGCGGCGCGGCAGCAGCGAATATCGCCGCGTGCGCTGGATCGTCGCCGCGATGGTCGTGTGCGTGCTGGTCGGGTATTTCGCGTTGCAGCCGTTCATGAACGCGCTGCGGGTGGCCGCGATGGACGCGGGCACCGATATCGCGAATTCGCCGTATGCGAGCCGCTTCGGGATGCTGCACGGCGTCTCGAGCGTGTTCTATCTCGTCGAGAGCGTGCTGGGGCTGATGCTGATCTGGCGTCTGCCGGCGCGCGACGCCTGAGCGGCGCGCCGGGGCAGGGCGGCACGGGAATCCGTGCCGCACCGGCGTGTTACTTGTCCTGGAACGGCCGCTTGGTGCTGGCCTGGCGCTTTTTCGCACGCTTCACGGTGCCGCCTGCGGTCACGCGTTCGTTGCCGCGCACGGTGACCTTGACCGGGCGCGGACGGCGCACGGGGCTCGCGTTCGGCGACACCTTGACGACCTTGACGGTGCGCGGCGCACGCCCCTTGCGGTCGTCGGCGGCTTCGGCCGCGCTCGGCAGCGCGCCGGCACGGCGGCCGCGGGTCGGGGCCGCAACCGCCGCCTCGGGCTTCCAGATCACCAGCAGCTTGCCGATGTGCTGGATCGGCGCCGCGTTCAGGCGGTCGCAGATCTCGTCGTAGATCGAGACGCGCGTGTCGCGTTCGTCGCCGAACACGCGGATCTTGATCAGTTGGTGCGCGTCGAGGTGCACCTTGATTTCCTTCAGTACGGCGTCGGTCAGCCCTTCGGCGCCGATCAGCACGACGGGCTTGAGCGCATGGGCCTGGGAGCGCAGCGCGGAGCGCTCGGCGGGAGAAAGCGAAAGGGCGGGCATGGAAATGTCGAAATCTTAATAAGGGCGCGCCGACTGGATAGCGATCGCGGAACGTTACCGCGTCAGCCGTGCGCCGAAACCACGTAAAATCGCGGCTTGGGCCTGAAAAGGGGCCGCAGCCGCGCGAAGAAGACGCGTATTATCCGCTAAAAGCGCGGCTTCACGAAGCAATTGGCAGCAATCTCTCTCTCGAATGGCAAAAAACCGCTTCAACCAGCACTGGCTGCACGACCACATCAACGACCCGTACGTCAAAATGGCGCAGCGGGAGGGCTATCGCGCGCGCGCCGCGTACAAGCTGAAGGAAATCGACGAGCAGGACAAGCTGATCCGTCCGGGCCAGGTGATCGTCGATCTCGGCGCCACGCCGGGCAGCTGGAGCCAGTATGCCCGCAACAAGCTCGCGCAGGGCAAGAAGCGTGACGCGGAGCGCGAAGGCGGCATCGACGGCACGATCGTTGCGCTCGACATCCTGCCGATGGAGCCGATCGCCGACGTCCACTTCCTGCAGGGCGACTTCCGCGAGGACGATGTCCTCCATCAGCTCGAGGAGGTGCTCGAAGGCCGCGCGGTGGACCTTGTTATTTCCGACATGGCCCCCAACCTGTCCGGGGTGGCCTCGGCGGACGCGGCGCGCATCGAGCATCTCTGCGATCTGGCGCTCGAATTCGCGCAGAATCATCTGAAGCCGGACGGTGCGCTGCTCGTGAAGTGTTTTCACGGCAGCGGCTACAGCCAGATCGTCGAGAAGTTCAAACAGCAGTTTAAGGTCGTCGCGCCGCGCAAGCCCAAGGCATCCCGCGACAAATCGTCCGAAACGTTCATTTTGGGTCGGCAACTGAAGCACCCGCGCTGATGCGCAAACGGGCTCCGGCCCTTGCCAGACAAGCGAAGCGCTATCGCGGCGGTTGTCAATGCTTATGGCAGGGGTGGTCGGACTGGATTAGAATGACCGAGGGGCGCCGCAAGGAAAATGTAGGCGCTCGTCTACGAGTGAAGGAGTGGTGCTTTGAACAACAATATGTTTTCGAAGGCAGCGGTGTGGCTGGTGATCGCACTGGTGCTGTTTACGGTGTTCAAGCAGTTCGACAAGCCCCGCGTCCAGGAAGGCGTGTCCTATTCGCAGTTCATGGACGACGCCAAGAACGGCAAGGTCAAGAACGTCATCGTTCAGGGGCGCAACCTCACCGTCACTCCGGCTGATGGCCAGAAATACCAGATCGTGTCGCCCGGCGACATCTGGATGGTCGGCGATCTGATGAAGTACGGCGTGCAGGTCAGCGGCAAGGCCGACGACGAGCCGAACGCGCTGATGTCCGCGCTGTACTACCTCGGGCCGACGATCCTGATCATCGTGTTCTGGTTCTACATGATGAGGCAGATGCAGGGGGGCGGCAAAGGCGGCGCATTCTCGTTCGGGAAATCGCGTGCGCGGCTGATCGACGAGAACAACAACGCGGTGAACTTCTCCGACGTCGCGGGCTGCGACGAAGCGAAGGAGGAAGTGTCCGAGCTCGTCGATTTCCTGCGCGATCCGCAGAAATTCCAGAAACTGGGCGGCCGCATTCCGCGCGGCGTGCTGCTGGTCGGGCCCCCGGGTACCGGCAAGACGCTGCTCGCTCGCGCGATCGCGGGTGAAGCGAAGGTGCCGTTCTTCAGCATCTCGGGTTCGGACTTCGTCGAAATGTTCGTCGGCGTCGGCGCGGCCCGTGTGCGCGACATGTTCGAGCAGGCGAAGAAGCATGCGCCGTGCATCGTGTTCATCGACGAAATCGACGCGGTCGGCCGTCATCGCGGCGCCGGCATGGGCGGCGGCAACGACGAACGCGAGCAGACGCTGAACCAGATGCTCGTCGAGATGGACGGCTTCGAGGCGAACTCGGGCGTGATCGTGATCGCCGCGACCAACCGTTCCGACGTGCTCGACAAGGCGCTGCTGCGTCCGGGCCGTTTCGACCGTCAGGTGTATGTGGGCCTGCCGGACATCCGCGGCCGCGAGCAGATCATGCGCGTGCACCTGCGCAAGGTGCCGATCGCGAACGACGTCGACGCGGCGGTGATCGCGCGCGGCACGCCGGGCTTCTCGGGCGCCGATCTCGCGAACCTCGTGAACGAGGCGGCGTTGTTCGCCGCACGTCGCGGCAAGCGCATCGTCGAGATGCAGGATTTCGAGGACGCGAAGGACAAGATCTTCATGGGTCCGGAGCGCAAGTCGGCCGTGATCCGCGAGGAAGCGAAGCGCGCAACCGCGTATCACGAGTCGGGCCACGCGGTGATCGCGAAGCTGCTGCCGAAGGCCGACCCGGTGCACAAGGTCACGATCATTCCGCGCGGTCGCGCGCTGGGCGTCACCTGGCAGTTGCCGGAGCATGACAACGAGACGTATTCGAAGGATTACCTGCTGGACCGCCTCGCGATCCTGTTCGGTGGGCGGGTGGCCGAAGAGTTGTTCATGAACCTGGTCAGCACCGGCGCTTCGGACGACTTCAACAAGGCCACGCAGACGGCGCGTGCGATGGTTGCGCGTTTCGGCATGACCGACGCACTCGGGCCGATGGTCTACGTCGACGACGAGAACGATGCGTCGCCGTTCGGCCGCGGCTTCACGCGCACGATTTCGGAAGCGACGCAGCAGAAGGTCGACTCGGAAATCCGCCGCGTGCTCGACGAGCAGTACAACCTTGCGCGCCGCCTGCTCGAAGAGAACCGCGACAAGGTCGAGGCGATGACGGCCGCGCTGATGGAGTGGGAGACGATCGACGCCGATCAGATCAACGACATCATGGAAGGCCGTCCGCCGCGCTCGCCGAAGAGCTCGCCGGCTGTCGGCGGCGATTCGTCGGGCGGCGGCAGCGCCGAGGTCAAGCCCGGCAGCGCGCCGGCGCCGGCTACGCCGGCGGCATAATCTCCGCTTTAGCACCGTTCACGGGCTGGTGTGGCTTCACACCGGCCCGTTTTGCATTCATCCACGCCCGTTGCTCGTGTCCGATTCCGCAGTGTCCCCGTTCATTCCCGCGCCGCTCCGGTGCGGCCGCTTCGAACTGACGTTCGAACGTCCGCTCGTGATGGGCATCCTCAACGCCACACCCGATTCGTTTTCCGACGGCGGCCGCTTCTTTGCGCGCGACGATGCGCTGCGCCAGGCCGAGCGGATGATCGCCGACGGCGCGGATCTGCTCGACATCGGCGGAGAATCGACGCGCCCCGGCGCGCCCCCCGTGCCGCTCGACGACGAGCTCGCGCGCGTGATTCCGCTCGTCGAGGCGCTGCGGCCGCTGAATGTGCCGCTGTCGATCGATACCTACAAGCCGGCCGTGATGCGCGCGGCGCTGGCCGCCGGCGCGGACCTGATCAACGACATCTGGGGGTTCCGCCAGCCGGGCGCGATCGACGCGGTGCGCGACGGCAATAGCGGCCTGTGCGCGATGCACATGCTCGGCGAGCCGCAGACGATGCAGGTCGGCGAACCCGACTACGGCGACGTCGTGACCGACGTGCGCGATTTTCTCGCGGCCCGCGCCCAGGCGCTGCGCGACGCGGGGGTGGCGGCGGAGCGCATTTGCGTCGATCCCGGCTTCGGGTTCGGCAAGGCGGTCGTCGACGACAACTATGCGCTGCTGGCCGCATTGCCGGACACGGCGCCTGCGCGACCCGACGGGCGCGCTTATCCGATTCTCGCGGGCATGTCGCGCAAATCGATGCTCGGCGCTGTGATCGGCGGCAAGCCGCCGATGGAGCGCGTCGCGGCGAGCGTGGCGGCCGCGGTGTGCGCGGTCGAGCGCGGCGCCGCGATCGTGCGCGTGCACGACGTCGCGGCGACGGTCGATGCGCTGAAAGTATGGAATGCCGTGCGCGCAGCCGCGCGGCAACGATAAGCAAGTCAGAAAGACGAAGGAGGAAGGATCCCATGGGACGTCGATATTTCGGCACGGACGGCATTCGCGGCACGGTGGGCGACTCGCCCATCACGCCGGATTTCGTATTGCGTCTCGGCTATGCGGCCGGCAAGGTACTGGCCAGCTCGGCCGACGTCGCGGCAGGCTCGCGTCCGACCGTGCTGATCGGCAAGGACACGCGCGTGTCGGGTTACATGCTCGAAGCCGCGCTCGAGGCCGGGTTCTCGGCGGCCGGCGTCGACGTGATGCTGGCCGGCCCGATGCCGACGCCCGGCGTCGCGTACCTGACGCGTGCGCTGCGTCTGTCGGCCGGTGTCGTGATCAGCGCGTCGCACAACCCGTATCACGACAACGGGATCAAGTTTTTCTCGGCTGACGGCAACAAGCTGCCCGACGACACCGAAGCCGAGATCGAAGCATGGCTCGACAAGCCGCTCGAATGCGCGCCGTCGGACGGGCTCGGCAAGGCGCGCCGCCTCGACGACGCAGGCGGCCGCTACATCGAATTCTGCAAGAGCACGTTCCCGGCCGCGTTCGACCTGCGCGGGCTGAAGCTCGTGATCGATTGCGCGCACGGCGCCGCGTACCAGGTTGCGCCGCACGTATTCCACGAACTCGGCGCGGACGTCATTCCGATCGGCGTCGCGCCGAACGGCTTCAACATCAACGACGGCGTCGGCGCGACCGCGCCGGACGCGCTGGTGCGCGCGGTGCGGGCGAACCACGCCGATCTCGGCATCGCGCTCGACGGCGACGCCGATCGCCTGCAGGTCGTGGACGCGACCGGCCGCCTGTACAACGGCGACGAGCTGCTCTACGTGCTCGTGAAGGACCGGATCGCGACCGACGGCAAGGTCGATGGCGCGGTCGGCACGCTGATGACGAACCTCGCCGTCGAAGTCGCGCTGCAGCGCGAGGGCGTGAAATTCGTGCGGGCGGCGGTCGGCGATCGCTACGTGCTCGAGCAGTTGCGCGAGCACGGCTGGCAGCTCGGCGCGGAAGGGTCGGGCCACATCCTGTCGCTCGACCGGCACTCGACCGGCGACGGCATCGTGTCGGCGCTGCTCGTGCTGGCCGCGCTGAAGCGCAGCGGCCGCACCCTCGCGCAGATGCTCGACGGCGTCACGCTGTTCCCGCAGAAGCTGATCAACGTGCGGATGAAGCCGGGCGCCGACTGGAAGGGCAGCGCGTCGATTCGCGCCGCGATCGATGCAGCCGAAGCCGCGCTCGCCGGCAGCGGCCGCGTGCTGATCCGCGCATCGGGCACGGAGCCCGTGCTGCGCGTGATGGTCGAAGCGCAGCAGGCGGCCGATGCGGTGCGCCATGCGGAGACGATCGCCGACGCGGTGCGCGCGGCGACGACCTGACCGGGGGCTGGGGCGCGCGGCGATCCGACCGGCCCGCGCGCCGGCTGCCGGTGAATATGCGTGCGGCGCCCTCGGGTGCCGTCGTTTCGTCTGACGCAAAGGTTTGCCATTGCCTGATGAGGCAACATTCGACAAACGCGCTTTTCGGATCGAATCAGGTATCCGACCCCACAATCAAACCTGCTGCCGGCCCGGGCTTCCCGTCCGGCCGATGCTGCGCTACGATGCGCCCGCACGCCCTAGGAAAAGGGCGGTCCATCTTCCCTTCCGAGTCAGGCAATTCTTGCCGCCAGCGCCGTTCCCGCGCCTCGCCGCGCCACCCCGATACTCCCTTTCAACCAGTCATGTTACTGTCACGCCAGTTTCATCGATTGTCACATTACCGTCATGAGGAGCCCCTAACCTTCGCGGTGCCGTAGTCATCCGCTCACACACTGGAGGTCTCATGAAATTGATGCAAACCGCGATTGCCGGCCTGGCTGGCGCGCTTTTCGCCGTCGCCGCCCACGCTGCCGACATCACGGGCGCAGGTAGCACGTTCGCGATGCCGATCTATACGAAATGGGCTGCGGACTATCAGCAGTCCGGCGGTTCGAAGGTCAACTACCAGGGCATCGGCTCGTCGGGCGGCCTGAAGCAGATCGTCGCGAAGACGGTCGATTTTGCCGGTTCGGACGCGCCGCTGAAGGACGAAGAGCTCGCGAAGGAAGGCCTGTTCCAGTTCCCGACGGTGGTCGGCGGCGTGGTGCCGGTCGTCAACGTGCCGGGCGTGAAGGCCGGCGAACTGACGCTGTCGGGCCCGGTGCTCGGCGACATCTACCTCGGCAAGATCAAGAAGTGGAACGACCCGGCGATCGTCGCGCTGAACCCGAAGGTCAAGCTGCCGGATACGGACATCGCCGTGGTCCGCCGCGCTGACGGTTCGGGTACGAGCTTCATCTGGACGAACTACCTGTCGAAGGTCAACGACGAGTGGAAGTCGAAGATCGGCGAAGGCACGACGGTCAACTGGCCGACGGGTACGGGCGGCAAGGGCAACGACGGCGTCGCGGCCTTCGTGCAGCGCCTGCCGGGCGCGATCGGCTACGTCGAGTGGGCGTACGCGAAGAAGAACAACATGACCTACACGGCCCTGAAGAATTCGACGGGCACGGTGGTCGAGCCGAAGACGGAAACGTTCAAGGCCGCAGCAGCAGGCGCGAACTGGTCGAAGTCGTTCTACCAGATCCTGACGAACCAGCCGGGCAAGGAAGCGTGGCCGGTCGTCGGCGCGACGTTCGTGCTGCTGCACGCGAAGCAGGACAAGCCGGAGCAGGGCGCGGAAACGCTGAAGTTCTTCAGCTGGGCGTTCAAGAACGGCGAGAAGGCTGCCGACAGCCTCGACTACATCTCGCTGCCGGCGTCGGTCGAGACGGAAATCCGCAAGCAGTGGAAGACGAAGGTGACGGACGCTTCGGGCAAGCCGGTCGCCGCCGAGTAAGCCATCCAGCGGTTCGCTGCCCGGCCGTGCCGGTCGGGCAGTGTGTGCGGTAAAGCCGGGCGTTACGGCGCCCGGCGATCAAAAGCAGGCACCCATGTCTGATATTTCATACACGTCCTCCCGATCGCCCGACAGTGCACAGCGCGCGCCGAGCCGTCTCGGGGATGTCCTGTTCGGCGGCCTTGCGCGGCTCGCCGCGATCGTGACCCTGCTGTTGCTGGGCGGGATCATCGTTTCCCTGATCTTTGCGTCGATGCCGACCATCCAGAAGTTCGGCCTCGGCTTTCTGTGGCAATCCGAGTGGGATCCCAACTCGGACATCTACGGCGCACTCGTGCCGATCTACGGCACCATCGTGACGTCGATCATTGCGCTCGTCATTGCAGTGCCGGTCAGTTTCGGCATCGCGTTGTTCCTCACCGAGCTCGCACCCGTGTGGCTGCGCCGTCCGCTCGGCATCGCGATCGAGCTGCTCGCCGCGATTCCGTCGATCGTGTACGGCATGTGGGGGCTGCTCGTGTTCGCGCCGATCTTCGCCGAATACTTCCAGAAACCGATCGGCCGCCTGTTCAAGGACGTGTGGGTGCTCGGCCCGCTGACGTCCGGCGCGCCGATCGGCATCGGCATCCTCGCGGCCGGCGTGATCCTCGCGATCATGATCATCCCGTACATCGCATCGGTGATGCGCGACGTGTTCGAGGTCACGCCGGTGCTGCTGAAGGAATCGGCATACGGAATCGGTTGCACGACCTGGGAAGTGATGTGGAAGGTGGTGCTGCCCTATACGAAGACCGGTGTGATCGGCGGCGTGATGCTCGGCCTCGGCCGCGCACTCGGCGAAACGATGGCCGTGACCTTCGTGATCGGCAACACCAACCTGCTCGACAGCGTGTCGCTGTTCGCGCCGGGCAACAGCATCACGTCGGCGCTCGCGAACGAATTCGCGGAAGCGCAGCCGGGCCTGCATACGTCGGCGCTGATGGAACTGGGCCTGATCCTGTTCGTGATCACGTTCATCGTGCTGTCCATCTCCAAACTGCTGCTGCTTCGTCTCGAGAAGGGAGAGGGCAAGAAATGAGCGAGCCCATCATGAATTTCCCGGGGCCGGACGGCGCCGCGCTCGACGCGAT
The DNA here is from genome assembly GCF_001534535.1 of Burkholderia sp. MSMB1459WGS. Classification (NCBI taxonomy): domain Bacteria; kingdom Pseudomonadati; phylum Pseudomonadota; class Betaproteobacteria; order Burkholderiales; family Burkholderiaceae; genus Burkholderia; species Burkholderia sp. MSMB1459WGS. The sequence goes on from NZ_LPMU01000059.1 coordinate 119,416, forward strand.
GCGCAACCGCCTGCAGCGCAAGCGCAAGGCCGTCAACGCAATCGCGCTCGCCGCGTCGCTCGGCGCGATGGCCTTCGGCCTGGTGTGGCTCGTGTGGATTCTCTACACGACGGTGCACCTCGGCGTCGGCGGCCTGTCGCTGCAACTGTTCACCGAATCGACGCCGGCACCGAACACGGAAGGCGGCGGTCTCGCGAACGCGATCGTCGGCAGCCTGCTGCTCTGCGGCTTCGGCACGCTGGTCGGCACGCCGATCGGCATCCTCGCGGGCGTCTATCTCGCCGAATACGGCCAGAAGAACCTGCTGGCGAGCACGATCCGCTTCATCAACGACATCCTGCTCTCGGCGCCGTCGATCGTCATCGGCCTGTTCGTGTACGCGATCGTCGTCGCGAAGTCGGGGCGCTTCTCGGGCTGGGCCGGCGTGATCGCGCTCGCGCTGCTGCAGATCCCGATCGTGATCCGCACGACCGAGAACATGCTGAAGCTCGTGCCGAATGCGCTGCGCGAAGCGGCCGTCGCGCTCGGCACGCCGAAGTGGCGCATGGTGCTGAAGATCACGCTGCGCGCGTCGGTCGGCGGGATCGTGACGGGCGTACTGCTCGCGGTCGCGCGGATCGCCGGCGAAACGGCGCCGCTGCTGTTCACCGCACTGTCGAACCAGTTCTTCTCGTGGGACATGAGCCAGCCGATGGCGAACCTGCCGGTCACGATCTACAAGTTCGCGATGAGCCCGTTCGCGGAATGGCAGTCGCTCGCATGGGCGGGCGTGTTCCTGATTACGCTCGGGGTGCTCGGACTGAACGTCCTGGCGCGCTCGATCTTCTCGAAAAAGTAACGGCGGAGCAATCCGATGAATATGGCAGAAAGCCACCTGAATCCCGTCGAGCGCAACGCTGCGCCTACCGGCACGCAAGATGCGGCGAACGGCCGTCCGCTCGCGCCGTTGAACGCGAAGATCGAGGTCAACAACCTCAACTTCTTCTACAACAAGTTCCACGCGCTGAAGAACATCAACCTGCGCATTCCCGAAGGGAAGGTGACGGCGTTCATCGGCCCGTCGGGCTGCGGCAAGTCGACGCTCTTGCGCACGTTCAACAAGATGTTCGCGCTCTATCCGGAGCAGCGCGCCGAAGGCGAAATCCTGATGGACGGCGAAAACCTGCTGACGACGAAGCGCGACATCTCGCTGCTGCGCGCGCGGATCGGCATGGTGTTCCAGAAGCCGACCCCGTTCCCGATGTCGATCTACGACAACATCGCGTTCGGCGTGAAGATGTTCGAAAAGCTCACGCGTTCGGAAATGGACGACCGCGTCGAGTGGGCGCTCACGAAGGCCGCGCTGTGGAACGAAGTGAAGGACAAGCTGAGCCAGAGCGGCTACGGGCTGTCGGGCGGCCAGCAGCAGCGTCTGTGCATCGCGCGCGGCATTGCGATCCGTCCGGAAGTGTTGCTGCTCGACGAACCGTGCTCGGCGCTCGACCCGATCTCGACGGGCCGCATCGAAGAGCTGATCGCGGAGCTGAAGAGCGACTACACGGTCGTGATCGTCACGCACAACATGCAGCAGGCCGCACGCTGCTCGGATTACACGGCCTACATGTACCTGGGCGAGCTGATCGAGTTCGGCGAGACCGAAAAGATCTTCATCAAGCCGGTGCGCAAGGAAACGGAAGACTACATCACCGGCCGCTTCGGTTGATGACGGAGAACAACAGTCATGTCGGATAAACATCTGTCGAGCCAGTTCGATGCGGACCTGAATGCCGTATCGTCGAAAGTGCTGGAAATGGGCGGCCTCGTGGAGTCGCAGATCGTCGGCGCGATGCACGCGCTGAACGAATTCGATCGCGGTGCGGCCGAGAAGGTGATCGCGGCCGAGGAAACGCTGAACGCGATGGAAGTGGACATCGACCAGGAGTGCGGCAACATCATCGCGCGGAGGCAGCCCGCAGCGCGCGACCTGCGTCTTTTGATGTCGATTTCGAAAACGATTACGAACCTCGAACGCGCCGGCGACGAGGCCGAGAAGATCGCGAAGCGCGTGCGCCGCCTGGTCGACGAGCCGGCCGCGCGCACGGTCAACATCGCCGAGATCAAGGTGTCGGGCGAGATGGCCGTGACGATCCTGCGCCGCGCGCTCGACGCGTTCGCGCGTCTCGATACGGTGGCCGCCGCGCAGATCGTCAAGGACGACAAGGAGATCGACATGGAGTTTCGCGCGTTCGTGCGCAAGCTCGTGTCGTACATGCAGGAAGATCCGCGCACGATCTCGGTCGGCCTCGATTACCTGTTCATCGCGAAAGCGATCGAACGGATCGGCGACCACGCGAAGAACATCGCCGAATTCATCATCTACATCGTGAAGGGCACCGACGTACGGCACCAGCCGCGCGACACGCTCGATCGCGAAGCCAACAGTTAATCGACTCCGTATAGGAAGAACAGAGGTGCCGATGCCCAGCAACATTCTCGTCGTTGAAGATGAGCCCGCGATTTCCGAACTGATCTCGGTGAATCTCCAGCACGCCGGTCACTGCCCGATCCGTGCGTACAACGCCGAACAGGCGCAGAACCTGATCAGCGACGTGCTGCCCGATCTCGTGCTGCTCGACTGGATGCTGCCGGGCAAGTCCGGTATCGCGTTCGCGCGCGACCTGCGCAACAACGAACGGACCAAGCACATCCCGATCATCATGCTCACCGCCCGCGGCGACGAGCAGGACAAGGTGCTCGGCCTCGAGATCGGCGCGGACGACTACGTGACGAAGCCGTTCTCGCCGAAGGAACTGATGGCGCGCATCAAGGCCGTGCTGCGCCGCCGCGCGCCGCAGCTGACCGAGGACGTCGTGTCGATCAACGGGCTGCGCCTCGATCCGGCCACGCATCGCGTCGCCGCACACGGCGACGGCAGCGAGATCAAGCTCGATCTCGGCCCGACCGAGTTCCGCCTGCTGCATTTCTTCATGACGCATCCGGAGCGCGTGCACAGCCGCACGCAACTGCTCGATCAGGTGTGGGGCGACCATGTGTTCGTCGAGGAGCGTACCGTCGACGTGCACATCAAACGATTGCGCGCGGCCTTGAAACCGGCCGGCTGCGATGCGATGATCGAAACCGTGCGCGGCAGCGGCTACCGCCTCGCCAAGCACGCGTAACGTATTCGGGCATGCCGTGTGCCGCGGCATGCCGTTCATTCTTTCGGACGCTGAATCATGAACATCATCTGGGCGCGCTTTCTGGTGTCGCTCGTGCTGCTCGTGCTGATCGGCGTATTGGTCGGCGTCTTCGCCGGCCCGACCGCGGGCCTTGCGTTCGTGATCGTGATGCTGGTCGCGCAGGGCTTTTTCAGCACTTTCCATACGCAACGTTTGTGGCGCCTGCTCGATGCGCCGGTCTACGGCGAAGTGCCGAGCGCGCCGGGCATCTGGGGTGAAATCTATTATCGGCTGCACAAGCTCGCGAAGCAGTGGCATGCTCAGGTGCGACAGGTCGAACAGCAGCACTCGCGCTTCATCCAGGCGATCCAGGCATCGCCGAACGGCGTCGCGATGCTCGACGACCACGACCAGATCGAGTGGTGCAACGCGATCGCCGAAGTCCATTTCGGGCTCGATGCGAAGCGCGACCTGCGCCAGCACATCACGAACCTGGTGCGCCATCCCGATTTCGTCCGCTACCTGAATGCGCAGCATTACGACGAGACGCTCGTGATGCGCGGCATGGGCGATTCGCGGCAGAACGTGCTGGCCGTGCAGGTGTTTCCGTACGGCGAGAACCGCAAGCTGCTGCTCACGCAGGACATCACCGAGCTCGAGCGCACCGACGCGATGCGGCGCGACTTCGTCGCGAACGTGTCGCACGAATTGAAGACGCCGCTCACCGTGCTGTCGGGCTTTCTCGAGACGATGCGCGAGCTGCCGCTGAACGAGGAGGATCGCGCGCGCTATCTCGACATGATGGAGCAGCAGGCATCGCGGATGCGGCACATCGTGACCGACCTGCTGGTGCTCGCGAAGCTGGAAGGCGAGAGCAAGCCGCCGGTCGATCACGCGATCGACATGCGTGCGGTGTTCGATCATCTGAAGGAGGATGCGCACACGCTGTCGAACGGGCATCACGACATCGCGTTCTCGATCGACGAGACGCTCGGCGTCACGGGCGCGCAGACGGAACTGTTCAGCGCGTTCGCGAATCTCGTCACGAACGCGATCCGCTATACGCCGGACGGCGGCAAGATCGTCGTGTCGTGGCGGCGCGAAGGCGCGCAGGGCGTGTTTTCCGTCACGGACAGCGGCTTCGGGATTCCGGCCGCGGACCTGCCGCGGCTCACCGAGCGCTTCTACCGCGTCGATCGCAGCCGTTCGCGCGATACGGGCGGCACGGGCCTCGGGCTCGCGATCGTCAAGCACGTGCTGCAGCGGCACGATGCGCATCTGTACGTGCAGAGCGAGGAAGGGCGCGGCAGTACGTTCACCGCACGGTTCCCGGGCTCGCGCATCATCGCGATCCGACCGGCCGCTTACGAGGCATGATCGCGTAGCGGCCGGCGTAAAAAAAGCAGCCCGCGGGCTGCTTTTTTTTGGCGAAGCGGCGCTCGACCCGCATCGCGCCGAGGGCTCACGAGCAGAATTTCGCGAGTAACCCGAGCTGCGCGTTGCGGATCGTCTTGCCGGTGCGACGGCGGCGATAGTGGCCGTCGCTGTGCATCTGCCATGCCGACTGATTGTCGCCGAGGCACACCGACAGCCCTTCGGCGATCACGCGCCGCTTGAGCTTGCGCTCGCGGATCGGGAACGCGACTTCGACGCGGCGGAACAGGTTGCGGTCCATCCAGTCGGCACTCGACAGATAGACGTCCTCGGCGCCGCCCGCGTGGAAATAGTAGATGCGGTGGTGTTCGAGGAAGCGGCCGACGATCGAGCGCACCGTGATGTTTTCCGACAGCCCCGGCACGCCGGGCTTCAGCGCGCAGACGCCGCGCACGATCAGGTCGACCTTGACGCCGGCCTGCGACGCTTCGTACAGCGCGGCGATCACCGACGGCTCCAGCAGCGCGTTCATTTTCGCGACGATGCGCGCGCGCTTGCCGGCCTGCGCATTGACGATCTCCGCGCGGATCGAATCGATGATGCGCGGATGCAGCGTGAACGGCGACTGCCACAGCTCGTGCAGCGTCAGTTCGCCGCCGATCCCGGTCAGTTGCTGGAATACGTGATGAACGTCCTCGCAGATCTTCTGGTCGGCCGTCATCAACCCGAAGTCGGTGTAGAGGCGCGCGGTGCGAGGATGGTAGTTGCCGGTGCCGAGATGCACGTAGCGGCGCAGCGACGCCTTGCCGGCCTGCACCACGCGTCGCACGATCAGCATCATCTTCGCGTGGCACTTGTGGCCGACCACGCCGTACACGACATGCGCCCCGACGGCTTCGAGCTGCGACGCCCAGTTGATGTTGGTTTCCTCGTCGAAGCGCGCGAGCAGCTCGACGACGACGGTCACTTCCTTGCCGTTGCGCGCGGCTTCCATCAGCGCGTCCATCAGCGGCGAGTCGGTGCCGGTGCGGTAGATCGTCTGCTTGATCGCGACGACGCTCGGGTCTCTCGCGGCCTGCTGCAGCAGTTCGAGCACCGGCTGGAAACTCTCGTACGGGTGGTGCAGCAGGATGTCGCCGGCGTCGATCGCGTCGAACATCGTCGGCGCGTTGGTGATGGCGGCAGGCGTCGATGCGGTAAACGGCGTGAACTTCAGGTCGGGTCGGTCGACGAGATCGGGAATCTGCATCAGGCGCACGAGGTTCACGGACCCGGCCACGCGATAGCAGTCCTTGTCGCCGAGTTCGCTTTCCTCGAGCAGGCGTCGCACGATGTGCAGCGGCGTGTCGGCCGACACTTCGAGGCGTACCGCGTTGCCGAGGTGGCGCGCGGGCAGTTCGCCCTGCAGCGCGACACGCAGGTTCGTGATTTCGTCTTCGTCGACGAACAGCTCGCTGTTGCGCGTGATGCGGAACTGGTTGCAGCTCTTCACGACGAGTTGCGGGAAGAGTTCGCCGACGAAGCGCTGCATGAACGAGCTCAACAGCACGAAGCCGTGCTCGAAACCCGACAGCGCATGCGGCATGCGCACCACGCGCGGCAGCGCGCGCGGCGCCTGCACGATGCCCATCACGGCCTGGCGACCGAACGCGTCGCGGCCTTCGAGCTCGACGACGAAGTTCAGGCTCTTGTTCAGCACGCGCGGGAACGGATGGGCGGGATCGAGGCCGATCGGCGTCAGCACGGGCAGCAGCTCGTCGAGGAAGTAGTGGCGCGCCCATTCGAGCTGCTCGTCGTTCCACGAGTCGCTCGCATGGAAGTAGATGCCTTCCTGTTCGAGCGCCGGCAGCACGGTTTCGTGCAGCATCGTGTACTGTCGATGAACGAGCCGCTGCGCGCGTTCGACGACGAGATCGTAAGCGTGCTGTAACGACATGCCGTCGGGCGTCAGCGCGCCGGGGTTGTCGCGGATTTGTTCCTGCAGGCCGGCCATCCGGACTTCGAAGAATTCGTCGAGGTTGCTGCTGGTGATGCAGATGAAGCGCAGGCGCTCGAGCAACGGCACTTGCGGATCGGCCGCCTGGGCCAGCACGCGCTCGTTGAAACCGAGGATGCCGAGTTCACGATTGAGAAGCGGGTAACGGACGGACATCGGCAGAGTAGGGGGGAATTCAGGCGATGAATCGAAAGGACGCTCGGAAACTCTCACGGTACGATGACGTGCTGATGACAACAATGGTTTTATATCGGGAAATTCTACGCCGTAACCGTTTCGTCGCATAAATGTTTCGGCTATATGGAATCGAGCCGTATGCATGCCCGTGAAGCGTGGCAACGGCAAGCGTTCCACGCTTAAAATGTCGCCTTTGATTGATCGCCCGCGGTTGCCGGAACGGCTGCCGCGGAAGAACGCGCACGGAGCCCCCTTCTGATGGTTACAACTCCCCACTTGCTGGCTGCCGTGGATCTCGGCTCGAACAGCTTCCGGCTGATCGTCGGGCGCGTCGAGGAAACGCCGGCGGGCAGCCAGATCTATCCCGTCGACGCGCTGCGCGAGCCGGTCCGGCTGGCCGCCGGCCTGTCGAGCGACAAGATGCTCGATCGCGCGTCGCAGGAGCGTGGCTGGGAGGCGCTCAAGCGGTTCGGCGAGCGCCTGCGCGATTTCCATCCCGATCATGTGCGCGCGGTGGCGACCAACACGCTGCGCGTCGCGAAGAACGCCGCCGAATTCCTCGGCGAGGCCGAGGCGGCGCTCGGGTTCCCGATCGAAGTGATCGCGGGCCGCGAAGAGGCGCGCCTCATCTATGCGGGCGCCGCGCACTCGGTGCCGGCGAGCGCCGGCAAGCGGCTCGTCGTCGACATCGGCGGCGGCTCGACCGAATTCATCATCGGTTCGCACTACACGCCGATCGTGATGGAGAGCCTATATATCGGCTGCGTGAGCCATAGCCGCGCCTTCTTTCCGGCCGGCAACGTCGACGAATACACGATGCGGCAGGCCGAACTCGCGGCCAAGCGCGAGATCCAGATCATTTCGAGCGAATACAAGAAGGCCGGCTGGGACCAGGCGATCGGGTCGTCCGGCACCGCGCGCGCGCTCGCGGAACTCGTCGAGGCGAACGGCTTCAACGATCCGGGCATCACGCACGGCATTTCGCGCGGCGGCCTCGAGCGGCTCAAGCGTGCGCTGATCAAGGCGGAGAACGTCAACCGGCTGAAGCTGATCGCGCTGAAGCCCGACCGCGTGCCGGTGCTCGCGGGCGGTCTGGCGATCATGCTCGCGGTGTTCGAGGAGCTGGGCGTCGACTACGTCGATACGACCGACGGCGCGCTGCGCCTCGGCGTGCTGTACGACCTGCTCGGCCGGACGCAGCACGAGGACATGCGTGCGGTGACCGTCGAGGGTTTCATGCGCCGCTACGGCGTCGATCGTGCGCAGGCCGAGCGGATCGGCGCGCTCGCGGGGCGTTTCTACGACGAGCTCGAGGAAGACGACGAGGAAGCGCGCGAGGAAGGGCGGATGTTCCTCGGCTGGGCGGCCGCGTTGCACGAGATCGGCCTGTCGATCTCGCACAGCGCGTATCACAAGCATTCGGCCTATATCGCGAGCAACGCGGACATGCCGGGTTTTTCGCGCACCGACCAGGCGCGGCTCGCCGCGCTCGTGCTCGGCCATGCAGGCAAGCTCGGGAAATTGTCGCAGGCGCGCGAGGTCGAGTGGCCGCTGCTGTTCTGCTTGCGGCTCGCGGCGCTGCTGTGCCGGCGCCGGACCGACGCGGGGCTGCCCGACATTTCCGTTTCGCAGATGAAGAAGGGCGGCTATGAGGTGCGTCTGCCGAACGCCTGGGTCGAGCAGAACCCGTTGACCGACTACAGCCTCAGCCAGGAGGCGGCGGAGTGGGAGAAGGTCGGTATCCCGTATCGCGTGGTGTATACCGGCGCGTGACGGGGCGATAGCGGGCCGGAAGGCGCGTGGGCTCCGGGTGGAGCGATGCCGGCGGCGCGCACCCGTCAGGCGCGGCCGCACCAGCGTGCCGGCGGTCCGCTCAGTCCGACGAGCAGACGATCGCGGTCAGGAACGGGAACGCCTGCTTGACGGTTGCGTCGCTGCCGGCCTTGCGCACGGCTTCCTCGACCGAGCTCTTGGTGCCGCGCACGACGACGCCGTAAGCCCAGTCGCCGATCGGCGTGCCGTCGCCAGGACGGAAGATCGGGTCATTCGCCTGGTAGCCGAGCACGACATAGACGCCGAAGCCGTAGGCCGTCAGCGGGCGGTTCGTGCGGAACGCATTGACCGAGTTGGATTCGACGTGCATCGGCTCCGACTGGATGTCGCCGGCGGCGAGCAGCGGCGCGACGAACTTGTGGCCGGTCGAATGGCAGTCGAGCGCGTCGTCGAGCGCTTTCGCCGACGCAGAGCCGGCGGTGGCGAGCACGAGCAGCGACGCGCAGAGGGCTGGCTTGAGAACGTTGTTTTTCATGCGCGGTTGCGGGTTGTTCATTCGTATTATCGCGTGTTCCAGCAAGTTTCGTGCGCGGGCTTGGCGGTGTATGCGCGGGTGCGTCGATGCGGTGGTTGATCCGTGCCCGGACCGCGCGCCGCGCGTGCCGAAAAACGGGTGAGCATCCAAGATGCCGGCAAAAATCGCCCGTAAACGGAAAAAGGGATTACGGTGTTCAACCGTAATCCCTTGATTCCTTTGGTCGGAGCGAAAGGATTCGAACCTTCGACCCTCTGATCCCAAATCAGATGCGCTACCAGGCTGCGCTACGCTCCGACGAGCCAAAGATAATAACGTCGAATGACCGATTCGGTCAATCACGATATGCGGGTAAATGCCCCGACCGCGAACCGGCCGCGATTTGCGACAATTCTCGTGAGATCGGCCGCCCCGCGCGCCGAAGCAAGGAGAACATCATGATGAACCTGATCCTGTGGCGCCACGCCGAGGCCGAAGATTACGCGACGAGCGATCTCGCGCGCCAGTTGACCGTGCGCGGCCGCAAGGATGCGCAGGCAATGGCCAAATGGCTGCGCGGCCGTCTCGAGACGAATACCGTGATCCTCGCGAGCCCGGCGGCGCGCACCGTACAGACCGTCGAGGCACTGACCGACCAGTACCGTACCGTCGACGCGCTTGCCCCAGGCGGCGGCGTCGACGACGTGCTGGCAGCGGCCGGCTGGCCGGAAGGCATCGCCCCGACGGTCGTGATCGTCGGCCATCAGCCGACGCTCGGCAGCGTCGCCGCGCAATTGATCGCCGGCGGCGACGACAGCTGGAGCATCAAGAAGGGCGGAATCGTGTGGCTGGCGAGCCGCACGCGCGACGGCAGCCGGCAGGCCGTGCTGCGGGCGGTCCTGACGCCCGAATTGGTGTAAGGCCCGTCTGAATTGGTTTGAAGGGATTGATCATACCGTTTCGCGAGCTTTCTGCTAAAGTCAAATCGGCGACACGTCATTGAAAGGACACGGTCGTGCCACATAACGGTCACGGCCGATTACTACATTGGCGGGCATGTCGTCCTATTCCTTACGACCAGGAAAGCCTAATGCGAGAACTGCCGACGCCTACGCTCCCTTTTGCCTCGCTGCCCCTCGACACGTCGCGGCGTCACCTGCCGCGCGCCAGTGAAACCGTCACATCGGAGTATCGCCTGCGCGCCGCATGGGCGCGTACGGAAGACGAATTGCGCGAAGCCCAGCGCCTGCGCTACAGCGTGTTCGCCGAAGAGATGGGCGCGCAGGTCAGCGGCCCTTCCGGGCTCGACGTCGATCCGTTCGACGCGTATTGCGACCACCTCCTGGTCCGCGATCTCGACACGTTGAAAGTCGTCGGCACGTACCGCGTGCTGCCGCCGCACCAGGCGGCGCGTGTCGGCCGCCTGTACGCCGAAGGCGAATTCGACCTGTCGCGGCTCACGCACCTGCGCGGCAAGATGGTCGAGGTCGGCCGCTCGTGCGTGCACAGCGACTACCGCAGCGGCGCCGTCATCATGGCGCTGTGGGGCGGCCTCGGCGCGTACATGATGCAGAACGGCTACGAAACGATGCTCGGCTGCGCGAGCGTGTCGATGGCCGATGGCGGTCACTATGCGGCGAACCTGTACCAGTCGCTGTCGGCAGGCTCGCTGACGGCGCCCGAGTATCGCGCGTTCCCGCACACGGCGCTGCCGGTCGACGAACTGCAGACGGGCACCGTGGTCGCGCCGCCGCCGCTGATCAAGGGTTACCTGCGTCTCGGTGCGAAGATTTGCGGCGCACCGGCCTGGGATCCCGACTTCAACTGCGCGGATTTCCTGACGCTGTTCCGCCTGTCGGACATCAACGCGCGCTACGCCCGCCACTTCCTAGGCTGAGCGGGTCGAATCGCGTCGCACCTTCCGAGGTGCGGCGCGCGCAAGCGAACGCCGTCGCGTGGCCTGTGCCGCGCGACGGCGTTCGTGTATGCGGTTCACGTGTGCGTACCTGGCCCCTGATAATTTTCAGCGATACGCAGCGATCACCGTGCCGCGGGGCGGCACGTTCGCGGTGGCCCCGAGGAGGGCCGTACGGCAGCGGCGCGCGCTCAGTGCTTGCGCCGCCAGTCGAGCAGGTGGTGTTCCGCCATCCAGTGGTGGATCATCCCTTCGCCTTCGTGGCTGCGCTTGTATTCGCGCGACTCGAAGTACGACAGCGCGACCAGCACCATCACACCGATGAACAGGCCGATCAGGCCCGCAATTTCCTCAGACGACATGGCAGCCTCCTTTCAACGGCACAGCGCCATGCGTACATAGTAGGACATGCACGGCGCAACCCCGAAACCGGATTTCCGCTAGACTCGGCGCGGTCCCGGCGTGCGATGGGCGCGCTGTTTTCTGGAGCCCTACCTGATGAGCCGTATCATGCTGGCCGTGCTGGTCGCATCCCTTCTTGCCGCCTGCAGCAGCGATCCCCGCCAGGCGCGCCGCGGTCACCCGCCCGAGGATCCGGCCGACTATCGCGGCGTGCCGACCGACATGACGCCGCCGTCGATGCTCGACGCGCCGTCGCCGAAACCCGTGCAGTAACGGTCGCTCGGCCCCGCTGTCACGCGCGGGCCGCGGATGCGGCCTGCGGGTCCGCGCCAATGCGCTGCAACAGCGCCGGCAAGTAGCGCGCGAGCGTCGCGCCGCGCGCCGCCATGAACAGCAGTAGCGCGAACCAGAGACCGTGATTGCCGAACGTGTCGACGGCGGCGAGCGTGGCCGCGATGAAGATCGACAACGACACGACCATCGCGCGCATCAGCGACTGCGTCTGCGTCGCGCCGATGAACACGCCGTCGAGAAGGAAGCCCCAGACCGACACGATCGGCGAGATCGCGGCCCACGGCAGGTAGCGCAGCGCGACGGCGCGGATCTCGGCCTGATCGGTCAGACGCGCGACGATCCAGCCGCCCGCGGCCCAGTAAACGAGCGCGAACAGCAGCGCACCGAGCGCCGACCAGAACAGCGTGACGCGCACGGCTTGCCGGAATGCGTGGCGATCGCGCGCGCCGGCCGCCGCGCCGACGAGCGCCTCGGCCGCATGCGCGAAGCCGTCGAGGCCGTACGCCATGAAGGTCTGAAAATTCAGCAGCAGCGCATTCGCGGCGAGTGTCGCGTCGCCTTGTTTTGCGCCGAGATGCGCGAACCACCCGAATGCGCCGAGCAGGCACAGGGTGCGCAGGAAGATGTCGCGATTGAGCACGATCAGCCGCTTGAGCGCGACCCGATCGGCAAGCGCGCGTACCGCGAGCGGTGCAAGGCCGCGCGGCCGCAGCCGCCACAGCATCCACGCGCCGAGCGCGAAGCCGCACGCGTCCGCGGTGGCGGTCGCGGCGCCGATGCCGGCGATGCCCCAACCGAAACCGTACACGTAGAGCAGCACGGCGCCGATGTTCACCGCATTGATGAACACCTGTGCGACGAGTGCGAGCCGAACGCGCTGCACGCCGAGCAGGTAACCGAGCACCACGTAGTTCGCGAGCGCGAACGGCGCGCTCCAGATCCGTGCGTGGCTGTATGCGAGCGCCGTCGTGTGGACGGCGTCGCTGCCGCCGAGCGCGGACAGCGCGAACGACAGCAGCGGCGCCTGCAGCGCGAGCACCGCGGCGCCGAGCGCGAACGCGACGATCAGCGCGCGCAGCAGATTCAGGCGGATCCCGGCGGCGTTGCCGGCGCCATGCGCCTGCGCGACGAGGCCGGTGGTTCCCATCCGCAGGAAGCCGAAGCCCCAGAACACGAAATTGAAGAACAGCCCGCCGAGCGCGACGCCGCCGAGATATTGCGCCCCGTCGAGGTGGCCGGCGACGGCCGTGTCGACGGCGCCGAGGATCGGCTGGGTCAGGTTCGCGACGACGATCGGGAACGCGAGCGCGAGGACGCGCCGATGCGTGACGGCGGCCGCAGCGCCGCCGGCCCCGTGAGGTAAGGCGGATTCGGACATGGCGGACGCGTCAGGCGCGTTCCTGTACGCAGACCCACGGCGAGACGACGACCGCCCACAGTTCCGGATTGCGCGCCGCGTAGTCGGCTGCGGTCTCGGCCGGCATGCGCGCGACGAGGCCGGACGACAGCCAGCGCGTGACCTGTTCGGTATCGTCGCTGGCGACCGCTTCCGCGACGCTGACGAGATCGAGGTCGCGCGCAACCGACAGCAGCTTGCCCTGCGCGAAGAAGCGCTCGAGATCGCACCAGTCGATCTTGGCGGTCTCGCCGAGGAGTTTGGCGTAGAGCGGGCTGTGCGGCGCGCCCGTGGCGGAGTGTTGATCAGAGGACATCGGTTTCTTGGAAAAACTGCGTGGCGCCACTATAAACCATCCGGCCGGGCGGGCCGAGCGAGCGGGCCGCTCACGCGTCGCGCAGCGCGCGGCGCACGATCTTGCCGGTGGCGGTCATCGGCAGGCTGTCGACGAACGCGATCGCGCGCGGATACTCGTGCGCGGCGAGTCGCGTGCGCACGTGTTCCTGCAGCGCGCTCACGAGCGCAGCGTCGCCGGCGTGGCCGGGGTTCAGCACGACGAACGCCTTGACGATTTCGGTGCGCGTCGCGTCGGGCACGCCGACGACGGCCGCCATTCGCACCGCCGGATGCGTGAGCAGGCAATCCTCGATCGGGCCCGGGCCGATCCGGTAACCGGCGCTCGTGATTACGTCGTCGTCGCGGCCGACGAAGCGCACGAAACCGTCGGCATCGATCGTGCCCGTATCGCCGGTGAGCAGGTAGTCGCCCGCGAACTTGTCGCGCGTCGCGCCGGGGTTGCGCCAGTATTCGAGAAACATCACCGGATCGGGGCGGCGCACCGCGATGCGGCCTTCGACGCCGGGCGGCAGTGGCGCGCCCTCAGCGTCGACGATCGCGACCGCATGGCCGGGCACCGCCTTGCCGATCGCGCCGGGCTGCGCATCGAACAGCGCCGCGCACGACGACAGCACCATGTTGCACTCGGTCTGCCCGTAGAACTCGTTGATCGTCACGCCGAGCGCGTCGCGGCCCCACGCCGTCAATTCGGTGCCGAGCGATTCGCCGCCGCTTGCGACCGATTTCAGCGACAACGCGTAGCGTTCGCGCGGCGCCGCGACGGCGCGCATCAGCTTCAGCGCGGTGGGCGGCAGAAACGCGTGGGTGACGCCGTGCCGCGCCATCAGCGCGAACGCCGCGTCGCCGTCGAATTTCTCGAAGCGGCGCGCGAGTACCGGCACGCCGTGATGCCATGACGGCAGCAGCACGTCGAGCAGCCCGCCGATCCATGCCCAGTCGGCGGGCGTCCAGAACAGGCGTGCGTCGCGCGGGAAGCACTGCTGCGACATCTCGACGCCCGGCAGGTGGCCGAGCAGCACGCGATGCGCGTGTAGCGCGCCTTTCGGCTTGCCCGTCGTGCCGGACGTATAGATGATCACGGCCGGATCGTCGGCGGCCGTGTCGGCCGGCACGAAGTCCGGCGATTCGGCGGCGAGCGCCGCGTCATAGCGAAGCACGCCCGGCGCATCGGGCGCATCGTCGCCGATGCAGTAGACGGTTTGCAGTGCCGGCAGCCGTGCGCGCAGCGGCGCGATCTTCGCGTAGCCGGCCGCGTCGGTGACGAGCGTGGAGGCTTCGCTGTTCGCGAGCCGGTACTCGAGCGCATCGACGCCGAACAGCGTGAAGAGCGGCACGGCGATCGCGCCGAACTTGTACGCGGCGAGATGGGCGATCGCCGTTTCGGGGCCCTGCCCGAGAAAGATGCCGATCCGGTCGCCGCGCCGCAGGCCGGCGCGCGCAAAGCTGTTCGCGAGCCGGTTAGAAGCATTCTTCAGGTCGTCGAACGTGATGCGGGAGACGTCGCCTTGCGCCGTTTCGTGGATCAGCGCGAGGCGTCCGCTGCCGTCGGCCCATTTGTCGCACACGTCCACGCCGATGTTGTAATGCGTCGGAATGTCCCAGTGGAAGCGGGAGATGAGGTGGTCGTAGCGGTCGGCGGCGGGCAGCATCGCATGGTCTCCCGGATGTCGGCGTGGCGTCGGGTGAACGGCTTACATCAGGATTTCACGCAGACGAATTCACAATGGTGTTCGCTGATAGGGAATGTTCTGACTCGTCCAACAGTTACGGCTCAGTGCACGATTCCACAATGACGCATAAGATCAAGACAAAACAGTGGTGTGACCATGGATTTGCTTCTGATAGCTGCGGGGTTCAGCCTGATCGGAATCGGTGTGCTGGTGGCGTTCGCTCGTCATGTCGATCCGTTGTCCGGCCGTTTCACCGGACGTCTGCGCAAGCGCTGACTCGATTTTTTCCGTTTTCGCCGTGACGGCACGCGATGCGCGCCGGCGTCGCGTGTCGTCCATCGCGCGCTCAGCGCGCCGGCAGGTAGCGTGACGGATCGATCGAGCGGCCGCCATAGCGCAACTCGAAATGCAGCGCGACGCGATCGCTGTCGCTGTTGCCCATCTCGGCAATCGATTGCCCTTGCGTGACCGACTGGCCTTCCTTCACCAGCAACGCGCGGTTGTGCGCGTAGGCCGTCAGGTAATCGGCGTTGTGCTTCAGGATGATCAGGTTGCCGTAGCCGCGCAACCCGTTACCGGCATAGACCACGACACCCGGTGCGGCCGCGACCACGGGCGTGCCCGGCGAATTCGCGATGTCGATGCCCTTCGATTTCGAACCGTCGAACGTGCGCACCACGTTGCCGGCCGCCGGCCAGATCAGCGCAATGCTCGTGGCCGGTTTCACGGCCGATTCGACTGGCGCGGAAGGGGCCGGCCGCGCGCGGCCCGCGCTGCCGGTGCCGGTGGTCGATGGCGTCGATGCGGTGGTCGTGCCGGGCGGCGGTGCGACGCGCAGCACCTGGCCGACTTCGATCGCATCGGGGTTCGTCATCTGGTTCCAGCGCACGATGCTCTGTACCGACGTGCGGTTTTCACGCGCGATCTTGTAGAGCGTGTCGCCACGCTCGACGCGATAGAACCCGGGGCCGACGGGCGCGGAGCCGCACGCGACGAGCAGGGCGGCGCAGGCGGCTGCGAAGAGTCGCTTCGTTGTTGTTCCGAACATTGAACCTCGCAAAACCCTGCCGCGCGTGACGCGGCAGGCAACACAAAACGTCCGATTTTAACGGGTTCGACCCGCGCACCGCAGTTTCGGTCGCAGGCGGGCCGCCGCGCCCCGGTTCGATGCGTGCCGAATCAGCCGGCGAGCGGGGCGACGCGGATCCGCAGCGTGGCCGTTTCGGTCGCGCCCGGTGCGAGCATGCGCAGCCCGAGGCCGTTGTGGATCGCATCGGGCAGGCCGAGCCACGGCTCGACGCAATAGAAGTCCGAATCCGGCTTTTCGGTCCACGTCGTGACCGCATACCACGGGATCGAGCCCGGCACGTCCAGCGCGATCTCGATCGTGCGACGGCGGCCCGGCATCACGATGCGCACCGGCGCGGACGGCTCGCCGTCGAGACAGTGGAAACGATCGAGGATGTCCGGATTGTCAAGGCGGTAACGGGCTTCGCCTTGTTCGAGCGGGCTGATCGAGCCGTCCGCGCGCTGTTGGCAACGGCGGGTCGGCGGCAGCTCGAGGAGGGTGTCGGCCCGCTCGTCGTGCGGCAGCGCGAAGTAGAAATGGTGGCCGGCGTAATAGGGTAGTGGCGTGTCGCCGCGATTGGCGGTCGTCAGCGCGACTTCCAGCGTATGCGCGTCGGCCAGCCGGTAGGTCGTTTCGAACCGGAAATCGAACGGGTAGCTCGCGTGCAGCGCGTCGTTCGCGTCGAGCGTCATCGTTAGCGCGGCGCCGTCGGTCGACGGCTGCGCGTCGAACGGCAGGTCGCGCGCAAAACCGTGCATCGGCAGATCGCGAACCACGCCGGCGGCGTCGCGCCAGCGACCGATTTCACCGTCGACGCGGTGGCGGCCGAGGAACGGAAACAGCAGCGGATTGCCGCCGCGCACGCGGGCGAGGTTGTTCCAATCGGCGGTTTCCGGCCAGAAGATCACCGGTTCGCCATCGACGTGCCAGGACAGCAGACGGCCGCCGAATTGCGGAGCGACCCGGGCGAGCGACGGGCCGGCGTGAAGTTCGTGAATGTCGTGTTGCTGGAAGGTGGGCATGGCGAATCGGGTTGGAAGTGACTGGAGCAACGTGCGTTCCATTATCGGGCCGCGGGCGGTCGGGGAAAACCCTTCTCGGGAAATTGCGAGTTTTTAACGCCGTCGACGGTCTGGATAATGCCTCTAAACCGGTGATGTTGCCGGGTCATGACACTTCGCGGAGGGGGCCATGGATCTGGCAATGGCAATGGGAATCGCACTGTTCGGCATGTTTACCGGCAGCACGGTATTATTTTTCTATCAGCTCGGCCGCTGACGGCAATTTCTGCCGAAGCCTACAAGCCCGCCATGCAAATGGCGGGCTTTGTGCTTTCTGAGCGCTTACAAATTGCAAGCGTTTGTGTGCATTGCCGCAATATCCTGCCAAATGCCTTGGCGCAGTAATCCTGCCTCGGCATAATCGGGGCGCGTTTTTCAGGACGCGCATCGCGTCGTCCGCCTTCCTTCCCGCTTAATCTTCACTAAAAGGACCGACGCGTGAGCCTCTGGTTTCTGGTATTCCTGAGCGTCCTGCAGGGCGTTACCGAACTCTTCCCCGTCAGCAGTCTTGGCCATACGCTGCTCGTGCCGGCGCTGTTCGGCATGCACATCGACAAGCACGCGCCGCAACTGCTGCCCTTTCTCGTCGCGCTCCACCTCGGCACCGCGCTGGCGCTGCTGTGGTACTTCCGCGCGCGCTGGATCGCGCTGATCGGCGGCTTCTTCGCGCAGCTCGGCGGCCGCAAGAACGACGACGGGCACCTGATGTGGGCGCTGATCATCGGCACGATTCCGACCGGCATCGTCGGGCTGCTGCTCGAGAAGCGCATCGAACGCGTGTTTCACGATCTGCGGATTGTCGCGATCGCGCTGATCGTCAATGGCGTGTTGCTGTGGCTCGGCGATCGTATTCAGCGCAGCCGCGCACATCGGCCGCCCGAGAAGATGACGTTCAAGCAGGCGTTCTTCGTGGGCCTCGCGCAGATCGGCGCACTGATTCCGGGCTTCTCGCGCAGCGGGTTGACGATGATCGCCGGCAACGCGGCCGGGCTGACGGCGGAGAAGGCGGCGGAATTCTCGTTCCTGCTCGGCACGCCGATCATCTTCGCCGCGGGCGTGCTCGAATTGCCGAAGCTGTTCCATGCGCGCGATCAGCTCGCCGATGCGCTGCTCGGCGGCGTGCTGACGGCGATCGCCGCGTACCTAAGCGTGCGGTTCCTGATGCGCTATTTCGAAGGGCGCGGCCGGCTCGCGTCGTTCGGCGTGTATTGTGTGATCGCCGGCGTGTTCTGCCTCGGCTGGTTCATGCTGCATCCGCAGCCGGTTTGACGCCGCGGGCGCCGGTCTCGCGTGATCCGGCGCAATGATCGGGTATAATTTCGGGCTCGGCTTCGTGTCGGGCCCGTTTTGTTTCGGGGGTTTGAGTGGTTGTGGTTGTGGTTGCGGGCGGTATTGCCGCTGCTCGTCGCTCAAAAGCCCGATGCTCCAATGCGGTCCGCGTCAGGCCGTGTCTTTTCTCCCTCGACCGCCCTTAGCTCAGTTGGATAGAGCAACGGCCTTCTAAGCCGTAGGTCACACGTTCGAATCGTGTAGGGCGGGCCAGTCAAATCAAGTGCTTGCGTGCCTGTTCGCCAGTCCTCATCTCGCCCAAAATTCTTTGTGTAACCGCTGTGTAACCAGATTGCGTCTACGTCAACCGAGGCAAATCTCATGCTGACGCCACTCGCGAGCGATGCAGGCGAGCCTGCGATTGCCTTTGTGGTAAGCGGGTGTCTCGGCTAGGTGTGCAATATGGCTCTTGCGATGAGCTGTCTGTAAACGGCTGGCTTGTGCCGAGGCAGAGGTCGAGTGCTATCAGAATCTGAGAAATCGACCCAACGTTAGCTTGAGGTTGCATTCGTTCATAACCGTGCGCGACGCCCGGTTAGAATCGCTGCGTCTACCCATGAGCACGGTACCGATTGAAAGATCGGCGTGACCATCTGAAACGCGTATGGCCATGGAACCCGAGGATCTTCTACCGCATTTTGAGCGTGAGTTGGGTCTGCTGCGCCGCTCGACGCGTGCGTTCGCCGAGCTTTACCCCAAAATCGCGGCTCGTCTTGCGATGTCCGGTGAGCACTCGGATGACCCACACGTCGAACGGCTGCTGCAATCGTTCGCGTTGATGTGCGCTCGGCACGACATCCGACTCGAAGATGAGGTGCCAGAGTTTACTCACGCGTTGATTGCCGCAATCCACGGACCGTTGCTGCGGCCGTTTCCATCTTGTGCGATGGCCCAATTTCGCGTGAATCGAGACAGCAAGCAGACCGAGCCGCGAATAGTTCCACGCGGCACCCAATTGGTGGCGCCGAATAGCCGCCTGGTGTTCCGCACTGCCGCCGACGTCACGTTGGTGCCGGTGACCGTTTCCGCTGTACGTTACGCGACGTCGACCGTCGCGCCGATGCAAACGACACTGCCTTCCGACGCGACGGGGATTTTGTCTTTCACCCTTGAGCTCTCGGCACCGTCAGCCCAGTTCTCCATCGCTCCAGATATGCTGCGGTTGCACTTGGCGGGGGAGAGGGAGGTGGTGGCTGCGCTCGCCGACGGCGTGCTGATCCATGCCACGCGTGCCTTCGTTGAACTGGACGGCAACGGGCGCTGGCGTCGGGTGGAAATGCCGCTGGCGGCCGCAGGTTTCGACGATGCCGACGCGCTGCTTCCGCCGCCTCGCGACAACGCGATTGCTCCGTTTCATCTGTTGATGGAGTACGGCGCGTTTCCCGCTCGATTTGACAACCTCGATCTGGATTTTGCGCGGTTGAAACGGTTGGCGGGCGGTGCGCGCCGGATCACGTTGCATTTGGCCCTTGCCGGCGTCCACCCCGACTCACGTCGCGCTCAACGGCTGAGCGCAGCGTCGGCCGACAATCTCCGGCTGTTTTGCACACCAGTCGTCAACTTGTTCTCGAGCAATGCGGAGCCAATCGAAACGAAGGCTGGGCAAGCGTACTATGCGCTGAAACCGTTTTCGCTGAAGGCCGCAGCCACGACCGAGATCTGGTCAGTTGATCAGGTCCGTATAACGACCGCCCAGGGTGCCGCGCTTCTGCCGCCATTCGAATCCTTGCAGCACGCGCTTGGCGCAGCGCCAGGCCCGTATTGGGTTGTTTTGCGCGACGAAGCCCGGCGTGCGCCGAAGCCGCCTTCCGAGCCCGGCAAGACGGGACAGGAAGCGCTGCGCGGACAGGCAACTGGAGCGCGCGCAGACGGATTGCGTGGCTTGGAGCTCGCGCTTGTGAACGCTCGCGGCGAGCCCGTCGATCCGGCTGCGCAACGCCAACTCGACATCGTGCTGTCTTGCACAAATGGCAACTTGGCGGACATGCGCGAGCGCCAGTTAGCCGTGCGCGATGGGGACTCTGGTGACGAGATCGAGATGTTGGCTCAGCCCAGTGCAAGTCCCGCGCCGATTCTCCGCCGCGGCGACCTGTGGGAACTGCTGTCGTGGCTGGTTCCGCAGGCAGCACGGCTGAACGCCGAAGGCCTCAATGAGTTCAAGCGCTTGTGCACCCGCTTCGGCATGTCCGCGCCCGACGCCGGCCGGAGATTCGACGCGCTCGTGTCGCTCTCGACTGAATGGGTGCGGCGCTGGATGCCAGGCAAGCCGGCTTCAGCGTTCGTCCAAGGATTGGAGGTCAGGCTCGTGATCGACGAGCAGCGTTTCGTCCAATTCAGTCTCGCCGGATTGGGGCGCGTGATGGATCGACTATTTTCCCCGTACGTTCCAGTCACCAGCTTCGTGCAAATCGTATTGGTCTCGGCAGAGACCGGTGCGGTACTGCGACGCGGTGAACCGTGCGGCGGTTCCCAACCGCTAATTTGATTGGCGGGTGGAAAGGGTATCAGTAGGGAAATTGCAAAGGAATTTCAGGTATCTTTCGTTGGCAAACGTTTTGTCCTACAGTAGCGGGGCCTCAAGCTGGTGAGCCAATTGAGGACAGAACCTGAGACGAAAATAAAGGGAATTCAAATGAGTTTCGCCCCGAATGGCGGTATTCCGGCCAGTTCCGGCGGGAATCTGTTGGGCTCGCTGAGCGCGCTTGGCGGCCTTGCCGGGCCGGTCGCATCCACGGTGGCAGGCCAGATTGGCCCGCTCGCCGGCGTCGCGAGTCATATCGACACCGTGCAACGCGCGGTTCAACTTGCGCAGACCGGCTTCTCGCTAATGAACAAAACGCCGGCAGCGATTGCGGACGCGCTCAACAATGCGGCTGGCGGCGTTGCTCGACTGACTCAGCTAAATCGATACGTGACCATTGACTCGCCGCTTGGTCCGGACGTGCTGCTGGTCAGCACCGCGGTCATTGATGAACACGTCAATCGATTGCCGGAAATCCACCTCGATTTGCTGTCGCACCAACATGATCTGGTGCCCGATCAGCTGATCGGGCAACCGATCAAGATTCGATTCGACCAAAGCGCCCGGCAATCCACGCTCGAGCGCATCGTCTCGTCAGGCGGGGCCGACAGCATTCGCTACTTCGACGGATACGTCACATCGTTCGACCGGGCGGGCAACCCGGGCAAGGTGACGCAATATCAAATGACGGTGGCGCCGTGGTTCTGGTTTCTGACGCGTTCGACGGACTGCCGGATTTTCCAGAACAAGACCGCTCAGGACATCCTCACCGAGATTTTCCAGGATCACGGGTTCACCGATTTCGAGTTCGACATCCGGACCGCGCAGAAGCCGCTCGAATACATCGTGATGTACCAAGAGTCCTATTACAACTTCTGTGCGCGTCTGATGGAGCAGGAAGGCCTGATCTGGACGCACCGCTACGAGAAGGAAAAGCACTTCCTCGTCATCGGCGATACGAATTTCGTTTTTCGCCCGATCGACGGGCTGGCCAACTTGCCTTATGCCGCCAGCGCGGCGAGTGAAGACAACGGTATCGACCAGTTGCATGAAGGCCGGCGTTTCGGTGTCGGCAAGATCGCTTTTCGCGACTTCAATCACCAGAACCCCTCGTCGCCGCTGATGCTGGCGCAGGCCGAGCCGGAGAATCTCCGCCATGCGGGTCTCGAGACGACGGAGCGGTTCGAACACCAGTCGTTGTTCGACCACGGCGATGACGGCGACCGTTACGCCCGCATCGCGATGCAGGCCGAAGAGGCGAGTGCACATCGCTATACGGGTAGCGGCTACGCGTGGCGGATGACAACTGCGGGCAGCGTGACGGTGACGAACCATCCGGTCATGGCCAACAATCAGGAATACGCCATCCTGCACGTTCGTCACGAGGCCGTGAACGACTACACGGAACACAACGCAAAACTTCCGTACCGCAACACATTTTCTCTGCTCCCGAAGAAGTTTCCGTATCGTTCGGCCAGGAATACCCCAAAGCCCGTCATTCACGGCACGCAGTCGGCTATTGTGGTCGGCCCAAAGGGCGAAGAAATTCACACGAACGGCAGTGCCGTGAAGGTGCACTTCCTGTGGGACCGTCGCGGCAAGTTGGACGGATCGGATTCGATGTGGATCCGTGTGTCCCAACCTTGGGCGGGCGACGGGTGGGGGGCGGCCGCCATCCCACGGATCAATCAGGAAGTCTTGGTCGCGTTTAATCAAGGGGACCCCGACAATCCGGTCATCGTGGGCCGCGTCTACAACGGCGAGCAGGGCAACCCTTATCACGGGGCTGCCGGGCAGACGATGGGGATCAAGAGCCAGACGCACAAGGGCACCGGCTCTAACGAACTGCGGTTCTCCGACGTGAACGGCGCGCAAGAGGTCTTTCTGCACGCGCAGAAGGACATGAACACGGTCATCAAGGATTCGGAGACGCATACGGTCGAAGCCGGCGGACGCACGGTGTCGCTGCTCAAGGGCAGCGAGACGAAGCAGATCGCGCAGGGTGGATTGAAGGAAACCATTGCGCTGACTCGCGACACGACGGCGAACGTGATCAATACCAAGGCCATCGCGAGCAAGGCCGGGCCCGGAATGCAAAGCCATCAGGCGAGCGACGGCATCGAGCATCGTGTTGGCGATGGCGTCGTGACGATGACGCCGGACAGCATCAAGCTGACCTTCGGTCCGTCAACGATCGTCATCAACGCGAACGGCATCTATCTCGACGGGCCGGTCATCCATCTGAATCGCGGCAGTGCGCAGTCCGCGGAACAGGCGCTCGCGCTCGAGTGGGCGGCGGAGCAGGCGACGATCGCGAAGGGGCTGGCGAGCCCCGATCCGGCGACGCGCGCGGCGGCGGCCAAGCTGGCGAGTTCGCTGAAGGCGCAGCAACTCGCGAAACTCGCGGATCACGTGTATCACCCGAACGATCCGCCGCCGACCGGGTGGAAGATGGCGACCAACGATCCGGAAGCGTTGAAGGCTTTCGGGCTCAAGCCGAGCGACTTCGAGAAAAGCGGTAGTAACTTCGGATCGCAGATGTACATCCCGGATCCGAATGTCTTCGGCGACAGCATGAAGCCGACGGTCGCGTTCAAGGGGACACAGCAGCTCTTCGGCGAAGACATGAGCAACAATATGGCGCAGGGGCTCGGCGCCGATGCGCCGTATTACCGCAATGCGGTCACGATCGGCAAGAACATCGAGACCACGGGCGCGTCGGCCGGCGTCGATTTCACCGGGCATTCGCTCGGCGGTGGCCTGGCGTCCGCTGCAGCCGAGGCCAGCGGCGGTTCGGCTGTGACCTTCAATGCGGCTGGCCTCAATCCGGAGACCGTCGCGCAATACGGCGGGACCGCTCAGCCGGCCAACATCACGGCCTACCGCGTCGACGGCGATATCCTGACCGGCCTGCAGGAAGGCCGGCTCGGGCCGATCAGCGACGGTACGGCGGCGCTGATGCCCAAGGCGGTTGGCAGCCCCGTCACGCTCGACGGTGAGAGTGTGACCACGGTCGGCCGTCACCTGATGGGTGACGTGACGAACGGGATCAACCAGCAGGTCGCGAAAGATCAACTCGACCTGGTCTCCCAACTGAATTCATCTCACTGATGCGATATAAAAAAGCGATAACCGCCGGCGCGATTGCTGCACTCGTTGGAGTGTCCTCGCCGCTCTGGTGGCCCACTCAAGCCCAAGGGACGAACATGACTGGCTTCAAGCGATACGCACCTGAAGATTTCTTTTCGGGGCAGCAACTCACGTTGGCGCAGGCCATTCATGACGGCGATCTCAGCCGCGTCCAGCAGCTCGCGCCGAAGACAGATCTGAATGCGCCGGGCGCGAAGAATACGACGCTGCTGTCGTATGCCGTGCAGGAAATCGTTCCGGTCAAGAATGACGCGTCCAATCCGCGCTACCAGATCATCTCGGTGCTCGTGAAGAACGGCGCGGACCCCAAGGCGCCGGTCGGTGCCAGCGGCGGATCGGTGGTCGACGTCGCATTGCGGGCCGATACGCCCAACCTTCTGCGCGTGTTGTTGAACAGCGGGCTCGATCCCAACTGGCAGTACAACGGCGACACACCGATGATCTTCGCGGTTGCAGAGAACCGGCTGCTGCCTCAGCTGAAGCTGCTGATCGAGCACAAGGCGAACGTGAATGCTCGCGATTCGCTCGGAAAGACGGCACTCTTCGAGGCGACGATGATTCAGCAGTGGGATGTCGTCGACTACTTGCTCTCGCACGGCGCGGATCCGAAGATTGCCAGCCAGCTCGGCGTGTCGTACGGCTGGGTGCTGCAGAACGAGTTGAAGAATCATACGACCTCGGATTCGCCGGCGCGTGCGCGCATCGAAGAGATTCGCCGCAAGATCGTAACGGCCGGCGCGCCGTGGCCGCCGCTCGATCCGAAGGCGCAACGCGCAGCGATGCGCGCTCGCGGCGAGAAGGTTGTGACACCGGCCGGCCAGACGGATTGAACGCACGCGTGATGGCTGTAGCGACGTCCAATGGATTCGGGAAATGTTGAACGCTTTTGATTCGACGCCGCGTATCAGGCGAGAGACGGTTCTCGGCGTATCCGGGGCGCTGTACCTCCTCTCGCTGACTTTGCCTGCGATGCATTTCGAAAAGGAAGCGTCGCTCAGTGGGCTGTCGGTTCTGGCCCAGGGCTGGTGGGGACTGTTCATGCTCAATCCAGCATGGCTGGCCAATCCGCTCTACGTTGCCGCGGCCGTCCAGCTCGCTCGGAGCCGATATACCCGCGCGAGCCAGCTTTCTGCCGCTGCGCTCGCGTGTGCGCTCTGTTCACTGCTCACGACGAAGTGGTACTTCAACGAAGCAGATGCGACGCCGATATCCGGCTACGGCGTTGCGTTTTACGCGTGGCTCGTCGCACATGTCGTATTGCTAGCGGGCAGCTTGCACTTGCGCCGGGAAAGCGCGGTCGCGCTGCAAGGAAAATGAGTGGTGGCGCGAGTGGGCGCTTATTTCCACTCATTCCAACAACTACACATCACGAGAGAACCAGCATGACGGATTCCGAAAACCGTATCCGGATTCACGAAGGCAGCATCGTTCTGCCGAACGGTTTCGAGGATCGCACGACCAACCTGTTCGTGCCGGCCGATACAGCCGCACAGCCGAACCTCAGTGTCGCACGCGACTGGCTGAAGGACGGAGAGACCCTTGCGCCGTATATCGATCGGCAGATCGCGCTGCTCAAATCGAGGTTGCAGGGACATCGGGTGCTTTCGCGCCAGGCTGAACGGCTTGGGCCTGAAACTGATGGAATGCCTGGGGAGCGTATCGACGCCGCCTATAGGAACGGTCCGAAGACCGTTTTTCAACGGCAAGGCGCATTCATCGTTGCCCCAGGACGCGTGCTGATCTTTACCGCGTCGAGCGCGAAGAGCTTCGGCGAAACGCTCGATGCATTGTGGCGCAACTGGCTCGACGGCTACCGTCCTGCAGAACAAGAGTCGGCATAACAACAGCAAAGGACAATCATCGTGTACGAAGCCGCACGAGTCACCGATCCAATCGATCACACCAGCGCGCTGGCGGGCTTTCTGGTCGGCGCCGTGCTGGGCATTGCCCTGATCGCCGCAGTCGCCTTCGCCACTTTCACATGTGGATTCGGCGTGGCGTTGCTGGCCGGCATGATGGCCGGTATCGGAGCGCAGGCTCTCCTATCAATAGGGGAGTCGATTGGGAAGATGTTCAGCTCGCAATCCGGGAACATCATTACAGGTTCGCCGGACGTCTACGTCAACTCCCTCTCGGCGGCCTATGCGACGTTGAGCGGCGTGGCATGCAGCAAGCACAATCCCATTCCGCTTGTCGCGCAAGGATCGACGAATATCTTCATCAACGGGCGGCCCGCGGCGCGCAAGGACGACAAGATTACCTGCGGCGCGACGATCGGCGACGGTTCTCACGACACGTTCTTTCACGGCGGCACCCAGACATACCTGCCGGTCGACGACGAGGTGCCGCCGTGGCTGCGAACGGCGACGGAATGGGCGTTCGTGTTGGCGGGGCTGGTCGGCGGGCTAGGCGGGTTGTTGAAGCAGGCGGGCGGGCTATCGCGTGCGGTCCTGCCGTGCGCTGCGAAGTTCATCGGCGGGTACGTGCTCGGTGAGGCGTTCGGGCGGTACGTTGCCGGGCCAGCGATTAACAAGGCGCTCGGCGGGATGTTCGGCAACCCGGTCGACGTCACGACCGGAAGAAAGATCCTGTTGGCCGAATCGGAAACGGACTTCGTGATCCCGAGCCCGATGCCGGTCGCGATCAAGCGTTTCTATTCGAGCAGTATCGACTATGCAGGGACGCTTGGCCGCGGCTGGGTGGCGCCGTGGGAGCTTCGTCTGCATGCCCGCGACGGGCACCTCTGGTACATCGACGCGCAAGGGCGCGAGAGCGGATTTCCGTTGCTGCGTGCCGGGCAAGCCGCATTCAGCGAGGCGGAGCAACGGTATCTTACCTGTACGCCCGACGGGCGCTACATCCTGCATGACATTGGCGAGACGTATTACGACTTCGGCCGATACGAGCCGGACTCCGGCCGCATCGCTTGGGTGCGCCGCATCGAGGATCAGGCTGGGCAGTGGTGCCAGTTTGAGCGCGATAGCCGCGGCCGCGTCACCGAGATTCTGACGTGCGGCGGATTGAATGCCGTTCTCGATTACGAGCAGGAGCACGGGCGGCTTGGCGCGGTCACGCTCGTTCATGGCGATGAGCGCCGACTGGCCGTCGCCTACGGATACGATGAGAACGGCCAACTGGCGTCGGTGACGGATGCAAATGGGGCCGTCGTGCGCCAGTTCATGTATACCAGTGGCCTGATGACCAGCCATACGAACGCATTGGGCTTTACGTCGAGCTACGCATGGTCGGTGATCGAAGGGCAGCCGCGCGTGGTTGCGACGCGCACCAGCGAAGGCGAGGATTGGTCGTTCGAATACGACATCGGCGGGCGGCAGACGTGTGTTCGGAACGCCGATGGCCGCACCGCACATTGGCGCTTCGACGCACAGTTTCAGATTGTCGAGTACACCGACTTCGACGGAGGACTCTACCGGATCAAGTACAACGACGCAGGCATGCCGGTGATGCTGATGCTGCCGGGTGAGCGCACGGTCGAGTTCGAGTACGACGACGCAGGCCGGATCGTCGCCGAGACTGATCCGCTGGGCCGTACGACTCGGACTCGTTACGACGGCAACAGCATGCGGCCCGTGGAAGTCGTCGGGGCCGACGGCGGCGCTTGGCGGGCGGAATACGATCCGCAAGGCCGGTTGCTGTCGACCAAGGATCCGCTTGGCCACGAGAATCGCTACGAGTATCCGAAGGGATTGACTGCGTTGCCGATCGCACATATCGACGCGCGTGGCGGACGCAAGACGCTCGAGTGGAATCGTCTCGGAGAGTTGGTTGCCTATACGGACTGCTCTGGTAAAACCACGCGCAGCAGTTTCGACGCGTTCGGACTGCCGCTTGCACGGGAGAATGCCCTGGGGCAGCGCGTCGTATATGACATACGTCCGACCGGCGAGCCACGTCGCATCACGTATCCCGATGGCAGCACGGAGACTTTCGAATACGACGCGGCTGGGCTCGTCGTGCGGCATGTCGGCCTCGGAGGCCGGATGCAACAGTCACTGCGCAATGCCCGCGGTCAACTTGTCGAAGCGATCGATCCTGCCGGACGACGGACCCGCTATCACTATGATGTAGCGGGGCGCCTGCGCGAACTCCAGCAGGGCCACGCACGCTACGTGTTCACGTACAGCGCCGGCGGCCGTCTGTTGACCGAAACGAGGCCCGACGGTGTCCAGCGGCGATTCGAGTATGGCGAAGGCGGTGAATTGCTGGGGCTGGACATCGTGGGCTCGCCGGACGGTCATGCGACGGCGGATCGCCCGATCCGTACGATCCGATTCGAACGCGACCGGATGGGTAACCTGAAGGTCCAGCATACGCCGACCGACGTTACACGTTACGAGCGTAACAAGAATGACCAACTGGTGAGAGTCGAACGTACACCGACGGCCGCCGGTGCAGCACTCGGCATCACGGTGGACGTGGTGCGTTTCGAGTACGACAAGGTTGGTCGTCTTGTCGCCGAGCACGGTGCGAATGGCGACGTCGAATACAACCTTGATGAACTGGGCAACGTGATATCGCTCGAGCTACCGAACGACCAGACGCTACAGATGCTGCGCTATGGCTCCGGTCACGTTCACCAGATCCGCTGTGGTGATCAGGTGGTGAGCGACTTCGAGCGTGACGACTTGCATCGTGAGATCGCGAGAACGCAGGGAAGGCTGACTCAGCGTTTTGCCTACGATCCGCTTGGCCGAAGAGTCTGGCAGTCCGCCGGCTTCCAACCGGACGCACTCGGCCGAGGACGCGGCCAGTTGTGGCGTAACTACGGGTACGACGCGACGGGCGAACTGATCGAGACCAGCGACAGCCTGCGTGGCAGCACGCAGTACAGCTATGATCCGGTCGGACAGCTGACACGTCGTGTGAACACCATGGATCGTGAACTCGAGGAATTTGCCTGGGATGCCGCGGGCAATATGCTCGACGGCGCACAGGGCAAGAGTCGCGGATACGTCGAAGGCAACCGTCTGCGAATGTGGCAGGACCTGCGCTTCGAATACGATCCGTTCGGCAATCTGGCGACGAAGTTACGCGGAGCCAACCAGCAGCAGCGCTTCACTTACGATGGGCAGGATCGACTGATCGCGGTGCGTACGCAAGACGCGCGTGGCGTGGTCGAAACGCGCTTCCAGTACGATTCGCTGGGTCGGCGTATTTCGAAGACCGATACCACTTTCGACCTGCGTGGCGTGAAACTGCGCAGCGAGACGAAACGGTTCGTATGGGAAGGCTTGCGCCTCGCGCAGGAAGTGCGCGAGACAGGCGTGAGCAGCTATGTGTACAGCCCTGATGATGCGTACTCACCGGCTGCCCGCGTCGATGCGGTGATCGCGGAGGCCCTGGCCGCGGCCGCGATCGATACGGCGAAGCGCGCGTCGCGGATCTACCACTTCCATACGGATCTGGCAGGGGCGCCGCAAGAGGTCACCGACGAGGCTGGCGAGCTCGCCTGGGCGGGGCAATACACGGCGTGGGGCAAAGTCGAGCCGAGCAAGCGGCAACTCGCGACCGCGCGGACAGATCAGCCGTTGCGCTATGCCGGTCAGTATGCCGACGAAAGTACGGGGCTACACTACAACACGTTCCGGTTCTATGATCCGGACGTGGGACGGTTCATCAATCAGGATCCGATTGGGTTGGTGGGCGGCGACAATTTGTACGCGTACGCATCAAACCCATTGACCCGAATCGATCCGATGGGGTGGTGTTCCACAAAGCTCGGGGAAAATATGGGGGCTCGCCCGCATGATGGTATGGCGAACCACCATCTGATTCCTGAAGAACTCATGAAGCACCCTGACTTTGCGGCTATGTTCAGCCGGTTGCGCGGGATGGGATTCGATGGCGATGGTGCGTCTAATGGCATATTCCTGCCCGGTAGCTCCAAGCTTGCCCAAACGCTGGAGCTCCCTGGGCATTGGTCGAACCACGGGCAATACACTGCGGCCATTGAAACTGAGCTAACGAAACTTAACCAACAATTCCTGGCGGGCCGTCTCAGTGATACGCAACTTGTGCTCGGTGTCGGGCGCATTCAAAATATGGCGAGAGAAGGATTGGAGTCCGGTAAATATTTGGTTGATGCAATAACGGGAAGGTTACTTTGATGAATGCACGTTTCTTTGTTGTTAAATACCGCGCTGGAGACCCAGGCTGCCCTCCATACCTATCGGGAGAATTGAACCGTGATGAATGGGAGTGGCCGATGTATGTGGCTGATCCGTTTGGCGTCGATGTAAAGCATGAATATATTTTCACGCTATCAGATCCATCGATTTCGATTGATTTCGATTTCTATGGAGCGCAAACGAATTACGTGTCAAAAGAGTTTTTGGCTGCGTGTGAAAAATTGGGGGTTAGATATAGGGCGGTCCCCATTGGCATCGTTGCGGGTGGAAAGCCAGCGGGTAATAAGGCGTATTCAATTTTCTTGCCGGCAGATCATGAGTCTCTGCTTGATCGACAAAAGTCGGACTATTCCGAGGACCGGGATCTGGAAACAAAAGAGGTCGCCGAGAATAAGTTGTTTCCAGGGACTCCAATGTATAGTTGGATCAAAACCTTCATTCCGCGCGACGACTGTGCTGGCAATCTTTTTAGATGTACCGAAACAATGGAGCTGGTATGTAGTCAGGGGTTTAAGTCGGAAGTGGAGCGATGCGCATTGAAAGGTATTGATTTTTCGCCGATCGATGAAAGCTATTCCTATGACCCTTGGGGTGAGGCACCGTAGGCCGCTATTTATCTGGGCGCTATGATTTGGATGTGAGGCAATGCGTGAGTGACGTTTACGGTTTGAGGCAGGATGAAGCATTTCAGCCTCTCGTTCAAGTCGATGATGACTGTGAAATCGCATATGACAAGAGCGTAGCTATACGAGCAACCACGCTATGTGGGCGAGGGTTTGGCCGCGACTACGACCCCGTTAAGCTTACGTGGGGCACTTCGCGCAGAAAAAAGACTGGCGACGTTCATACGATGCTATCTCCGTTTCTCGTGTTTAGTGAGAGGGCGCTGGATGTATTGGCGCCGGTACTTCGTGACAGCGGGGAGATATTGCAGGTCGATGCCCCGATAAAAGACATGTCCGGATTTCATGTAACCCGGGTGATAGAGAATGCTGTCGATATGGCTGCATCAAAATTCAAAGTCTATCCTCGGGCAACGGTTTTTAATAAAATATTTCTTCTGAAGAGTCAAATTGAAGGGGTTGATATATTTCGCCTAAAAGAAAGTCCTGCTACAGTATTCGTATCCGAGCGTTTTAGAGAGCTTGTAGAGCAAAATAGGCTAAAGGGGTTCGATTTCAGCGGGATTATTTCTCAGTCTGATAAATAGGGTTTGGCAACTCTGTGTGACTGGTCCGAGCCTGGTGCAGGCGGCTTCGATCTCACGAGAGTAAGTTGCGAGAATCATACGTTGGGGGTGGTCAGCTTCTTGGCCTCTATGCGCGGGTAGGCCAACGAAAAGAATTTAGCGGAGCAGCAACGTTGTCACTCGATCAGTTGAAGCGAATGCGAGAGGCAAACCGCCCATCACTCCACCGTCACCGATTTCGCCAGATTCCTCGGCTTGTCGATATCCGCACCCCGCAAGCACGCCGCGTGATACGCGAGCAGTTGCAACGGCACGACGTGCAGAATCGGCGACAGCAACCCATAGTAGTCCGGCATCCGCAGCACCGACACGCCTTCGCCGTTGTCGATCCGCGTATCGGCGTCCGCGAACACATAAAGCTGTCCGCCACGCGCACGCACTTCCTGCATGTTCGACTTGAGCTTTTCGAGCAGCGCGTCATTCGGCGCGATCGTGGCGACGGGCATCGTATGCGTGACGAGCGCGAGCGGCCCGTGTTTCAGCTCGCCGGCCGGATACGCTTCCGCATGGATATACGAGATTTCCTTCAGCTTCAGCGCACCTTCGAGCGCGATCGGGTAGTGCAGCCCGCGCCCGAGAAACAGCGCGTTTTCATGTCGCGAGAATTCCGCGGCCCAGCGTGCGACCTGCGGCTCCAGCCCCAGCACGTCTTCGAGCGCGCCAGGCAGGCGCCGCAACTGCATCGTGTAGCGCGCGAGCTGCGCGTCGTCGACGTAGCCGCGCAGCCGCCCGAGCGTGACGGCGAGAATGAACAGCGCGACGAGCTGCGTCGTGAACGCTTTGGTCGACGCGACGCCGATTTCCGGGCCGGCACGTGTCAGGAAGCGCAAGCCGGTCTGGCGCATCATCGCGCTGGTCGGCACGTTGCAGATCGCCAGCGTGTCGATGTGGCCGAGCGCCTGCGCATACTTGAGCGCGGCGAGCGTGTCGGCGGTCTCGCCGGATTGCGACACGCTGACCACCAGCGTATTCGGCATCGCGAGCGCGTCGCTGTAGCGGTATTCGCTCGCAATCTCGACCTGCGCGGGGATGCGCGCGATCGTTTCGAGCCAGCGGCGCGCAGTCAGGCCGGAATAGTGGCTCGTGCCGCACGCGAGGATCAGCACGTTGTCGATCTGCTCGAACGCGCGCGCGGCGTCCGGGCCGAATACTGCGGGATCGAACAGCCCGGCATCGGGGATGGTCGCGGCCACGGCCTGTGGCTGCTCGAAGATTTCCTTCTGCATGAAGTGCCGGTATGGCCCGAGTTCGACCACGCCTTGCGCGGACGAAACGGTCTGTATCGCGCGTTCGACCGGCGCGCCGGCGCGATCGAGCACCCGTACGCCACCCGGCGTCAGTTCGACGATGTCGCCTTCCTCGAGAAAGATGAAGCGGTCGGTGATGCCGGCGAGCGCAAGCGCGTCGGACGCGAGAAAGCATTCGCCGTCCTTCACGCCGACGACGAGCGGCGAGCCGGCTCGCGCGCCGATCAGCCGCTGCGGCTCGTGCTTGCTGAACACCGCGATCGCATAGGCGCCGTGCAGTTGCGAGGTCGCATCGCGTACGGCGGCGAGGAGGTCGCCGCGATACTTGCTGTGGATCAGATGCGCGACCACTTCGGTGTCGGTCTGACCGTCGAACTCGTAGTGTGCGTCGGAAAGTTGCTTGCGCAACGTTTCGTGGTTCTCGATGATGCCGTTGTGAACCAGCGCGATTTCGTCGCGCGAGAAGATCGGATGCGCATTGCAGGTGGCGGGTGCGCCGTGGGTTGCCCAGCGCGTGTGGGCGATGCCGGTGCTGCCGGTCAGGCCGGCGCTGCGTACGTGGGCGTCGAGATCGGCGACGCGCGACATGCTGCGCTCGCGGCGTGCCTGGCCGTCGACGACCGTCGCCACCCCGCATGAATCGTAGCCGCGATATTCGAGGCGGCGCAGACCCTCGATCAGAATCGGGACGATATCCCGTTGCGCGACCGCGCCGACGATGCCACACATGACTCGTCTCCTTTCCTGTAGATGTCCCTGGACCGTGCGCGCGCGTGGATCAGCGCGACGCGGTCGCCGTCGTCGCCGCCGTCGTGAAGCCGCATTGAGCGGGCGCGATCGGGTCGGCCATCCGGCTTTCGAATGCCAGGTAAAGCGCCTCCTCCAGTACGTTCCAGTGCGCGCCGTGCCGGTACGGGCCCGATCGCGCATGCCAGCACGCGACCGTGCTCCTGTCGTTCATCTTGAATGCGACCAGTGCGATCAAGCCCCACGGATAATCGGATCCGGCGAGTTGAAGCCAGGTCTTGCCGTACTTCTGCATCCACTGCGCGTAGATCGTCTCGTTCGATTGTTCGGGAACCTGAATAGCCGACAGGAGCGGAAAGATTTGTGCGACTTTCGCTGGATAGAACGTCGTGTCGCTGATGCGCTGCGTGCTCGCGCGAAAACCAGTCTGCATGCCGCGCCAGAACACCTTCAGGATCGCGGACGCGAGCCGGTCGGCGCGCTGGCTCCACGGGCCGGCGCGTGCGTAATCGGCATGCCGGACGTAATACGCCGCGAGCGCCCGGAACGCGCTGTGCACCTCGACGTTGTCCATCAGCAGCGCGACGTGCAGCGTCGACGAGATCTGGTAAACGCCGGTGGGCTTGCCGAGCAGCGTGTCGAGATGCGCACCTGCGCGATTGAGGCTGAGTTCCCATGCGGCAGGCAGGCCGTCGGGCGGCGCGAAGCGGGCGAGGAGTTCGATCCAGGTCGCCATCATCGCGTCGTCGGCGTCGGCTTCGGCACAGGCGCTGTACTGGCCGTTCTTCACGCAGTAGCGATCGAAACCGCCGTCCGGACGCTGGCGCGGCAACAGCCACGCGATCCATGCGAGCGCGGCCTGATGGGCGTCGAGCCCGGCATCGGCGGCGCCGAGCAGCGCCTTCGCCGCGAAATAAGGATCGATGCCGGAACCGTTCAGGCGTACGGTGATCGCGCCGTCGGGGCGCTGGTAGAGTCCGTTGAGCTGGAGTTCGGCAGCGTTCGCATGCAGCGCGACGCCGCATGCGGCGACACAGCAGGCGACGCACCACCGGCGGCATAGCCGGGCGGTGGCCGCCGCGCGTGTGCGTGCGGCCGGGAAAAGCGCGGGCCGGTTCATGATCTGGGGGCTCCTGCGCGGTGGTCCTGCGCAAATCCCGCCGGGTGCGGCGTTGGCCGCGTCGCGCGCCGGCGGGTGTGTCGATGTCGCGGCTCAGTGCACCTTGGCGCTGGTGAACGTGAGACTGGTGCCGCCGTTCGCGGTTACGAGCCAGTAGGTCGCGTCGGTGATGACGACGCTGCCGCTGCCTTGCGTGATCGACGGCAGTGCGAAGCCCTTCTTCGGCAGCAGCCACGTCATGTTCGCGAGGCTGGTCGGGTGGCTGGCGGCGAACGTCCAGCCGCTGCCCGTGTCGGTGGCCGACCATGTGACGTTCAGGCGCGCGCGGTCGAAGATCGTGATGTCGCTCATCGTGTACCACTTGAACTGACCCATCAGTTTCAGCGTATTGGCTTGCGAGAAGATCGCGGACAACGTCGACGTGTAGGACGACGCACCGAGCGGGTGCGCGTAGATCAGCCGGCTCGTGCGGTTCGCGACGACGAAGTTCATCAAGGATGCGTACCAGTTGTTCACGTCGCTCGTCGGCACCGCGTACTGCTGGAACTCCTCGAACGTCGCGTACTTGCCGAACGGCATCACCGGGTATGCCCACAGGCCCGGGTTCAGCAGTGCGCCGTTGCGGTATGCGCGGGTCGGCGGCGAGCCGGTGTGGCCGGTGAAGTAGTAGCCGTTGAAGCCGTTGCTTTCGAGCCAGTTGACCGACCAGGTCGGCGTGTTGCCTTCCGGCGCCGCATACTCGACATCGGGCAAGCCCGTCGCGGCCTGAACGGCCTGGTGGTTCATCACCAGGTACTGCGTGAACGTGCTCGCGTTCGTTTCGCTCGCATTCGCCCCCCAGTAATCGTGGATCCAGCCGCCGTGGCTGCCGACGTGCTGGCCCTTGGTCACGAAATACTTGACGAGATTCTGCGCGGTGGGGTTGTTGGCGAGGTTGATGCCGTTGCCGTCGCCGAATGTCGCTTCATCGGGGCCGGCCGTGATGACGAGTGAGAACGGCCCGTTGTTCCAGACGCCGAGGCTCTTCAGGTAAAGCGCCGGCTGGATCTGGTCGCCCGCGCAGAAGTGCCAGTTGAATACGAGACCCGGCATTGCCTTCGGCAGCGGCGACAGCGACGCCAGGTTCAGCATCTGCGTGCCGAAATAATGCAGGTAGCCGTGAATCAGCATGCCGTCGGTCTGGCCGTCGAGGTAGGCGAGCGGCAGGTTGACGAACAGCACGCCGCCGTTGCCGTACGTGTTGTAGCCGGACACCAGCCCGAAGGTCGGTGAAGTCAGGATCGTCGTGCCGGTATACGTCCCCTGCGTGACGAAACTCGGATAGGTGAGAAAGCCGTATACGTAACCGGAGATGCCTTCGAGCGTGTCGGTGCTGGTGGCCAGCGTCGACGCGAGCGTGTTGGCCTTCTTGCCGGTCGACGTGCTCAGGAGCGAGCTGGCGGTATACGTCGTGGTCTTCTTCAGCTTGCCGGTCACGGTGCCGGTAAGCTTCGGAAGCGATTGGCTCAACACGCCGCTGCCCGTGGGCGGCGTCGTGTACTGGAACCATGCCCCGTGGTTGTAATTGACGAGGCCACCCGGATTCGACGGACTGGCGGCCAGAAACAGGGCGCTGCCCGACGTCGACGTCGAACTCGTCGACGTGCCCGCGGTGCTCGTCGATGCGAGCGCGGTCGCCGTCGTGGGGGACGACGAAGCCGTGGTCCATGCCATCGACTTGCCGGGGGGCACCTGGAGCGTGCGCAGCCAGCTGCTCATGCCGGTCACGTTGCCGAGGCCGATCATGTTGCCGCCGTATTGGTCGTACAGCACATAGTCCACACCGACCATGCTGCTGAAGCGCGATTTCGGGCTGACGTAGAAGCCGGCCGCGTTCAGGACGCCGAAATCGTAGACGAGCATCACCTTGCCGCCGTTCAGCGCATAGTTCTGGATCGCCGTCACGAGCGTGTCGTCGGCCGTCGTATGCACCTGGTCGGGCAGGATCAGGCCCGGATACTGCGACAGCGACGCGCCGGCCGCCATGAACTGGCTGTCGGTCATCACCTTGATCTGCAACCCTTCCTCCTGGGCACTGTCGAGCCATGCCGACACGCGCGAATCGGGCAGCGTCAGCGTGTCGGGCACCAACAGGAGAAGCTGGTTGCTGGCTGCCCGAGCGCCGCCTGGACTGAATGCGAACGCGAGCGCGAACAGCGCGAACAGGATCCGCAAGAACTTGCCTGACTTTGCCAACATGGTGTGCTCCTCGCTCAAGGAATGGGGGCGTGCGGCAGCCGGGATGCGGTGTCGCCAGGTCGACCAATCCAGCCCCGTAGGTGTGTGCGGCTGTCCGGTTCGTCGGGTATCGAGCGGTGCGTGTAGACGCCGGCCGGATTGCGCCAATGCGCCGGTCTGCCGCGCAGCCTTCGCCGGTGAGAGGACTCGATGCGACGTTTTGGAAGAAGCGAACAACGTGCCATTGGCGCAGGAAGCCCGGTCCTGCTGGCTTCCTGCGATGCGGGTCGCGCGGCGCGTTCGGAAACACGGCGGAATCGTTTCATCGCTGATACGGTGCGTTTGGACGCGCTATCAGCAGACGGAATCGCGATCGTGCGTCAGCGCGCCGGGCCAGCTTGCACAGTAGGTATAGAGCGTCACCAGCAGGCCGATCAGCAGCGGGCCGCCGAGCAGGAAATAGCAGAACGGCAGGAACAGCAGCGAGCCGTGATGGATGATCGTCGCGTGCAGCAGCATCACGAATGGCAGCGCGAACACGAAGTAGCCGAGCACCAGCAGCGATGCGACGGCTTTTTGCGGCAGCGAGAAATCGAGCGGGTAGTACAGCGCGGCCATGACCAGCGGAACCAGCGCGATCGCTGCGCCGTGCAGCACGAACATGTCGCGCAGATGCAGTTGCGGGACATACGGGAACGTGCCGGGCGCGAGCCAGAAGTACGCGCAAATCAGCAGTTGGGTAAAGCTCGCGATACGTAACAGATATGCAACGGGCAACCAGTTCGTCCGCCGGATGAAAGATGCGGCGAAGCCGGTCGCACAGAGCGCGGCGGTGGCGGCGAGCAGGATGCCGCCCGGCCAGCGGGCGGCGACGTCGATCGACAGCAGCGGCACGCGCGGCGCATCGGGCGGATAGCCGATCACGATCACATGAAGTGCCGGATCGATCTGCTGCGCGCCCCACGCCATGACCGCGCGCCAGTAGCGCCACGCGAGCGGCAATCCGAACCACAGCGACGC
Organism: Burkholderia sp. MSMB1459WGS; assembly: GCF_001534535.1. NCBI lineage: Bacteria > Pseudomonadati > Pseudomonadota > Betaproteobacteria > Burkholderiales > Burkholderiaceae > Burkholderia > Burkholderia sp. MSMB1459WGS. The sequence goes on from NZ_LPMU01000059.1 coordinate 157,321, forward strand.
GTACAGCGCGGGCGTCAGCAGCGCGATCGACAAGAGCCAGCGTTGCGGGTGCGCGTGGGTGCGCAGCGAACGATCGACGGGAGGACGGACGGGATGCGTGTGCATGGCGCCCGCCCGGTTACCAGCGATAGAAGACGCTGAGTTCGCCGCCGATTCGTGAGTAGTACGGGTTGTGGTAATAGACGAATTCGAGTTGCGTCCCCCACTTGCGCGTGAACCAGTAGCGCCATTTCGCGGTGATCTCGTGGCTGCGGAAATCGGCGATCTGCGTGCCTGAACCGGTGACCTGGTACGCTTCGCGGCCGACGCCGCCGCGCAGCACGATCACGCTCTTGCCGACTTCGCCGTAGGTGACGGCGCCGTAGTAGGCGGGCGCCTTCACCGATCCGGGCGAATCGACCGTATAGTTCGCGCCCGCCTCGAAAATCCACTTCGGCAATGCATACCAGATCACGCCGGCGTGATAGAGCTGATCGCGGTGGCCGCTGCGGTTCCATGCGTAGCCGGCGCCGAGCGACACGACCAGCGAACGATCGGACAATAGCTTGCGATTGATCGACACGTCGACGCGGGCACTCGGCAGGATCGTGCCCGACGTGGTGCCGGAAAAGCCGATTCCGCCGAACCAGTCGGGGCCGAGGTCCTGCACGTAGGTCAGCGCACCGAGCTGCGTGTTCTCGCCGAAGCGGTGCAATTGCGCCAGTTCGCCGAGCACGGTGCGCCCGCCATCCTGATAGACGCCGCGCAGGTGCACGCCGTACCAGTCGCCGTAGCCGTGCGTCAGGTGTGCGCTCGAATAGCCGAGCGACAATTCGGTGTGGGACGCCTGCGGCGCCTGCACATGTGTGACGACTGCATCGGGCAGCGGCGGCCGGTTCGTATCCTCGGGCGTGAACTCGGCGAGCGGCACACCGTCCGGCAGGCCTTCGGCGTCCACGCGCACGAACATCGATTCGTCGCGCTGCCGTGGCGTGATGACGGTCGTGGGGGGCGGAGGTTGCACGGTCGGCATGGCGACCTCATCGTCCGGCTGCGCCGCCAGCGCCGCGGGCGCGCCGAAGGCGACGCCGCACAGCATCGCGAGGGTGGCAACCGGCACGCGCGGGCCGCGATGGCTGGGGCGATCGGACATGAGGCGCTCCTTAACGGGATGTGTGGAACCAACCGCTGCGCCATGCAACGAGATCGCCATGCACGCAGGCATGATTGACGACCGAGACGTCGCGCGCACACGCACTGACCGGATGACCGGCGACGCCGATGCGCGCACCCGTCAGCCGAAGCAGGCCGCCGGCCGATACGACGCCGTCGATGCAGCTCGCGTTGGCGAGCAACACGTCGTCGCGCGCGAATACCGCGCCATGCAGCAACGCGTGACGTTCGAGTTCGACGCGATGCGCCTTGACGCTGCCGCGCAGCACGCAGCCTTCGCCGAGTACGAGCGTCCCTTCGACGATCAGGTTGCCTTGCACGACCGTGTGCGCGGGCAGGCGAACGTCGCACGGCAGCAGGTAACGACCGTGCAGGAAGCGATGCGGCAGCGATGCGAAGTGGCGGGTGAGCGAGACCGCGCGGCGCGGGGCGGGCGGTGTGTCCGCGGGTCGCGCGCGGGGCGCCGCGCCGAAGACGATCGGCTCGCCATACAGGCACGCGAAGCCGCCGGCGCCGCGCAGGCGCAATGTGTCGCCGACCACGACGCCACGGAGCACCGCGTCGTCGACGTCGATCAGCGGCGCATGCGCGAGCGTGCCGATCGTCGCGCCGGCGCGGATGTCGATGTGCTCGTCGGCGAACGCGTATGCCGCGCGTGCGCCATCGTCGAGCGTGATCGCGCGGCTGGCGTAGAGCACGTCGTCGCGATGCGCGTCGCGTGCGACATGGATCGTCTCGTCATGCTCGACAGTCAGCCCGAGCGCTTGCCACGGCGGCGCGACGGACGCATCCGCCGGCGGCGTGCCGGCCACGTGCGCGCGCAGCGCGTCGTGCCAGCGCGCGGCGAGCAGCGCCTGATCGACGAACGGCCCGTCGCCGATCGGCAGCGCCGCGACGTCGCTGCGCCGGATCAGTTCATGCAGCATCGGCAGGAACGGCAGGGTGAGCACGCCGGCCACCGGCACCATCACATTGAAGGTCGTCATCGCTCATCGCTCCGGTTTCAACTGCCGGCGAAAACGCTCGGTCTTGTCCCATTTCAGTTCGCGGCGGAACGCGGCGTCGAGCGCGAGTCCCCAGAGTGCGGAGACGACCGCCGCAATCGTCACGCAAAAGCCGACGACGTTGACCGGCACGAGCCGCAGGCGCGTCGAGCGGCCGTCGAGCCGTGCGGCGACGACGATCTCGAAGAACACGCCGAAGTTGCCGAAGGTGCTGAACGAGAACAGCGCGAACAGCGACAGGAGCAGGCCGAGGGCGGTCGAGTTGACGCCGTTGAACAGGTAGAGCGCGAGTGCGGCGCTCCATGCGAGCGCGAGCAGCGCCGGCATCGCGAACACGCCGAGCAGCAGCGCCCCGTCGAGCCGGCAGCGCCGCGAGATCAGCGGATTGCGCAGCACCGGGACCAGATGGCGCAGCATCGTCTGGTTGTGGCCCTTCGCCCAGCGCGTCAGTTGCCGGGCGCGGACGGCCCAGCGCTCCGGCACTTCCTCGTAACATTCGGCGTGGTTCAGATAGACCGTGCGCCAGTCGCTCAGCAGCAGGCGGTAGGTCATGTCGGTATCTTCGGCGAGCGTGTCGTCGCACCAGCCGCCCACGGCGTCGAGCGCGCCCTTGCGAATGCCGCCGACCGTGCCGCCGTACTGCGGCACCAGGTTGAGATTGTTGCGGGCTTGCTGATTGACCTGGTAGCCGCCGGCGCGCTCGAGATCGAGCAGCCGCGCGAGCAGGTTGCTGTCGGCGTTCTGCGGCACGACGCGGCCCATCACCGCGCCGACTTCCGGATCGAAGAACGGCGCGACCAGTTCCTTCAGCAGCCCCGGACGCGGCAGGTAGTCGGCGTCGAATACCACCATGATGTCGCCGCGGATGAAGCGCAGCGCGTCCTTCAGCGCGGCTGCCTTGCCCGGCTTGCCGGTATCGCGGTGAAACGGCCGGATCAGCTCGGGCGCGAGTGCCCGAACTTCGTCGATCAATGCGCGCGTGTTGTCGGTCGAGCGGTCGTTGACCGGGACGATCGTCAGCCGGTCGCGCGGATAGGTCGTGGCCAGCAGCGCCATCAGGCAATCGACGATGACGGTTTCCTCGTTGTGGGCGGCGACGAAGACCGTGAGCCGCGGCCAATCGCCGTGCGTCATCGTCCGGTAGGGCGCGCGCTGCGGCTTGAACAGGCGGTCGAGGCTGAATACGTAATGCCGTGCGGCATACCCGCACGTCAACAGCGTGAACAGCCACAGATACGCGACGCACGGCATCAGCAGCAGTTCGGGATCGAACGCGAGGTCTGGCGTGGCGGCGGGCGGCGGCGCGCGCGACGCATCGGGATCGGGCGACGCCGGTGCGGCGAACGGGAGCGTCGCGCTGCCGAGCGCGGTGCGCTCCATCGCGATCCGGGCGGGCGCGGCGTTGGTGGCGGTCGCGGCGGGCAAGTCGAGCCGGGCCGGTTCGGCGATCGCCCGCGATGCGGTGTCGCGCACGATCAGCGAGCAGGCAAGCACGATCAGCAGCAGGATGCCTTGCTCGCAGAGTGACGCCATCCGCGTTTGCTTCATGTTCTGGTCCCCGTGCCCGCAACGACGACCGATGAGAGCTGAAGGCGCTCCGTGGATCGCGCGGATGTCAATGGGAAGCGGTCGCGCATTCGTCGCACTGGGGCGGTGATCGGTTGCCCCCGGACGGACGCGTGGCGTCGCCTCCCGGCTTCGTTGCTGTGGCGTCCCCATCTGTCTGCTGCCATGCGAGTGTTTCGGGACCCACCCGTCTGACGTTAAGCAAGGCGTGAGCCATCTGCCGCGATGCCCCGCGCAGCAAGGGGCCACGCACGGGGAACGGATGCGGCAGACGTGCAGTCGACGCGTTTTGATTCATCGACGAATCAGCGTGCGCGCGTCGCGTTCGCCCCCGACGGCCGATCGCATGCAGCGAGCAGGGCGCGCGGCGACCGGGTCGTCCGGCCTGTCGATGTTGCCGTGCCGGGTGCGGCTTGGCGTGATTGATCGCCGTGCGTCGTGCATCGTGTGCGGGTCGGTCGAGCGGTCGAAACGGGAACCGCCGTCACGTGAGCCGAATGGACCGGACTCCGATGTATTTGCCGGTTTCGGCTCGGCGTTACAGATTCGCAACATTTCCCACAACCGCGATTCGTGTGACGCAAGCCCCGTCGGGTGGCAGGAAATCCTGTGCGTGCAACGGTAGTCGACGCTCGGGTGCGTGCCGCGCACTGCACAGACGAAAGTGGCGAATCGAGGCGACGCAAAGCGCGTCGAAAGGTATACGCGATTCGCTTCGTCACGGGTACTCGACATGCACGTGCGATTCATCGGACGACGTCGTCAGACGGATCGTGCGAGCGTCCGGCCGTTCGTCGTCGTCGCGTCGAACCGGCGATGCGAGGGTCCGTAGCAGTTGTGAAACATTCCGCATCGCGCCGTCCGCACGCGATGGCCGTGGAACGAAGCAGGCCGGGATGCGGGCCGGCTGGTTTGAATATTGCTGTATTGGGGGGACTTGACGCTCGACACAGCGAGGAACGGCTCATGACGTGATCGCTTCGATACGACGGGACGCCGGTAGCACGACGATTCACGCGGCCCGGACCGCGCGGACGAGGCAGCGCGCTCGCCCCGCAGCACCGCCGCGTGTCGACCGCATGCGAGTACGGGATGCGCCGCCCGAATACATGCTTCGCGCCGTGTGCAGGATCGCCGGGCACGAAGCGGCTAAAACGAGGATAACGATGAAGAAGATCTTGCTTGTGTTCGGGACCCGGCCGGAGGCCATCAAGATGGCACCGCTGGTGCGCGCGCTGAAGGCGCAGACGGATGTCGACGCCCGGGTATGCGTGACCGCGCAGCATCGGGAAATGCTCGACCAGGTGCTGACGCTGTTCGACATCAAGCCCGACTACGATCTCAACCTGATGCGGCAAGGCCAGACGCTGACCGACGTGACGACCGGCATTCTTCAGGCGATCGGCATGGTCTTCGACGAATTTCGGCCGGACGTCGTATTGGTACACGGCGATACGACGACCACGCTCGCGGTGAGCCTGGCGGCGTTCTATCGTTATCTGCCGGTCGGTCACGTGGAGGCCGGCTTGCGCAGCGGCGACATCTGGTCGCCGTGGCCGGAGGAGCTGAATCGCCGCGTGACCGATGCGGTGTCGTCATGGCATTTCGCGCCGACCGGGCTGGCGCGCGACAACCTGTTGAGCGAGGGCGTGCCGGGCGGCGCGGTGTCGCTGACCGGCAATACCGTGATCGATGCGTTGCACGAGGTCAAGCGCATGCTGGATCGCACCGCCGCGCTGTCGGACAGGATCGCCGCGTACTTCCCGTTTCTCGAACCGTCGCGGCGCGTCGTGCTGATCACCGGCCACCGCCGGGAAAGTTTCGGCGAACCGTTCCGGCATTTCTGCGATGCGCTGTGCACGCTGGCGAACCGCTATCGCGATGCGCAGTTCGTCTATCCGCTGCACCTGAACCCGAACGTGCGGGAGCCGGCGCGCGCACGGCTCGGCGATATTCCCAATATTTACCTGATCGAGCCGCAGGAATATCTTTCGTTCGTATTCCTGATGTCGCGTGCTTATTTCATCATCACGGATTCGGGCGGCATTCAGGAAGAAGGGCCGGCGCTCGGCAAGCCGGTGCTCGTCACGCGCGAGACAACGGAGCGGCCCGAGGCGATTCAGGCCGGCACCGCGCGGCTCGTCGGCACCGATCGGGACAGGATCGTCTGGGAGGCGTCGCGGCTGTTCGACAGCGAGAGCGCGTACGAGGAAATGTCGCGTGCGAGCAATCCATACGGCGACGGCCATGCGAGCGAGCGGATCGTTCATGCGCTGATGCGTACGCCCGGGGCGCCCACGAAGACGACGAGTTTCTCGATGGGCGCCACGGAGATGCCGTTCAACGCGCTCACGCTCGGGTTGCAGGCGTTGCGGTCGCCGTGACACGGAGCGCGCGGTAGCCTGCTCGGGCGCCTTCGGTGTGGACGTCGCGCATCCGGTCCGGCCGTTAGGTCGGGCCGATGCTCGCACGTGACGACCCGAAGCGAATTTCCCCGACGCATTCAAAGTCACGCCACCGACACGTCCCGTTCCGGCGCGTGCTTTCTCCCCGTTTGCCTGAAAAGCCCGAATCGCGCCGATCCGACGCCGAATCCGAAATGGTTCGATAATGCGGACGGCGATCCATGCGGACGAACGGCTGGCCGGAGTGAGATTGAAAGGTTGCGCAGGCAACCGGCCGGCAGCGGCGTTCGCGGCATCTGCCCGACCGTGCCTGCACGCGACACGGTCGACGAAACGGCGCCACGCCTGCCTGATCGTTCGGAACGTGAGCCGCGCCGTTCGAATCCCCACCCGATGCCTGCCCGGCGGGCATCGCAACCAGGAGGTGAACGATGATCACGCTGACCGTCAACGGTAGCGAGCAGCACTTCGACGGCAATCCCGACATGCCGTTGCTCTGGTATCTGCGCGATGTTCTCGGCCACACCGGCACCAAGTTCGGCTGCGGCATGGCCCTGTGCGGTGCGTGCACCGTGCATCTCGACGGCGTGGCGATCCGGTCGTGCATCACGCCGGTCGCGGCGGCGTCGGGCAAGCGCGTGACGACGATCGAGGGGCTGTCGACGGACCTCACGCATCCGCTGCAGCAGGCGTGGCAGGAGTTGAACGTCGCGCAATGCGGCTACTGCCAGTCCGGGCAGATCATGCAGGCCGCGTCGCTGCTGAAGACGAATCCTCATCCGACCGACGCCGATATCGACGACGCGATGTCCGGCAACATCTGCCGCTGCGGCACCTATACGCGCATTCGCGCGGCGATCAAGCTTGCCGTGCGCCGCGGAGGTGACGCATGAGCGCGCCCGAACTCTCCGTCCGCAACGAAAGCCGTCGTGCGCTGCTGCTCGGTTTCGCGTCCGGCGGGCTGTTGCTCGCATTCGGCGTGCCGTCGCTGGCGCACGCGGCTGCCCCGGTGCAGCCGCCCGTCAGCGCGAATCCGCAATATGGCGGCGCGGGGATGCCGCACGGATTGCGCGACGATCCGAACCTGTTCGTTGCGATCGCAGCGGACGGCACCGTCACGGTGACCTGCATCCGCTCCGAGATGGGGCAGGGCGTGCGCACGAGCGTCGCACTCGTGGTGGCCGACGAGCTGGGCGCGGACTGGGCGCGCGTGAAGGTCGCGCAAGCGGTCGGCGACGAGCCGCGCTACGGCAACCAGAACACCGATGGATCGCGCAGCCTGCGCCAGAGCTTCGCCGCGCTGCGCCGCGCGGGCGCGGCCGCACGCACGATGCTCGCGCAGGCGGCGGCTGCCGTGTGGGGCGTCGACGTGGGTCAGGTGAAGGTGACGGTGCACGAGGTCGTCGATACCAGGAGCGGGCGCAAGCTCGGCTTCGGCGAGCTGGCGGCGAAAGCGGCCGCGCTGCCGGTGCCGGATACGAAGACGCTCGCGCTGAAGGCGCCGGCCGAATTCCGCTATATCGGCAAGGGCAAGACGGCGTTGATAGACGGACGCGACATCGTCGGCGGCCGTGCGCAGTACGGGATCGATACGCGGCTCGACGGCATGCTGTATGCGGTCGTCGCACGGCCGCCGGCCTACGGCGACACGGTGGCGTCGTTCGATGCATCGACCGCCGAGAAGCTGCCGGGCGTCGTCAAGGTCGTGCAGTTGGCGTCGGCGCCGCTGCCGTCCGGCTTCCAGCCGCTCGGCGGGGTGGCCGTCATTGCGCGCGATACGTGGACGGCCATCCAGGCACGCGCGCAGTTGAAGATCGACTGGAAGCGCGGGCAGCATGCGGACTACGACTCGGCTGCGTATCGCAAGACGCTCGAAGCGGCCGCCGCGCAGCCGGGCGACGTGATCCGCAACGACGGCGACGCGGCCGCCGCGCTCGCCGGCGCCGCGAAACGCGTGCGTGCGACGTACTACATTCCGCATCTCGCCCATGCGACGATGGAGCCGCCCGCGGCCGTCGCGCGGGTGGCCGACGGTCGCTGCGAAGTGTGGACCTGCACGCAGGCCCCGCAGACCACGCGCGACGAGATCGCGAAGGCGCTCGCGTTGCCGACCGAGCGCGTGACGGTCAACGTGACGCTGCTCGGCGGCGGCTTCGGCCGCAAATCGAAGCCCGATTACGTGGTGGAAGCCGCGCTGCTGTCGAAGGCAGTCGGCGCGCCCGTGAAGCTGACGTTCACGCGCGAGGACGACATCGCGCACGACTACTTTCACGCGGTGTCGCTCGAAGCGTTCGACGGCGGGATCGATGCGTCGGGCAAGGTGGTCGCGTGGCAGCATCGCACGGTCGCGCCGTCTATACAGTCGACGTTCCGGGCCGGCGTCGTGCACGAGCAGCCGGGCGAGCTCGCGCAAGGCATCGCGGATCTGCCGTTCGCGATTCCGAACGTGCGGATCGAGAATCCGGCTGCGGAAGCGCACACGCGGATCGGCTGGTTCCGCTCGGTGTACAACATCCCGCATGCGTTCGGCATCCAGAGTTTCGTATCGGAACTCGCGCATGCCGCCGGTCGCGATCCGAAGGATTTCCTGCTCGAACTGATCGGGCCTGCGCGGCGTTTCGAGCCGCACATCACGGTGAAGAACGTGAACTACGGCGAGGATCCCGCGCTGTATCCGGTCGACACCGGGCGCCTGCGGCGCGTGATCGAGACGGTCGCGCGCGAAGCCGGGTGGGGGCGCAAGCTCCCGAAGGGGCACGGGCTCGGAATCGCCGCGCATCGCAGCTTCGTGTCGTACACGGCCGCGGTGTGCGAGGTGCAGGTCGGTGCGGACGGCAGGATTTCGGTGCCGCGCGTCGACATCGCGATCGATTGCGGGCCGCAGGTCAATCCGGAGCGGGTGCGCTCGCAGCTCGAGGGCGCGGTGGTGATGGGGCTCGGCATCGCGCTGCACGGCGAGATCACGTTCAAGGACGGCCATCCGGAGCAGAGCAACTTCAACGGCTTCCAGGTGCTGAGAATGAACGAGGCGCCGCGCGAAATCCGCGTGCATCTCGTCGCGCCGGACGATTTCGCGACGCCGCTCGGCGGGGTCGGCGAGCCGGGTCTGCCGCCCGTTGCGCCGGCGCTGACCAACGCGATCTTCGCGGCGACCGGCACGCGCATCCGCAGCCTGCCGATTGCCGATCAACTGGCGAAACCGCAGGCGGGTTGACGCGGTATCTGTCCCGCGCCGGGCCGCATCGTGCGGCCCGGCCCCCTCTCGAAGCCTCGAACACCGGGACCCATGATTGGCGTGAACCGGCCCCGATGCTCGGCGTTGTCGTTTGCGAACGACCGTGCTAAATTCCTGCCAGCACTTGCAGTCACGCAACCCTACATTCGGCTGACATGGCCGGCACCCCGGGAGGCAGCACGATGAGCCTGTTGATGTCGCGACGCGATCTCGCGTTCCTGCTGTATGACTGGCTCGACGCCGAGGCGCTCGCCGCGCTGCCGCGCTACGCGGAGCACGGTCGCGAGACGTTCGATGCGGTGCTCGACACCAGCGAGCGGATTGCCGAAGACCTGTTCGCGCCGCACGCGGCGCGCGGCGACCGCGAGGAGCCGCGGTTCGACGGCGAACGCGTGACGCTGATTCCGGAGGTCGAACCGGCCGTGCGCGCGTTCGCGGACGCCGGGCTCATCGCCGCGGGTCACGACGAAGCGCTCGGCGGCATGCGCTTGCCGAAGCTGGTCGAAGCCGCGTCGTTCCTGTTCTTCCAGGCCGCGAACATCGCGACGGCCGCGTACCCGTTCCTGACCGTCGCCAATGCGAACCTGCTCGTCGCGCACGGCAGCGCCGCGCAGATCGACGCGTTCGCCCGCCCGGAGCTGGAAGGGCGTTTCCTCGGCACGATGTGTCTATCCGAACCGCAAGCCGGTTCGTCGCTGTCCGACATCGCGACGCGCGCCGATTTCGAACGCGATTCGCCGCTCGGCGCACGCTACCGGCTGACCGGCAACAAGATGTGGATTTCCGGCGGCGAGCACGAGCTGGCGGAGAACATCGTCCACCTCGTGCTCGCGAAGATTCCCGACGAACACGGCCGGCTGCCGCCCGGCACGCGCGGCATCTCGCTGTTCATCGTGCCGAAGTTCCTGACCGGCGCCGATGCCGGCGCGAACGGCGAGCGCAACGACGTCGTGCTCGCCGGGCTGAACCACAAGATGGGCTATCGCGGCACGACCAATTGCCTGCTGAATTTCGGCGAAGGGACGCGTTATCGGCCGCAAGGGCGTGCGGGCGCGATCGGCTACCTGGTCGGCCAGCCGAATCAAGGGCTGGCGTACATGTTCCACATGATGAACGAAGCGCGCATCGGGGTCGGCGCGGGCGCGGTGGCGCTCGGCTATACCGGTTATCTGCACGCGCTCGACTATGCGCGCAACCGTCCGCAAGGGCGCCCGCTCGGGCCGGGCGGCAAGGATGCGGCCGCGCCGCAGACGCCGATCGTCGGCCATCCGGACGTGCGGCGCATGCTGCTCGCGCAGAAGGCTTATGTCGAAGGCGGTCTCGCGCTGATCCTGTATTGCGCGAGGCAGGTCGACGAAGCGCGCGCGCACGACGATGCGGCGGTGCGCGCCGATGCCGCGCGCCTGCTCGACATCCTGACGCCGATCGCGAAGAGCTGGCCGTCGCAGTGGTGTCTTGCCGCGAACGATCTCGCGATCCAGGTGCACGGCGGTTATGGCTACACGCGCGACTATGCGGTCGAACGGCTCTATCGCGACAATCGCCTGAATCCGATTCACGAAGGCACGCACGGGATCCAGGCGCTCGACCTGCTGGGCCGCAAGGTGAGTCAGGACGACGGCGCGTCGCTGCGCGCGCTCGATGTGCGGATCGGCGCGACCGTCGAGCGCGCGCGAGCGCTGGATGCCGGCACGCGCGAGCAGGCCGATGCATTGGCCCGGCGTTGGACGAGGCTGTGCGACGTGACGCGCCAGTTGAGCGCGATCGGCGATCCGCAGACGCGGCTGGCGAACGCGAGCGTGTATCTCGAAGCGTTCGGCCATCTCGTCGTCGCATGGCTGTGGCTCGACGTGACGCTCGCCGCGCACGGGCACGACGGCGATTTCCACGACGGCAAACGTGCGGCGGCCCGGTACTTTTTCCGCTGGGAACTGCCGAAGGTGGATGCGCAGCTCGACCTGCTGTCGAGCGTCGACACGACGACGCTCGACATGCGCGACGCGTGGTTCTGAACGTGGTTTCGACGATATTCCGGAATGCAGACGATCTTGCCGATGCCGATGGCCATCGCATGCGCGTCGTGAACCGGCCGCGCGGGGGGATCCCGCCCACCGCACCGATGCGCGGCCACGCCGCGCAAGGAGACAGAAGCGCATGAAAGCCCTGTTGTGTACCGCATTCGGCCCGATCGATCGCTTGCGCATCGAGGACGTCGCGATTCCCGAACCGGCTGCCGGGCAGGTCCGGATCCAGGTGAAGGCGGCATCGCTCAATTTTCCCGACGCGCTGATCGTCCAGGGGCTGTATCAGGTGAAACCGGCGCTGCCGTTTTCGCCAGGCGCCGAGTTTGCCGGCGTGATCGACGCGGTCGGCGAGGGTGTCACCGCGTGGCGACCCGGCGATTCGGTGATGGCGTTTACCGGACACGGCGGGTTCGCGGAGCAGTGCGTGGCCGATGCGCACCAGCTCGCCGCCCTGCCGCCGGGAATGACGTTCGAGCAGGGCGCGGCGCTCGTGCTCGCCTACGGCACGTCGCTGCACGCATTGCAGCAGCGCGCGCACCTGCAGGCGGGCGAGACGCTGCTCGTGCTGGGCGCGGCCGGCGGCGTCGGGATCGCCGCGATCGAGATCGCGAAAGCGCTCGGCGCACGCGTGATCGCGGCCGCGTCGAGCGCGGACAAACTCGCGCTGTGTCGCGAAGCGGGCGCCGACGAGACGATCGACTATGCGACCGAAGACCTGCGCCGCCGCGTCGACGAACTGACCGGCGGACGCGGCGCCGACGTCGTCTACGATCCGGTGGGCGGCGCCAGCAGCGAAGCGGCGCTGCGTGCGACCGCGTGGCGTGGCCGGTTCCTCGTGGTCGGCTTCGCGGCCGGCGAGATCCCGAAGATCGCGCTGAACCTCGCGCTGCTGAAGGAGCGCGACATTCTCGGCGTGTTCTGGGGCGATGCGGTGCGGCGCGATCCGGCGCAGCATGCCGCGAACATGCGGCTGCTCGCCGAATGGTTCGCGGCCGGCAAGGTGCGGCCCGCGATCACCGAGCGCGTGCCGTTGGCCGGCGCGGCCGACGCGATCGCGCGGATGGCGAACCGGCAGGTGAAGGGGAAGGTGGTGATTTTTCCGGACGCGTGATCCGGTTTCGCCGCGCGGCGATTCGAAGCAGGCCGCGCGGCGGGTTCTTCATGAAAGCGGGCACGGTGCGACCTGCTGTAAAGAGCCGCGACCCGGTTTCCGTTCCGTCCAACCTCGATGCTGGAGACTCAGATGACACACGCCCCGCTGCATCTTCATCCCGCTGTCGCGAAATCGCTCGAGACATGGCATGCGATGGTCGAGCGCAAGGATTTCGGCGCGCTGGAATCGATCGTCCATCCGGACGCCGTGTTCCGTTCGCCGATGGCGTTCAAGCCGTACGGGCCGGCGCCCGCGCTACTGATGGCGCTGCGCACGGTGATCACGATTCTCGAGAATTTCACGTATCACCGCCGGTTCGTGTCCGACGACGGCAAGAGCGTCGTGCTGGAGTTCGGTGCGACCGTCGGCGACAAGGCGTTGAAGGGAATCGACATGATCCGCTTCGACGACGACGGCCGGATCGTCGAGTTCGAGGTCATGATCCGGCCGTTCAATGCGCTGCAGGCGCTCGGCGCGGAAATGGGCGCGCGGCTCGGGCAGCAGTTGCCGGCGTTCAAGACTGGCGGTTGAACAGGGTGGGGCTATGGCGTAGCCGGCTCGCGGCTGCGCTGCGGAACCTGCGCGCGAGGCCGTGCGAAGCGTCGACGAGCCGCGCAGCAAGCGCGCGTTCGGGGTGCGCAACCGGCCGCGAAGGGGGCGACAAGCCGGCCGCCGCGCTGGCCGGCGCGATCCTGCTCGTGTGGGCCGATGTCGCCGCGCGCACGCTCGCGGCGCCGGAGGACCTGCCGATCGGCATCGTGACCGCACTGTTCGGCAGCCTGTTCTTCGTCGTGCGGCTGCGTCGGTGCTGAGCGCGCGCGCCGTCAGGCGAGGGCGGACCGAATCCCGTGGCCTGTCTTCATCGAAACGGGATGACCGTGTCCGTGCCGCTGCGGCGGCGCATATCGGCGTGCGGGGTCGCAACGTCCTGCGCGACGTCGAAGAGGCTGTCCGGCAGCGCACGTACGGGCAGCGTGATCACGAAGCGCGCGCCGCCGAGCGCCGAATCCTCGAGCCGCACGTCGCCGCCGTGCACCTGTGCGACGCGCCGCACGATTGCAAGCCCGAGCCCGAAGCCGCCGGTTTGCCGGTCGCGGCTCGAGTCGAGCCGCTGGAACGGCTCGAACACGCGGGCGCGCTCGGCGGCCGGGATGCCCGGCCCGTCGTCGTCGACGCTCAGCACGAGCGCCCCGGACCGATCTCGCGTGGCGGCCAGCACGACCTTGCGCGACGCATAGCGGGCGCCGTTACGGATCAGGTTCAGCAGTGCGCGGGCGACGAGCTTCGGATCGCATACGTGGGCCGCGGGCGCGTCGAGCGTCGACACGTCGAGCGCGATGCCGCGATCGGCGATGTCGTCCGCGACGTTGCCGGCGACGCTGTCGAGCAGCGCGTCGACGACGACCTCCATCGGCGCGAGCTCGCTCGCACCCTGTTCGAGCCGGCCGATCGTCAGCAGCTCGGTGACGAGCTCGTCGAGTTCGCGCACGTCGCGCCGCAGCGCGTCGCGGCGCTCGCGCATCCGGCCCGTTTCGTCGGAATCGGCGAGCAGCGCGAGCCCGAATTCGAGCCGGGCGAGCGGCGTTTTCAGTTCATGGGAGATGCCGTGCATCATTTCGCGCTGCTGCTTGATCGACGCCTCGATGCGCGCGGCCATGTCGTTGAACTGCTGCGACAGCTCGTAGATGTTCGACTTGCCCGACAGCTTCACGCGCGTCGACAGCATCCCGGCGCCGAATGCGCGCGCGGCGTCCTGCAGCCGGCGAATGTCGCGCCAGTGATGGTGAATCCAGAGCACCACCGCGAACAGCGTCGCGAGCGCGAGCAGCATGTACGCATAGATGCGGATGTCGAGATCCGGCGCCTCGATCGGCCGCGCATGCAGCACCGAGCCGTCCGCGAGCGGCATGTAGTAATCCTTGCCGTCGTAGCTGATCGCGATTCGGCCGGCATCGAGATCGCGCAGCGGCGCGCCGCTCAGTTGCGCACGCGCGTCGGCCATCGACATGAACCCGAACCCTTCGCGGCCGTGCAACGCCAATTCGCGCAAGGCGAGCTCGCGCTGCGCGCCCGGATGGCGCTCGAGGTAATCGTTCAGCACGAACGCGTAGGTCGTCAGCGAGTCGCGCTGCGCCTGCGCGACGCGCTCGTAGAAGATCCGGTCGAACGACAGCTGGATGAAGACGATCGATGCGCCGACGCACAGGATCACGACGAGGTACAACCGGAGCAACGGGCGCAGCATTTACTCGTCCCACGCAGAAGGGCTGAACAGGTAGCCGCGGCCCCAGATCGTCTTGATCTTGTGCGGCTCCGATGACGCGTCCTCGAAGCGGCGGCGCAGCTTCGAGATGCCGGAATCGACCGAGCGGTCGAGCCCGTCGAATTCGATCCCGCGCAATTGCTTGAGGATGTCGTCGCGGCTCAGCACGGTGCCGGCCGCGCGCGCGAGGATCAGCAGCAGGTTGAATTCGGCGGTCTTCAGCTCGACAGGCTCGCCGCGCCACGTGACGGTGCGGTTCGGCGGCGAGATCGTCAGTTCGCCGAATACGAGCGCGTCGGGCGCGACGGCGCTCGCTTCCGCCGCGGCCGGCTGCGCGCGGCGCAACAGCGCACGGGCGCGCGCGACGAGCACGCGCGGCTCGATCGGTTTCGTCACGTAGTCGTCGGCGCCGGTTTCGAGCCCGGCGACCTGGTCGTACACGTCCGCGCGCGCGGTCAGGATCAGCACGGGGACGTTGGTGAACGCGCGGATGCGCCGGCAGACTTCCATGCCGTCGAGATTCGGCAGCATCAGATCGAGTATCACGAGGGCCGGCTGGTGCTCGCGCACCGCAGCGACGGCGAGGTCGCCGCGCCGCACGACCGTCACCGAGAATTCATAGCCGTCGAGGTATTCGCGGACGAGCTGCGCGAGGCGATCGTCGTCCTCGATCAGCAGCACACGGTATTTGAGCGGAACTTCGTTCATGGTCTCCTCAGGATGCGCGCGCCATCTCGTTCCCGGCAGCCCGATGCACGGTGCGGCACGCGAATTCTATCCGGCGGACCGGCTGCCGGGGCAGCGGGGCGACAATCTCGAACAATCGAACACAATTGCGCACAGATTCTCCGCACATTCAGGACAGTCTCGGCGCAGGGCGGCCCCTAGACTGCGGGCTTCGTCACTTGGATCTCGATATTGTGCGCCCATCCCTTCGCCGCTACCGCTATTGCATGCCGCTCGCCGGCCTGACCCTCGCTGCCGCCGCCCACGCGGAAAACCAGTATTCGTTGTCGCTCGGCGGCGGATTCGCACCGCGCTATCAGGGCAGCAACCAGTATCGCGGCGTCGTCGCGCCGTCGTTTTCCGCCACGTTCGGCAACGGCTTCTTCGTCGACAGCACGCAGGGCGCCGGCTACCGGCTGAACCTGCCGCACGGTGCGTTCGTTTCGGCGGCGGTGAGCTACGACGCGGGCCGCGCGGACGAGAACCGCTTCGACCTGCCGGGCTCCGACTACCTGAAGGGGATGGGCCGGATTCCCGGCTCGGTGCTCGTCGGCGTGCGCGCCGGCGTGACGCTCTTCGATGCGGCGGAACTGAGCATCACGGTCGACACGCCGGTGACTCACACGTCCCGCGGCGTGTCGGGGCACGTCGATCTTGCGGTGCCGGTACTCAAGACGTCGCAGCACGAGATCGTCGTGACGGGCACCGTGCATGCGGGCTCGGGACGCTACATGCAGACCTTCTACGGCGTGACCGACGCGCAATCGATGACGAGCCGGTTCCGGCCGTATTCGGTGAGCGGCGGGATCGACAGCGCGGCGATGGCGGTGGCGTGGAACTGGACGCTGACGCGGCACTGGTCGGTGCTCGCGACCGGCGGCGTGACGCGGCTGCTGGGCCGCGCCGGCGACAGCCCGATCGTGCAGTCGCGCAACACCTACTACGGCATCGCGGGCGTGACGTACAAGTTCTGAGCGGATTGCCGGCGCGGGCCGGCGTGCAGGTGCACAGGATCCAGCTGCGTCGCGCCGTCGCTGCGAGCCGCGTGCGGTAACATGCGGGCGGGTTCGGCGTCAGGCCGGCCCTGCGACGCCGGTGCGCCGAGGCGGCTCGGCCGGGTCGCGAAAAGCCGCCGTTCGCCGGCCGGCTCCATCAGGAAACGGCCGGCAGCGTGCGGAACCGATCACGCATGCGATGCCCGGTCGTGCACGAATGCCGCACAGGGACCGCCGGGCCGCGACAGGGAGAAACCGATGAAGAACACGATCGCGATGCTCGTTGCACTCGTTGCGGGTGCAACCTTTGCAGGATGTGCGGACATGGACACGAAGCACCCCAACGCCACCGCGGGCGGCGCGGCCAGACCTCCTTTGGCGCCGGGCGCCGCGCAGGTATGCAAGGCGAATGCCGCGCCGGACGATGCGCTGGTCGGCAAGACCGAGACCGATGCGACCGCGCTGCTCGACGGCTGTCTGTGGCGCGTGCTCGAGCGTGACGGGAAGTCGTTGCCGGGCACGATGGATTACCGGGAGGAGCGCCGCAATCTCGGCATTCGCGACGGGAAAGTGATCTGGGTGCGGCGCGGGTGAGGCATTCGGCCGCCGACGAAAATCGGTTGCGGTTGATGTCGCTTTCGTGAGTGCGGCTATTGCGGGTATGCACATCGCGCGGCCGATCGGTCGGCAGCACGCGTCGCGATTCATCGCTGCGGGCGCGGTATCGATGGCCGCGGCGGTCGGGCGCCGCGATCCGTTGTAGACGGGGCACGCACGACGCGTCCCGTCACGCCGCGACCGTTCCGGATTGCGGCACCGATGCAGGGGTGTCGACAGTCGTCGCCGGCGTGACGAGCATCACGCCCCGTGCGAGCGGGTCGCTGACCGATGCCGCCAATACCGCTTGTCCTTCCTCTGTCGCGTGATCGGCGGCGACGGCCAGCACAGCGAGCGCGAGCGCCGCGCCGCTTGTCCCGTTGGCGAGCCCGAGGTGGCGACTGCGCTCGGCGGCATCATCGCCCCAGATCTGCTCGCTGACCGTCATGACTTCGGTGCGGCGGCTGCGGCGTTGATCGGCGTCGGTGACGAATCCGGGTGTCGACAGGTCGGGGCGTAACGTCGACAAGCGCGTACCCGCCGTAACAAGCAACTGTTCGAGCGTCGTCGCTTCGGCCTTGCCGTGATCGGCGGAACCCGCGCGGCGCGCGGCCGCGAGCCGGTGGATCGACGGGGCGGACATCGCATGCGGTGTGTCGGGATGGCCGAGCAGCAACGCACATGCGCCTTCGCCGGGCATCATGCCGTTCGGCCGATCGCGGCCGTAGAGCCGGCCTGCGCGATCCAGCGCGTCGACTGCGTCCTGGCTTGCGGTGGAGTCGAACGCGAGGACGACGTGCAGCTCGCCGGACGATTGCAGGTGCAACGCCTGGATCAGTTCGTCGACGACTGCCCATGCTTGCACGGGATCGGCGACCGTGCGCAGTTGCGCACGGACGATGCCAGGCGCGACGGCTTCCCGCGCTGCATGTGCATCGAGCCATGCCGCGAGCGTGGTGGCGACCGGTTGCCAGCGCTCCGGCATCAGCAGATGGAGCCTGAGCGGCGGCGCGTCGGCGGCCGCGCCGGACAACACGGCATGACGCTCGCGCAATTCGTCGAGTGCGTCGGCGGCCAGCAGCAGCCCGCGCCAGTGCTCGTCCTGCAGCGTTTCCTGCGCGTCGGGCGCAAGCAGGCTCGTATCGAACCGGTCGAGCGACACCGATTCGACGGTGCTCGCGAATACGCCGGTTCCGTCCGGGCGTTGCAGTTCGGGATGAAGCGCGACGGAACGCTCTTCACGGGCCGCCGCATCGATGTCTGCGGTGGTCGCCCCCGTCGGCAGCCTCACGCTGCTGTCGAGCAGCAGGGCCGACCACGTGTGCGACGTTGAATCCCGCGGGGCAGAGGCGTCCGTCGATGCGGACGAACTCGGCGGTGCGGCGGCCGCGAGCGCCGGATGCGGGCCGAGCCCCCGGCGCAGCCATGCCAGGCAGACGGCGAGGGCCGCCGGCAGCACGAGCCCGCACGACACCAGTTCCCTGGTGGTGGGTGCATGCCGGGTCGTTTTCCACCAGACGAATACGGCGATCCACACTGCGATGAACAGCGCGGCGACGAATGCCGTCTTGCGCAAGCGCGTGATCATTTCCGTCGATTCTCCCCGTGACGTGCGGCCTCGCGTATCAATTGCCGTCGCTGCCCGCCGTCCGGCTTGCGAGCAGCACGGCGCCGCAGGCCGTCTTGTAGCCGTCGCGCGCGACGCCTTCGCCCTGTACGATCATCGTATCGTCGCCGTCGACGATGTAATTCTGGCCGTGGATCGGACACGTCACCGTGTCGTTGCGGCGCGCAATGCCCCGGCCGTCGACCGACGACAGCGTCGACGCACTGGTCACGGTGCCACCATGGCTGTGCTTGTCCCCAAGGACGATGAAGGGTTGGGTCATCCGGATAGGCCTCCTGGCTGGAATCATCGACGATGCATCGCGACTTTCGCCGCCGGGTGCGGGAGCGCATCGGTCATCGGCAACGTTTTTCGAATCGATTTCGGCTAAATCGGGCATTTATTACCTTTCGGCAATAATTGCCTGTTTCCGATTGAGCCGTAATATAGCTTTCGAACCGAAGGCCGTCATTATCGGACGTGATGCCCGCACGTCAAGGGCTGCTTTTTTAAATCTAGGTCCGTTTGCCTATGGTGCAGCCCGCCTACGTAATCTAAAATAGTAAGCTTGAAATAGGGGTCGCATCATCTGGTCCAGTTGGCGTGCGTTCAGCCAGACAGTGGACGGTGTTGCGGGGCCGCGTGTGTCCTGCCGGTTCGGCATGGCGATCGCGAGGCCGGCAATCGTGCATCATCCCGTGTTGGTCGCACCAATATCTAATTTAAAAACGTCAAATCCTGAGAGAGCGGGACCGCATGAGCGTCATCACGGAATTTGCGTCTCTTTTTGGCGCATTCAATCGCTTGTATTCGCTGGACGGATCCGGCGCGCTGGCCGCATTTCAAATCGAGCGCTGGACCGGCCGCGAATCGCTCTCCGATCTCTTCGAATGGAACGTCGATGCGCTGTCGACGGATCCCGCACTGGATCTCGACGCGATGCTCGGGCAACGTGTCGCGATTCGTACCACGCTCGCGAACGGCACGACGACGCTGCGCAGCGGTCTCGTCGCCGAGGCCGAGTGCAGGGGTTACGACGCAGGCCTCGCTCGCTACCATCTGCAGATCGTGCCGTGGCTCGCCGCACTCACGCATGCGCGCGACGAGCGAACCTTCGTGAACCAGACGCTTGCCGACGTGCTCGACACGGTGTTCGCGCCGTACGCCGGGATCGCGCGGTGGCGCCTCACGCCGGATGCCAGCCGGCGCCTGGATGCGCTGGAGCCCGTTGCGTATCGCGTGCAGTATCGAACCCATACGCACTACGAATTCGTGCAGCATCTGCTGGCCGAGGCTGGCCTCGGGTTCTGTTTCGTCGAAGACGAGGACGCGCCCAGCGGGCACACGATGCTGGTCTTCGACGACAGCGCGCAACTGGCCGAGGACGATACGTCCGCGCGACGCGGCGGGGTGCCGCGCCGCTCGAGCGGGACGGCGACCGGCACCGACGACGTGATCCTCGGAATCGGGCAGTCGCTGTCGCTGACGGCCGATCGCATCACGCTGATCAGCAGCGACTATCGCGTGAACCGGGCGACTACCGCGAGTACGACGCTCGGCCGTCCGGACGGCGCGCGGGAACTCTACGACGACGTCGGCCCGGAGGCGTTCGACAGCTTGCGCCAAGCGGAAGATACGGTACGGCGCCAGGCCGATGCGATCGTGTCGCGCGCCAGTTTCTGGACCGGCTACGGCACGCTGCGCACGGCGCGCGCAGGACGCGCGCTGAAACTCGTCGATGCCGGTTGGCAGCCCGTGCGCGGCGTCGCGGCACCCGAGGATTTTCTGCTGACGCGCGTCGAGCATGTCGGGATCAACAATCTGCCGTCCACCGTCATGGAGGCCATCGAACGGCAACTCGGGCCGTTGCCGGCGACGGCGCTCGATCCGCGCGTGGTTCGGCAAGCGCAGGCTTGCGGCTATGCGAACCGGTTCGATGCGGTGCCGCGAACGCAGGTCTGGCGGCCCACGCTGGCCGACGAAACCGGGCAGCGACTCAATCCGGTTCCGACGGCGCTGGGCGCGCAGACGGCGATCGTCGTCGGGCCGGCAGGCGACGCGCGGCCCGGTTCGACGGGACCGGTGCACGTCGATGCGCAGGGGCGGTTACGCATTCGCTTCCACTGGCAGGCGCAAGACGATGCGGGTACGTATCCGACGCGCGCCATACAACGTCTCGCGAGCGACGGGCACGGCCTTCAGCAGGTACCGCGCATCGGCCATGAAGTCCTCGTGCAGTTTCACCACGGGCTGATCCACCGGCCAATCGTGCTCGGCGGTCTGTTCAATGGCCGCGGCGAAGGCGGCGAGTCGCCTTCGCCGGGCGGAGCGGCCGGCAAGCCGCTCGACGCGTCGATCTACACGCAGGCAGGCGATCATGCGCCGAGCGCGCAGGGCAATCTGGCAAGCGGGCTGAGCCCCGCATGGCATGGCGCCGGCGGCGGCACGGATCGCCACAATCACGCCGGCGCGCTGTCGGGTTTCAAGAGTCAGGGTTTCGACGGGCAAGGCCACAACCAGCTCGTCGCCGACGATTCCGACGGCATGGGACGCCTGCAGATGGCGACCACGCACGCAGCCACGCAATTGAACCTCGGTCATCTGCGTCATCAGGCGGACAACTATCTCGGCAGTTTCCGTGGCCAGGGCGTCGAATTGCGCTCGGACGCATACGGTGCGATGCGTGCGACGCGCGGCCTGCTGGTGTCGAGCTATGCGCCCGCTGGCGCCGCGCAGCCGGTGGGCGATGCGTCCGCGCTGCGGGGGCTGCTCGCGCGGCACACCGCATTGGTTCGGCGATTCGACCGGACGGCCGATACGCATGGGACGCTGCCGTTCGCCGCGCAGCGCGGTGTGGAACAGGCGGGCCAGTCGTCGCTGAACGGTAGCGCCGCGCCGCTCGATGCGCTTGCGCAGAGTTTCGCGACGACGGTCGGCGCGGACGGTTACGCGCAGGCGTCGGCCGACGCCGCCCGGCGGTCGACGGGCAACGCATTGCCGCACACGGGCGACGCCGTGCTCGGCATCGAGGCACGGGGCGGGTACGGGCTGGTTGCCGGGCAGGCGCTGCAATGGGCGGCCGGCGAAACGCTGTCGCTCGGCAGCGGTGGCGACTTCAATCTCGCCGCTGCGCAGCAGCTGCGCATTCACAGCGGGCAGGGCATCGGCTGGCTGGCCGGCGCGAGCCATGCACAGGGTGTCGGCATCGGCATGATCGCCGGCAAGGACGGACTGACGTTGCAGGCGCAGCGCGATGTGCTGGGCCTGCGCGCGCGCGACGATCTGAAGCTCGCCTCCGCGAGCGCGGACGTCGAGATCGCCGCGAAGAAGACCGTGCATCTCGCGGTGAGCGGGGGGGCGCACGTGACGATCGAAGGTGGCCACGTCACGTTCGGTTGCCCCGGCAAATTCGTCGTGTATGCCGCGCAGCATGCATTCGTGGGCCCTGAGCAACTGAATACGCCGTTGCCGCAGTTTCCCGAAAAGGTTTGTGTCGAATGCCTGCTGCACGCGATGCAGTCGGGCAGCGCGCTCGCAGGCAAGGCGATCTGAGCATGACGATCGAGACGACCGACTGGATTGACCGCTATCCCGACGACACGCCGGACCGGCTGAATGCGCTGTTCGAGCGCGTGCCGGCCGACCGGCGCTGGCACCTGCTGCTCGACATGGGTTTCGCGCCGGCGCTGCGTGACCGGATGCCCGCGGTCGAGCGCGACGATGCCGTCGTCGTGTTGTACGAAGGTGTGTACGACGGCGACGACCTGCTGGCGATGTCGCCGTGCCTCGTGCCGTTGCCGGCCGACGCGGCGGCGCGCCGGGCGATGCTGGACACCGTGCTGCGCGAGACGTCCGGACGACCGATGGTGAGCCTGCTGCGCGGCGCGCGCGATACGGCCGCACTCGCCGCGCATCTGCGCGGACAGATGGAGGCGAGTGCGGCGGCCGACGGCGAAGCGTTTCTGGTGCGTCTCGCCGATACGCGTTGCCTGCCCGCATGGCTCGCGGCGCTGACGCCCGCACAGCGCCGCCGCTTCACGGACGGCATCGACGCGTGGCACGTATTCGATCGCACCGGGGCGCTCGTTGCGCTCGATTTCGACACCGTGGGCGAGGCGGCGGGCGGCGATGCGGGCGCCGGGCGCGACGGCGAGCCATACTTGCTCGACGACGAACAGATCGAACGGCTTCGACAGGCTGCGAAGATCGACACGCTGATTTTTCATGTTCGCCAGCGTCCGGAGAGTTTCGGCCGTCTGGTGGCTGTGCCCTCGCAAGTCCATGCGTGTGTGAGTGCGGCATGGGCGCGGCACGACGGTCCGCCGGCGGCGGCGTCGCGAGCCGCGCTCGATGCACTTGTGGCGGCCGGGTATCTGGTGACGGAGCTCGCGCCGGCGATGTCGTCCACATAGAACGATGCGGGTTCGCGTGCATGCGACAGCGCACGTGGTTGATAGCGATCCGCGCCGGACGGCGTCGGAGAAGAGGATGAAAAGATGAGTTTGAATGCCGGTTCCACGACGTTTGCCGCTCGGCTGCTGATGTTCACGGCCATCCTGCTCGGGACGGCCGGATGCTCGCGCGCGACCGACGTATCGCCTGCCGAGTCCAGTGCAGCCGGGGCGTCGAGCGTCGCGAGCGCGGTGGCCGCATCCGGCACGTTGGGGCTGAAGCTGAATGCCCTCAACTACACCGACGTTCCGATCGGCACGTTCTACGTCGACGGCACCTGGGGCGGGACGGTACCGGCGCGTATCGGCAGCGGCGGCGGCGCGATCATCTGCTGTGTCGCGTTGCCGAAACAATGGCATCCGGGGCTGACCGTCAACCTGCAGTGGCGGGACGACGACCTGTACAGGAAGGATCCGAAGGCGCTTGCGAGCCGGGTCGTACCGGTCGAGCGCTACGACACATTCTCGGACGGCTTCCTGTGGGTCCTGTTCTTTCCGCACGATCGAATCAAGGTCTATGCGTCTCAGTGGATGCCCGGCTACCGCGGCTTTCCTGAAAATCTCCAGGCGCCCGACGAAGCGTGCCCGGGGAACTTCACGTTGCGCAACAGCGACCCGCAGTGCCGGAATCCCGACAAGAGGATCACGCGATGAGTTTCCGCTTCGCGAGCGCCGACCGACCTGACGTCGGCGTCGTCACACGCGAGGAGCAGGACGCGATCATGCGTCGGCTGCACGACGACGACGGGATGAGCTGCTGCAAGACGCTGCATGTCGGTATCTTTTTCGACGGCACGCGCAACAACGCCGATCGCGATCGCGCGGGCGGCAAGCACAGCAACGTCGCGCGGCTGTTCGACGTGTTTCCGCGCGACAAGTATCACAGTGCCATTTACGTGGCCGGCGTCGGCACGCCGTTCGTCGACGAGATCGGCGACCAGGGCGTTGGGCTGCAGGCCGCCGCCGGCGCCGCGACGGGATGGGCCGGCGAGGGGCGCATCAACTGGGCGCTGCTGCAGATCCACAACGTCGTGCATGCGCACGCGTTCGGCAATTCGCTGTCCGCGGCGCTCGGCAAGAGCGACAAGGAACTCGCGAAGGCCGTCAGCGTCGACCTGAATTTCAAGGGCATCGATCTCGGCGGCAACCCACCCAAGCCGGGCAGTCTCGGCGACATCAACGCGCGCGGCAGTTCGAGCGTCGGTGCGCTCAAGCTGATGGCCGCCGAGCAGAACGGGATCGAACTGACGTGGGATCGCGACACGATCTGGGCGCAGCTCAAGGGCGAAGTCGATACGGCGAACTGGACCGCGACGATGCGCGCGTGGGACGAGAAACGCCGCGTCGCATTGCGGGCCCGGTGCGCGCAGCTGCAGGCGCGCGTTGGAGATCTGCTGGTGAAGGGCAAGCCGAAACTGCAGCGCATTCGTCTGTACGTGTTCGGTTTTTCGCGCGGGGCGGCTGAGGCCCGCACGTTCTCGAACTGGCTGGCCGACGCGCTGGACCCCGATTTCAGCCTGTGCGGCGTGCCCGTGTCGTACGACTTCCTCGGCATCTTCGATACGGTCGCTTCGGTCGGCATCGCGCAAAGCACGGCCGCGACGCTGTTCGACGGGCACGGCGGCTGGGGGCGCAAGGAGCTGATGGGCGTGCCGCACTACGTGCGCCGCTGCGTCCATATGGTCGCGGCCCACGAGCCGCGCGGATCGTTCCCGCTCGACCTGATCGATGCGTCGCGGGACGGGCATGAGGAGATCGTCTATCCGGGCGTGCATTCGGACGTCGGCGGCGGTTACGGGCCGGGCGAGCAGGGGCGCGGCACCAGCGATGCGGACAAGCTGTCGCAGGTGCCGCTGCTCGACATGTATCGCGAAGCGCGCAAGGCCGGTGTGCCACTCGATATCAAGGGGCCCGGTGTCGCTGCCGAAGCGGCGGCGGCGTTCGCGATTTCTCCCGCGCTCAAGCGCGCGTTTTCCGCCTATGTGAGCACGAGCGCCGACTATTACTACGCGAAGGAGCACGGCACGCCGGGCCTGATGCGCGCGCACTACGGGCTTTACCTGCGCTGGCGCAAGATGCGGCTCGACAATTTGCGTTCGCAACCGTCGTTTCTCGCCGCCAAGGCTGCCTATCCGCAGGATGCCGTCGATCTCGACAGCGCGAACGAGGAGCTGCGGCTCGAATGGCGCGACCTGCTCGAGTGCGAGAAGGAAGGCGGACCGACCGTGAGTCGGTACGCAGGCAACACGGTCAGCCGGAAGATCACGCAGAACCCGAAGGCGGCGGCCGTCATTTCGCCGGCCGTCCTGCCGATCGCCGCAGGCCTGCAGTCCGCGATTCCGTTCGTCGGCCCGCTGGTGCGCGCGAGCGCCAAGCGTGCCGAGGATTTCTTCCAGTTGCAGCTCGAAGAGAAATGGAAGCAGTGGCTCGAGGTGCGGGGCGACTGGAACATGGGGCCGCCGCAAGCGCCGATCAGCGCGCTGTACGACAACTTCATGCATGACTCGCGCGCGTGGTTCAAGCCGCTGGGCGACGATGACGACGTGTGGAACCTCAAGCAGATCAAGGCGCTGAAAACCCGTCAGGCCGAGTTCGAGCGCCGGCACGCCGAATGGAAGAAGCGCCAGCAACTCGGCGTGCCGGGACCGGCGCAGATCATGCAGATGATGGGGGCGGGTGCGCTCGGGCTCGGACCGGCCGCCAACGTCGCGCCGGAGCCTGAACCGCGTTCGCCGCTGACCGCGCAGCAGGCCGACATCCTGAAACGTTACGACGCCGCGCAGCAGGCTGCACGGAAAGCCCGTGCGGCCCGGGATGCCACCGCGCCGACCGACAGCGCCGTGTTGACCGACCCGAAAGTCACCGGCGGTCTCGCGCTGCAGGACTCGGGGCGCGAGTTTTCGTTCGTCTGGGGATATCTGCGCTGGCGCACCGTCTACGTGAACGGCGTACGCTGGGACGCGCCCCATGTGCCGAGCGTGCAGGAAGACATGGAGGCGATGCGTCAGCAGATGCAGCGCAACGTCGACATGAGCAAGCTGTTCCGATGAACCGATTGGATACGAACCAGCCGGCGCGACACGCATTCGCGCGCGATTGCCGAGAAACGACATGGATCTAGTTGCCGCATTAACGGGGTACGGGCAAGCGACCCGTCATATCCAGATCGATACCGCGATGCCGGGCGCCTTCGTGGTCGAGCGCTTTCACGGTCGTGAGGGGATCAGCGAATCGTTCCGGTTCGAGATCGACGTGCTGTCGAGCGAGCCGTTTCTCGATCTCGCGCCGCTGATCGGCAGCGCCTCGCGGCTGCGTCTCGCGACGGCGGCGGGCGAACGATGCTGGAACGGTTACATCACGCATGCCGCTTATGCGGAGAGTGACGGCGAGTTCACGCGTTATCGGCTCACGATGGAATCGTGGCTCGCGCTGTTGCAACTGCGCCGCAATTGCCTGTATTTCGTCGACCTCGATGCCGAGGGGATCTGCGAGCGCGTGTTCGGCGACTATCCGGAAGCGCACTGGCGCTATGAACGCGTCGAGCCGCTGCGATCGTATCGCTTGCGCGGCCAGTATCGCGAAACCGATCTCGATTTCGTGTTGCGGCAGCTGTCCGAGGCCGGGTTGTCGTTTCGCATCGAGCACGGGCAGGACGCGGGGAAGGCGCCGTCGGGCGACCATACCGTCGTTGTGTTCGACCGCCATGCACGGCTGCCCGACGGCAGCGCGATCGCATTCAATGCGCAGGACGTCGGCGATCCGGACGGCGTGATGACGCAATTCTCCGATCGGCGTCAGCTCGTGCCGGATCGCGTGGTGGCGACGAGCTGGAAAGCCAGGGAACTTCATGCGCTTGCCGGCCAGGCTCAGCAGCCCGCCGATGCCGGCGCGCCGCTATTGCCGGTGCGGGAAATCTACGACGGCCAGCGCGCCGGCCGCTTCGACACGAGCGGCGATGCGCAGCGTTACGCCGAACAGCGTCTCGACGCGCTGCAGCTCGCGAAGCGGATCTACCGTGGCGGCGGCTCGTCGCGCACGCTCGAGACCGGCAAGGTCCATACGCTGAACGACTATCTGGGAGGCCCCCTGCGATTCGTGCCGCTGTCGATCGAGCACGAGGCCGTGAACAACCTCGGCGCGCAAATCGGGCAGTTGTTCGGACGCGGCGAGCTCGACAAGGGCCTGTATCGCAACCGCTTCGTCGCGGTGCCGGAAGGCACGCCGATCGTGCCGCCGTTCCGCGACCGGCCGACTGTGTACGGGGTGCAGACCGCAATCGTGGTCGGCGAGCCGGGTGGGCGCGTCAGCAGCACGCGCGATCACCAGGTCCGCATCCAGTTTCCGTGGATGCGCGGTGTCGCGCCGCTGCCGGGCGGCTTGACGGATACGGCAAGCCGGTCCAATCCGGCCGGCCACGCGCCGGGCGATCACCGTTCGGGCATCCTGGCTCGCGTCGCCGAACAGGCGGCCGGGCCGAATTTCGGTCATGTGTTTGCGCCGCGTGTGGGGGCGGAAGTGGTGGTCGGCTTCGAGTCGGGCAACATCGATGCGCCGGTCGTGCTCGGCCAGGTGTACGGCGGGCGCGTGCGTCCGCCGTTCTCGGCCGGCGAGGGCAGCGATGCGAACCATTCGGGAACGCTGACGGGCCTGCAGACGCAAACCCTCGACGGGCAACCCGGCAGTCGCTGGGTGATGGACGATGCGGCCGGACAACTGCGTCACGAGTTGAGCAATTCGACTGCCGACACGCGCCTCGCGCAGGGCTATCTGATCGACCAGCAGGGTACGATGCGCGGCGCCTATCGCGGTGAAGGCTTCGAACTGGCGACGCAGGGCTGGGGTGCCGTGCGGGCCGGCGCGGGCGTGCTGCTGTCGAGTACTGCGCGCCGGCTCGGCGCGTCGACGCAGATGGATGTCGCCGAACGCGTGGAGCAATTGAAGGACGCGGCGAAAACGGCGCAGGAACTCGACACGGCGGCGATCGGTGCGCAGGCAGTCGGCCTGAGCGCGAACAAGGTGCAGACCGATTTCCTCAAGGCGATCGATCCTGCGCAGGACGGCAAGTATGCGGGCAGCGTGGGCGGTCAGAGCGCGACCAAGCCGACCGGGACGCAGCGCGACGGCGGCGATCCCGTCGAGCGATTCGCGACGCCCGCGGTGCTGATGGAGTCGCCGGAGAACATCGTGGTGACGACGCCGGACAGCGCGGTGTCGTATGCGGCGCAGCACGTTCATCTGACGTCGCAAGGCGACGCGCACGTGGGCGCTGGCGCCACCGTGGCCGCGGCGACGGGCGATGCGATGAGCCTGTACAGCGTGGCGGGCGGGCTCAAGGCGATCGCGGGGGAAGGGCCGGTGAGCGTCGAGGCGCATGCGTCGACGATGGAGATTCTCGCCGACCAGACCGTGCGCGTGACGTCGACCGACGAGCGCGTCGACGTGCTCGCGCAGGAAGCGATCGTGCTTCAGCAGGGGCCGAACCGGATCACGCTGAAAGGTGGCGACATCGTCGTCGAGACGCCGGGGCAGTTCGCGGTGAAGGCAGGTGGGCATCCATTCCCGGGGCCGCGCGCGACGAGCGTGAAGCTGCCGGCGCTGCCGGTGTTGCCGCAGGGCGATCCGTGCGACTTTCTCGTGCAGGCGCTGGCGGCGAGTCCGGCGGGGAGAGGGGCGGTGGCGGGGGGAAGTGCGGCGGGTGCGGCGAGCTCGATCGCCGGTGCGACGCTACCGACACCGCGCGGTGCCGTCGGCGCGGCGCAGGCATTTTCCCGTGCGCCCGGTCAACCGCTGCCCGCGCCTTCCGCGGCCGCACCCACGGTGGCGGATGGGGGATCGGGTCCCTCGCTCGGTTATTCGACGCCGCCACCTGTGTCAGGAGAACTGGGGGGCATGCCGAAAAAAGGTGCGGCTGCGCACAGTGGGCCGTGCAACCTTCACGTTCCCGCGATCAAGAAGGAAGAGCACACCGTCAGTATGGGGGCCGCGGACTATTATGAGACGGACGAGGGCGGCAATCCGAAGTTGAAGGATGGGAAACCCAACTGGCTTGAATATGCGGCATCGACCGGGACGTACGATATCGGCTATGCACCTGCGACGGCGACGTTGACGGCCACCGTCCGTATCAAGGTTCATTTGAAAGATCAATACTGGATCAACCAGGGGCGCGTCCATATGGATCCGTCGACGGGCAAGCCGTTTTCGGTGCCGTACAACAGCGATGGCATACGAGAAGGCTTGATCATCAGGGTAGTGGATCGACCCGGTGGTCTTGCTGCCGTGTCGGGCTTCAAGAAGCGCATCGAGGAAGGACTGAACCGGGGGAATTACTCGATGCAGCCGAAGGCGTGTCCGCTCGGCAAGGCATGTACATGCAAGGTCAAGGTGAAACTTGAAGTCGAGCTCGTTCAAACCGGGAGATGCCATGCTGAGATCAATCTCTTTCCCAAGGTGACGCGGGCGAACTCGGCGAATTGGGGGGAAGTGCAAGTCGAGTGGAACCCGCGGCAGCAACGGTATGTCCCGGTATCGACCCAGAATGCGATCGCGCATGAGAGCGGGCATCTGTTTGGCTGGCCGGATGAGTACTTTACTGACGGTGGCGCCGTGTTCGGGAAGTACATCAACTCGCGACATCTGGTCGACGTGACGATGGCGCAGCTTGACGACAACTGGCAACGCTCCACCGAAACGAACTTGATGGGCCGCGGAATGTTCCAGCAAAAGCCGGAAATTCCGAAGTACTACATGTACGGCTTCCGTGACTGGTTCAACGAAAAGACCGGAATTGACTGGGAAGTGCTGAAATGAAGCGCTCTTTTCTCGTCGTTGTGATGTCGATGATTTCTTTCGGAGTGTTGGACATGGCGCTTGCACAAGATCGCGCGGATTATTTCGAGATTCGTAGTGGACAGGGGCAGATGAATCCGTCGCCGTCGATGGTCTTCACAGCCGATGGCCACAAGGTGTCGTATTTTTCGCGGGGTCGGGATATCGACCCGATGCCGCCATCGAGTTACTTTGGAATCGGAAAATATACGGCGAGTCTCACAGGAACCTATCGCCAGCATGTCGATCTGGTGAAGGCGACGTTGAGCAGTAGGGCGATTCCCCAGATCCATGCAGTCAATAAGGGGGCCGTGCTCGTCTATTCGTTTGACAAGGGCGGCCACCATTACGAGGGTACGTACAACTACCAGTTCGACGATCAATTCAACGACAAGCTCTCGGTACTTTACGATCTTGCCCATGATTTGCTGGCGCACGGCACCCCGGAAATCAATCTGCATCCGACATTCTCGGTGCGGCCCGCGCAAGAGCATCTTGTGATCGAGGTAACGTTCTCGAACGATGGCAAGCAGGACGTGACGGTCGACGGTCCGGATCGTTGGTCGGCGGATTTGGCGCGTCCCGATTTGCAATATGTGCAGATCGGTGGCGGCAGCGACAATGTGGAATTCGACGTCAGGCTCGTCAGCAAATATCTGAGCGACACGTCCCGCCGTTACCGCCACGAAATCGTCGTCAAGCCGGGCCAGCCCGAGCGGGTGGAATTTGTCGTGCCGTACGCAGCGCTGACCTTTACCGATCATTCGGCAATGCGGCGTGTCGATGCCGGGAACTACCTCTTCGTCGGCACGGTGAACCTCGACATCCTTCGTCCGCAGGAAATGGACGGGCGGTTTTTTACGCCGATGGACCGGCTGGAAAACGTGAAACTGACGGGGAAGTGATCCTGACGTGATGCAGGCTACGCGGATCTTCGCCCCGAATTGTCGATTCGCTCCGACTCGAATCGCATACCGGTCGAACTCGAATCCAGGAGCGAAGGCGGCATGAGGTGCGCATCGATGGACCGGAGATGTGGACAAACAATCTTGCGATCCCGAGTCGGCAATGAGTCGAAGGCTGGCAGAGCAACAGCGCGGGAGCGGCGTGATGCAGATTGACGTTTCGTCGTGTGTGGTGCCGATCGGGATATGGACATCATGCCGCCGGCGAAGTATGCGGGCATCGAAAAATACACGGCAGAACTGATTTGAGACATAGCCCCGCGAACCCTGAACTCACCCATCATGTCGACCGAATCTAACCTCATCCAGACATTCTTCCGCGGCTGGTCGCAGCACGACCGGTTCCTGTGGCTGACCACGCCCCTCGGCGTGGACAAGCTCGTCGCCGAGAGCCTGCGCGGATGGGAGTCGCTCGATCGCGGCGGCTTCCGGTTTCAGATCACCGCGCTGACCGAGCGGCCCGACGTGCCGCTCGACAAGCTGATCGGTGCGCCGATCCTCGTCGAGTGGCAGGGCGCGGACGGGCAGGACACGCGGCGCCCGTTCCACGGCCATGTGACGGCCGCGGAACTCGTCGGCTACAACGGCGGGCTTGCGCGCGTGCGGCTCGTCGTCGAACCATGGCTCGCGCTGCTGCATCAGCGGGTCGACAGCTACAACTTCCTGAACGCGAGCGTGGTCGAGATCAGCGAGCAGATCTTCGCGCACTACGCGCGTGGCGCGATCGCGCCGGCATGGCGCTGGGCGCTCGCCGACCCGACGAAATATGCGAACCGCAGCCTGACTGCACAAGCCGGCGAATCGGACTTCGCGTTTCTCGAACGACTGTGGGCGGAAGAGGGCATCTTCTACTGGTTCGAACACGAAGGCGACGCGCAGTCGACGGACCTTGGCAAGCACACGCTCGTGCTGGCCGATACGAACCAGCGCTTCGCGCCCGCTGAACCCGAAGTCATCGGTTTCCACCAGACGAGCGACGGCGACCCGCGCGGCGGCATTCGGCAATTCCTGAACGCGCGCCGCTGGCGCATCGGCAGCGTGGCGCGCGCCAGCTGGGATCATCGAAGCCTGTCGACCCGCCCGTCCGGCGTGCGCGCGAGCGGCGCGGTCGCGCCGGGCGAGGATCGCGATGTCGCAGGCCCGTACGCGTTCCAGACCGCTGCAATCGGCGACCAGCGCGCGCAGCAGCAACTCGATGCGCAGCGCGTGGCGGCGCTGCAGACCGAAGGCAGCGGCACGCGTCGCGATTTGCGGCCGGGGCTGCACTTTGCGATGTCGCAGCATCCGTCGCTCGATCCATCGCGTGCGTTCGTGTGCTTGCGCGTCGAGCACGACGCGCGTGCGAACGTGAGCGCCGACGTGCACGGCGCGATCGCTCAACGGCTCGGCGCGATTCCGCCGATGCTCGATGCCGCGCCCGGCGAGCCGGGCGGCGCGCAGGCGCTGCACGCGGCATTCGACGCCACGACGCATGCTGGCGGCGCGTTGGTAGACGGCGACGAGGTGTACCGGAACCGCTTCGCCGCGCTGCCGTTCGACCAGGCTTACCGGCCGTTGGCGCCGAGCGGGCACGGTGCACGCGTGCATCCGGTCGCGGTGATGCCGGGCGCCCAGACGAGCATCGTGGTCGGCGGGGGCGATCCGGTTCATACCGAACGCGATCACCGGATCCGGATTCAACATCATGCGCAGCGCGGGCAGAATTCCGCGAGTCGCGAGGAACACCCGCGCGCGTCGAACGCGCCGGCCGACCGCGGCGCGGGCACCTGGACGCGCATGGTGACGCCAGTCGGCGGCGACAATTGGGGTGGGGTGAGCGTGCCGCGCGTCGGTCAGGAAGTCTGGACCGAATGGCTGGAAGGCCAGCCCGACCGGCCGGTCGCCGTCGCTGCGCTGTACAACGGACAAGGCAACATGGACGCGCAGCACAATGCGCTGGCGGGCGGCCCGAGCGGCAGCACGGCCAATGCGGCATCCTGGTTTGCCGGTAACGACCACGCGGCCGTGCTGACCGGCTTCAAGACGCAGGACCTGAGCGCGAGCCAGACCGGCACGGGCGGCTCGCGGCAATTCATGCTGGACGATACGGCCGGCCAGTCGAGTGCGCGCCTTTATACGACCGATCATGGCAGCAGCCTGACGCTCGGGCACATCAAGCAGGTGGAGGACAACCGGCGTTTGGCCGATCGCGGCTACGGCGCCGAACTGTCGACGCAGGCGGCCGCTGCGCTGCGCGCCGGCGCCGGCTTGCTGATCAGCACGGCGCCTGGCGTGAATCAGATGGACGCGAGTGCCGCGAGCCAGCTGCTCGCGCAGCAACGCGAGATGCTGCAAGGGCTCGCGAATTCAGCGCGCAAGCAGGGTGCGGAGCCGGGCACGAGCACGGCGCAGCCACGTGGCGCGACCGTCGACGGCACGACATCGCAACTCGCGGCGATCGAGGGCCTGCGGCAAAGCCAGGTGTCGATCGGCGCAACGCGGGAAGGCGGCGGCGCGGGCGGTGCCGGCGGCGGCGGTGCGGTTGCGTGGCAGCATCCGCATCTCGTCGCGCACGGCGCGGCCGGCGTCGCCGCGCTGACGGCGCAAAGCCACGTGTGGACGTCGGGCACGCAAACCGTGCTGAGTGCCGGACGCGACGTGCAGCTCACGGTCGAGGGCAAGTCGAGCATCGTCGCGAAGGAAGGCATCGCGCTGTACACGCACGGGATCCCGGGCGGCAGCCGCCCCGTGCCGGCCGCCGGGATTGCGCTTCACGCTGCGACGGGCGCCGTCACCGTGCAGGCGCAGAATGCCGGGACGCTCGACGCCAGGGCGCAGCGTACGGTGACTGTATCGAGCGCGCAGGCAAGTGTCGCGCTGCAGTCGCCGAAACGGCTGCTGCTCACGGCGGCCAACGCGTTCCTGAAGATGGAAGGCAACGATATCGTGATCGGCGCGCCGGGCAAGGCGACGTTCCATGCGGCCCAGCACACGCTGACCGGCCCGCGGTCCGCGAACGTCCAGTTGCCGTCGATGAACAAGCCCGCATGCGTCGAATGCATGCGGGATCTCGCGCATCGCCACGAAGCGATTGCTACGCGCGGATGACGACGATGACCGCGCTGCTCCAGGCATGGGAAACGACGGCGGCGGCCGAGCATGCGGCGTTTCCGGATGCCCATCGCTATCTGTTGACCGATGCGTCGCAGTTGCCGATCAACGCGGCGCCCTGGCGCGAGTTGATTGCGCAAGGACAGGTTCACAACGTGCTCGCTGGCCAGCCCGAGGCGAGCAACCCGGAGGTCTGCGCGCTGGTGTGCGACTATCGTGCGCCGCACGTGCCGGCGTTGCTCGAACGGCAACTCGCGCGGCGGCCGTTCGCGTTTCTGTCGCTGGTCAGCGTATATCCGCTCGATGAACTCGTGCCGAAACTCGGCGTCAGGACGCGCGTGACCCTGCCCGACGATCGCGACGGGCTGCTGCGGTTCTACGACGCGGCGGTGTTCCAGACACTGGCGGGCGCGCTGTCCGAGTCGCGCTATCAGGCGCTGTTGTCGCCGTGCGTGTCGTGGACCTGGGTGCGTCGCGATGGCGCCGTCGGTACGGTGCGGCATCCGCGCCGGCACGAACGAATCTTCTACGCATGCGTGGATGCCCGCGAACTCGACGCTTTGCGGCACGAGAGCCGGCCCGACGCCGTACTCGCCGAATTGCGACGCAACGGCCGGATCCCCGTCGACGCGGATCCGTTCGACACTTACGCACGCATGCGCCGTCTGATCGGTGTGCTGGACGCGCAGGGGTTGAGTGACGATCGACTCGCTTACCGGATCGGTGCGACGCTAGCGATGGTTGGCCACGTGGAGCTTGGCGATGAGAGCGTCGTCGCCGAGTGCAT
Organism: Burkholderia sp. MSMB1459WGS; assembly: GCF_001534535.1. Lineage (NCBI taxonomy): Bacteria > Pseudomonadati > Pseudomonadota > Betaproteobacteria > Burkholderiales > Burkholderiaceae > Burkholderia > Burkholderia sp. MSMB1459WGS. Next base: position 192,168 of record NZ_LPMU01000059.1, read on the forward strand.
CGCTGCGTATCGGCATGATCACGACGCGTTGTGCGACGCATTGCTCGATCGCCTGATCGATCAGAGCGACCCCGCGGATGCCGAGACGAAACAGGGGGCGCAGCGATGAGCGTGCCGGCGTTGTTGTCACTGCGCGGCCGGGCCGGGCGCTTGCAATGGTGGTGCGTGACCGTGCCGTTGTTGCTCGCCGGCTCCGCGCTCGATGCGCTCGCCGATTTACCCACCGCGCAGCGGGCCCAGACGTTCGTCGATGTCGTCGGCTGGGCATTCGCGATCGTGATGATCTGGATGCTCGTGGCGGTGTCGGTCCGGCGATGGCACGACATCGGCAAGTCCGGATGGTGGACGCTTCTTCATGCGATCCCGGTCGGAGGCGCGTTCATCGCCATTGCGATGAACGGGTTCTATCGCGGGGACGACGCGCGCAACCGGTTCGGTCCGCCATCGCCGGATGCAGCTAACAACGACAGAAGTGTGTGAGGGTATCGATGAAATTCAGAGCAGGGATGCACGTTTTGGCGCTGGTCGGGCTCGGTGTGCTTGCCGCATGCGGCAAGCACGGCGTCGACGTATCGGCGGAGCCGCATAACGTGTGCGTCACCGGATACAACGAGTACGGTCGCAAGCTCCACGAATTCTGGCTCGACAACGAGCATAAGTCAGGATGCTTCGGCAATCCGTCGGCACGCGAGGACGGTGAGGCATTCGGCGGTGGCGGCGGTTTCGCCTGCGGCTGCAAGGTGACGCCGGGGCAGAAGGTGAAGCTGTTCTGGGAATTCGCGCAGCCGCTGGACGACATTCAGCGCGGTATCCAGCCCGAGCGCAAGACGATCGACGTGACCATTCCTCAGCCGGAATCGCCGACGTCGCGCTATTTGCGTGTGTATTTCCGCAAGAACGGCACGGCCGAGCTGCAGTGGGTCGACGACATGAATGCACCCGAGCTCAAACCGACGCAGGAGAAGTAACTGCCATGGCCGAAATCAACCTGAAGAAGGACGCCGTCTCCGCAGAGACGGACCGCGTCAAGGCGGAGGCCGAGCAGATGTGTCCCGCATGCGAACACATGCTGTGGGTCAGTTTCTATTTCGACGGATTCGGCTTCGGCGAGAAGGACGGGCCGCGAACCAATATCTTGAAGCTGTTCAACGCCGCGTACGACAAGAAGAACAAGAACATGCGGCGCTTCTACTATCCGGGACTCGGCGCGGATTTCGACCCCGAGGCCGGTGTGCTGCGCGAGGTCCTGAAGGACAAGGCGACGGATACGGTCAGCGAGAAGGCCGGCGACAAGCTCAAGGAGCAGACGGTCGACAAGGCCAAGGAAAAGGCGCAGAAGGCGGCCGAGGATGCGTGGAAGCAGAGCGGCAAGATCAGCAATCCGACGTTCGGAAATCGTGTGAGCGACACGTTCGATACGCTGGTCGGCAAGACAAAGGACGGCTTGGGCGACGCGCGCAAGCGGATCGAGCGCGTGATCGAGCGGCCCGGGTCGGAAAAGAATCGCGCGCTGCGCTATCTGCGGCACGAATGGAAGGGCTTCTGGCGCGACGTCGTCAAGTATCCGTACCGGATTCCGAAAACCGTGCTGAAGGAGGTCGGCAAGGAAACACTGGGCGCGGCGGCCGAGTCGTTCCGGCTCACGCGCGATACGAAGCTGGGCGCCGCACTGTTCAATACGGGCGTGGATACGCGCCTGAAGGCGGCCGAAGAGGATTTCAAGGCGGCGGTGGCCGGCGCGAAGCAGGCCGGCACGGTGAACAAGATCCATGTCGCGATCTTCGGCTACGACATGGGCGGCGGCCTTGCACTGGCCTTTGCCAAGCAATTGCTCGACGAGGTGGCCAAGGGCGGAAAATACGACGGCGTACCGGTGAAGATCAAATTCATGGGGCTGTTCGATTGCGTGACGAACCGCTTCGACGACAACCTGCTGACGGGCTACATCCCGTTGAGCAACGCGGTGTCGTCGGATCTGATCCTGTCGCCGGACATCGAGAAATGCGTGCACTACGCGGCCGCCCACGAACTGCGCGTGTACAAGCCGCTGACGATGCTCGGTGTCGACCCGTCCGACATGCGCGGTCGGCGGCAGGAACGCTTGTTTCCCGGCGCGCAGGTGGACGTGGGCGGCGGCGCGATCGAAGGCGAGGACGGTATTTCCGACAAGCTGGCGCGCGTGCCGCTCGAGATGATGTACCACCGCGCGTACGGCGCGGGCGTTCCGATGCCGAGCCTGACCGCGCTGGCGAACGAGGACGGTGCGCTGTATCAGCAGATCGTCGCACCGCTCGAGATCCAGAATTTCCAGCTCGACTACCGGCTGGCAGTCAAGAAGCTCGTGGCGACGACGCGCGAGATTCCGCCGCTGACGCCACTGGGCACGGGCATCGGCTATCCGTCGGCGACGCTCAAACCGTCGATCGGGCCGCTCGATTTCCTCAATCCGAAGCCCGTGCCCGACATGACGGACGGTTGCCGCGTGCCCGATCCCGCGCCGCCGCGCCCGATCGTCGTGACCGATCTGCCGAAGGACATCCAGGGCGAACTCAAGGGCCACATGGTCGTATATATCCAGTGGCTGCGCATGTGGTACGACCAGGCCGAGAATCGCACGGCCGCGGCACAGCGCAAGCCGGGCTGGCTCGGCGGTGCGGCCAATCCGCTGGCGTACGGACGTTACGAGAAGCTGGTGCGCGAGATCGATTACCAGAAGCAGCACGGTACGCGCCCGGGATACGGGTTCGATGGCAAGCAGGCAATGAAGCAGCTCGGCGGCGAACTGCCACCGTCGATATTCAACACCGATCCGCAGGCGCAAGCGCTGTTCTGGCTCTGGAATAATCCGGGCGAACGCCTGCCTCAGGTCGAGGCGATGTATCCGCTGTTCGTGAAGCACGTGCACGACAGCATGGCCGAGAGCGATGTCGAGGCGGTGTGGAGCCACCTCGTGTCGATCAAGAACTACATGAACACGCGGGCAATGCAGAAAATCGCGACCGCACCCGACAAGTCGTTCCTGGACCGAGTCGCGGACGTGTACCAGTCGCTGGTATCGACCGTATCGGCACCGTCCGGCACGACGGTCGTTCGATAGTCTGCCGCTTGCCGACTCACGCCGATTGCCGAGACGCAACCGGCCCGTACGTTACTTCGAGATATACCAGAGCGCGTCAGTGCTGACGCGCGTAGCCGGCGTTGCAGCAGCCGGCGCCTGGGGCATCGCCGGCGGCGGCGTATTCGACGTTACCGCGGTGGGCCACGTGGCCGGCATGTTCGATGGCGCCGACGCGGGCGCGCCATTCGCCGTGCTCGCTGTCGATGCCGATCCCGACGTCGACGGCGTATTCAGATACCACAGTGCGTCGGCCGACGCCGTGCGCTTGGTCGATGCATTCGCGGCCTGTTGTTTCGCCGCCGGCGCAGTGGCTGCAGCCGTTGCCGTCGTCGCGCCCGAACGCTGCGTTCCCGTTCCAGCCCCGCCCTGAGCGGTCATCCCTGCCGCACCCCGCTGCGCGCGCGCTTCGAACGGCCCGAGCTGGAAGATCAACGTTTGCGCGGGACGTGTCAGAACGGCATACGGGAATTGCAGCTCCCACGACATCAGCACGCGTCCCGACGACGTTTCGGTGAAGATCGCCGGTACGTGCTTCATGTCGCTGAACTGCACGTAGATCCGCGCGCCGTCGTCGAACACCTGGGTCGGCTTGGCCTGGTCGGCGCCGGTCACCGTCCATCCGAAGTTGTACGTACCGGCAGGCCCGGCGGGGCCGCCCTGCGGCGGCGGAGGCGGCGCGGCCGGCGATATCGACCGTGCACGCGTGACGGGCGGCGCCGACACGCTCAGGCTTGCGAACGGGTTGTACGTCTGCGCCTGTTGCGGCGGCGTGAAGGACGGTGGAAGGATGGGCATGGGAGTATCCGGCGAATCCGGCATGGTCCGGATTGCATCATAGACCTTGCGCGCGTACGCGAGGCGCTTGTCGGGCGACGCGGAGTTGTACGCGCCGATCGCGTTCCAGTTGGGGCCAAGCTGGCGGATGTTCTGCGACAGGATCCACGCGCCGACGTACGCGTTCGTGCACGCATCGAACAGGCTTTCCCGCGTGATGCCTTCGCGCGCGAGCGTCGGCAGCCACGTGCTGTTGATCTGCATCAGCCCGATGTCGACCGTGCCGTTGGTATTCGTGTTCACCGCGTTCGGATTCATCCCCGATTCGACCTGCGCGATGCCGCGCATCAGGCTGACGCTCACGTGCTGGAACGCGGCCGCGTCGTCCAGGCAATCGGCCCGCGCGACGCCGCAGAGCGCGCACGAGAGCGCGATCGTCGAGGCGACTGTCAGCGTGTCGCGGCTGAGCGGGCGAGTGATATGACGCGGCATGGCAGGATGGGGCGGAATCCGGCCGCCCGGTGCAAGGAAATTACGCAGACGCGAAGTGTGCCATAGCAAGCGGGCAAATGGCTCGCGTCAAACTTTCCTTTGCATTTGTCCACGCGTGCGCCGCGCATTTTTATCGCGCCGGATCACGGGTCGAGACGATGGCCGATCGGTAAAAATGGCTGGCATTTGCGCGCATGCGATTACAACGGCAGCGACTGGATCCTGACGTATTACGTCAGTTGCGCGATGAAACTGGCGATGAACGGAGCGAAAAGGGGAAATCGTCCAACAGCCGTTGCCGAGGCGAAGGAAAGCGGCATGAAAAACGGCGGCCGAAGCCGCCGTGTGCGCGATGCGAAGGCGCCGGCCACGCCGCGCGTAGCCGGCCGTCTCGAGCATGCCGTCAGAAGCGGTGACGCAGGCCGAGGTTGACCATCGTCTGCGAGCTCGTGCCCGCATAACCGTACGATCCGATCGATGCCTGCGCGGCCATCGAGCCGCCGTTGCCGTCGCCGGTCTGGCCGCTCGCGTGCTGGTACGCGGCGGTCAGGTAGACGTCGGTGCGCTTCGACAGGCTGTAGTCGGCGCCGGCCGATACCTGGTGATAGGTCGCCGACGTGTCGCCGCCCGAGCGCGTGTAGCTGTAGCCGACGCCGACGAGCAGCGCATTCGTCGCCTGGTAGTTCACGAAACCTTGCCCCGTGTTGTAGTGCTCGTTCGAGCCGAACACCGAACTTGCGTCGCGGCGGTACTGCGCGTTGCTGTAGCCGAGGCCGAACGTGAACGGGCCGGCGACGTACTGGCCCGCGATGCGGGCGATGCCGAGCGAGTGCGCGCTGGCATAGCCGCTGTTGATCGGGCCGTCGAACGTGCCGTCCGACGAACTGGTCCAGCCGTTGCGCAAGCCGTTCGACGCGGGGCTGTTGGTCGCGTGGAAGTAGCCGCCCGCGACGCTGAACGGCCCGTTGTTGTACGACACGGCAGCCGAGTACGATTGCGCGGCGCCGGTGCTGCCGGCGATGCCGCCGAACGAATACATCGCCGAGAACTGCAGGCCCGCATAGACGGCCGACGTGTACTTCACCGCATTGTCGACGCGAAAGCTGTTGTCGTAGTTGTCGACGTCGCCCGGCGTCGCGAACACGCTGCCGAGGTAGTTGTCGGCGGTGATGCCCTGCACGAGATCGACGAGCGGATCGTACTGGCGGCCGAACGTGAGCGTGCCGTAGCGGTCGCTCGTCAGGCCGACGAAGGCTTGCCGGCCGAAGAGACGGCCGCCCTGGCCCTGCCGGCCGTTGCTCGGGTCGAAGCCGTTCTCCAACTGGAACAGCGCCTTCAGCCCGCCGCCGAGATCCTCGGTGCCTTTCACGCCCCAGCGGCTGCCGGCCAGATTGCCCGCGCTGCTGTTGCCGAGCATCCACGCGTTGTCCTTGCCTTGCGCATGGTTCACATAGGTGAGCGACGTGTCGATCACGCCATACAGCGTGACGCTCGACTGCGCATGCGCGACGGGCATCGCCGTGATCGACGCGAACGAAATCAGCGAGAGGGTCGTGCGTTTCATTTTCATCTCCTTGCGCATGGTGGGTTCGTGATTCGGAATGGCAGGAGACTACAGAGCCGCAATAAAACGGCAAAAATGAAATTCTTCGTTGTGGCCTGATGCCGACAGGCACATTCCCGGAAACTCACTTTTGAGGGATTTGGATTATTGAGCGGTGTGTATCAATGGATTGCCGTTTCTCGATTTTTCCATTGCGTTTTGCGCGGGGTGTGATAATTCGGCGCGATATTCGGGTGAATGCCCGCAGGCGCGATATTGTTATCGATCCGTCAAATCATTATTTAACGAATCGAATTGGCCGGCCCGGAACGAATGTGATAACCGCGCGCGATTCGCATCCGGCGGCGGTATCGACTTCGCCATCCGTCGCTGCGTCAGCGTCGCTCGCGTACCGAAACCGCGGTCACCATCTCGTTTTGTATATAATAATCATTCTCATTTACAAAATGGTTGACGCCTGCGCACCCCGGAACCCGGCCATGTCCGCTGACAAACTGTCCCTCCATCGAGAAATCGACGCCCTCCATGCCGGCCGCCACGTGTGGCTGCGCGGCTGACCACGCTGCAGGTCCGACCATACAATCGCCGCGGCCGTTACGCCGGCGCGCGGCTTCGACAGGAATCCAGATGAATCTGAAGACGAAGACCGGCGCGCGCCGCCGCTTGTTGCGCACGATCGTCGGTGCGGTGCTTGCGCTGTCCGTGGGCGTCGGCGTCGGCGCGGGCGCGTCGGCACCCGCATTCGCCGCCGATGCGCCGCAGCCCGTCACGCGCGTCGCGATGCTCGTGCAGTTGCACGGCCCGAACCTGAAGGTCGACGAACGCATCGGCCAGCATCTCGGCGAACGCGGCTACGCGGTGCGCCTGATCGACGAGGCGGCCACGCCCGATGCGGCGCGCGACGCCGATCTGGTGGTGATCTCGTCGACGGTATCGTCGAAGAACGTGCGGCCCGGCTGGCGCACGCTCGACAAGCCGCTCGTGACGTGGGAAAACGACCTGCTCGACGATCTCGCGATGACGGGCAAGCGGCACGACGTCGACTTCGGCGAAACGGGCAAGGAGCGCTACCTGTGGCTCGTCAATGCGCCGCATCCGATGGCGGCCGGGCTGCCGGCCGGCGCGACGAACGCGTACGGCAAGCAGGCGCCGATGAGCTGGGGCAAGCCGGGGCTCGGCGCGATCACGATCGCGACCGTGTACGGGCAACCCGACAAGGCCGCGATCTTTGCATACGAGAAGGGCGCGACGATGGACTACGAAACGCTCGCGCCGGCGCGCCGCGTGATGTTCTTCCTCGACAACGACACGTTCACGAACCTGTCGCCGGCCGGCATCGCGCTGTTCGACGCGGCGGTGGATTGGGCGGCCGGGCGGCGCTGAGCCGCCACGCGTCGATCACGCGGCCGGCAACGGGCGCCGCCGCGACGCTGCGTCGATGAGTTGCGCCAGCGTCTGCGCGGGTTCCGACATCGTGCGCCGTGCGCGATGCACGAGCCCGATGTCGCGGTGAAACGTGTGATGCCCGAGGTCGATCGCGCGCACGCCGGCCGGCCAGCGGCGATAACCGGCGGTCTGCGGCACGATCGCGACGCCGACGCCGTTTTCGACCAGCTTGACGATCGCGTCGAGCTCGTCGAGTTCGCAGGTGTCGCGCACCGCGATGTGCATCTTGCGCAGAAAGCGGTCGACCTGACGGCCGCCGAACGACCCGCGGTCGTAGCGCACGAACGGCTCGCGCGCGAGCAGGGCGGCCCAGTCCTTGCCTTTCACGCCGCGCGGCACGATCAGCCGGAACGGCTCCTGCGCGAGCGTCGTCCAGTGCAGGTCGCTCTGCAGCGCGAACGGCGGCCGGATGATCGCGGCCATGTCGATTTCGCCCGCATCGACCCGGTTGACCAGCTCGATCGACAGCCCGGGTATCACGCGTGTCCGGCACGCGGGATGCAGGCGATGAAACTCGGCCAGCGCGGCAGGCAGCAGCGCGCTCTGCACCGATGCGATCGCGCCGATGGTCACGCGCACGGCGGCCGGCGAGCCGGGCGCGGTCGAGCTCAGGTTCTCGTACAGGCCGATCAGCGCCTGCGCCTGGTCGAGCACGTGATGGCCCCGCTCGTTGAGCCGCGCCGATCGCCCTTGCCGATCGAACAGCGCGAAGCCGAGTTCGGCTTCGAGACGCTGCATCTGCGCGCTCACGGCCGCTTGCGTGAGTCCGATACGATTGCCGGCCGCGGCAAAGGTGCCTTCCCGGGCGACGGCGACGAGGGTTTTCAGCTCGCGGATCATTCATCGATTCCGTTTGTGAATCGCAAAATTATATATTGATTTAATTTTTGCTCGGCCTTGTCTAACATGGTGCGGTCCTCGCGCCACGCGAGCATTTCTTCACGAGGCCATCATGAGTCTTTCCCCGTTTCACCTGGCGATTCCGGTCTACGACCTGCCGGCCGCACGCGATTTCTACGGTCGCGTATTTGGGCTCGCGGAGGGGCGCTCGAGTGCACAGTGGGTCGACTTCGACTTTTACGGGCATCAGCTCGTGATCCACGAGCATCCGAAAACCGCATCTCAGGAAGGCGCGCATACGAATGCGGTCGACGGTCACGACGTGCCGGTGCCGCATTTCGGGATCGTGCTCGACTGGGCGAGCTGGGAAGCGCTGGCCGAACGCTTGCGCACGTTCGGCGTGACGTTCGCGATCGAGCCGTATGTACGGTTCCAGGGGCAGGTCGGCGAACAAGCGACGATGTTCCTGTTCGATCCGTGCGGCAATGCGCTCGAATTCAAGGCGTTCCGCGACATCGGCCAATTGTTCGCGAAGTAACCGGCAGCGGCGCGGCGCCGATCGAAATCGGATGAGAGAATGCAGCCGGCGGCCCGAGCGCGCGCAGGTGCGACGGCCGGCGCCGCGCCGCACGGCATCCGTCCGTGCGCGCCGTTCTCCAAGGAACCCGTATGGACAGTCACATCGCTCCGGTGGAGCTGAAGAAAGCCTACCGTCTCCTCAATCACGGCCCGACCGTGCTCGTGTCGGCCCGCCACGAAGGCGTCGACAACGTGATGGCCGCCGCCTGGGCGTGCGCGCTCGATTTCCTGCCGCCGAAGCTGACCGTCGTGCTCGACAAGTCCGCGAAGACGCGCGAACTCGTCGAGCGCAGCGGCACGTTCGTGATTCAGGTGCCGACGGCCGCGCAACTGCAGCTCACGCATGCGGTCGGCAGCCACAGCCTCGCGCAGCGGCCCGACAAGCTGCGCGAAGCGGGCGTCACGCTGTTCGACGTCGAAGGTCACGACCTGCCGTTCGTCGCCGGCTGCTCGGGATGGCTCGTGTGCCGGTTGATTCCGGAGCCGCACAATCAGCAGACCTACGATCTGTTCATCGGCGAGGTGGTCGGCGCATGGTCCGACACGCGCGTGTTCCGCGACGGCCACTGGTATTTCGAATCGGCCGACCCCGCGCTGCGCAGCCTGCACTACATCGCGGGCGGCAATTTCTATGCGATCGGCGAATCGCTGCACGTCGATCCGGACGCGCAGTAAGCGCCGGACGCACTGTCGCGGATCGGGCGCGCTTCATGCGCGCTTTTTCAATTCCGCGAGCATGAGGTCGGCGAACGCCTGCGCGACGCGCGGCAGCGTGCGCCCGCGCTTCACGACGAGCGCGATCGGCCGTACGAACGCGCGATCGTCGATCGGCTTCGCGACCAGGTCGGGCTCGGCGCGCACCTCCCGTGCGGTCGCGGGCAGGATCGTCACGCCGAGGCCGCCGCGCACCATCGCGACGGCCGTCATCATGTAGGTGGGCTCGCATGCGATATCGGGCGTGCAGCCGGCCGCTTTCAGCGCAGCATCGACGACGCTGCGCACGCTCGTGCCCTGCGCGGTGAGCACGAGCGGCACGCCGGCGACGTCGGCGGTGCTCACGCGGCGCTTGCGCGCGAGCGGATGATCCTTCGGGCATACGGCGACGAGCCGGTCGGCGCCCGCGTACAGCACCTCCAGCGTCGCATCGAACGTGTCGCCGCCGGTCAGCCCGAGATCGGCTTCCTCGTTGCGCACCAGCGCGGTGACGAGGCTCGCGACGCCGTCGCGGATCTCGAAGCCCGCGCGCGGCACGTCGCGCCGGAACGACTGGATCAGCTCCGGCAGCACGCTGGACGCGAAGGTCGGCAGGCAAGCGAGCCGCACCGTGCCGCTCGTGCCTTCGCCGAGCGCGCGCGCATCGCGCAGCACGCGCTCCATGTCGTCGAGCGAGCGCTGCAACAGCGGCAGTAACTCGCGCCCGGTCTGCGTGAGGGCGACGCTGCGGCTGTTGCGGTCGAACAGGCGCGCGCCGACGATGTCCTCGAGCCGGCGAATCTGCACCGTCAGCGCCGGCTGCGACAGATGCAGCCGCGCGGCGGCGCGCGTGAAGTTGCCGGCGTGCGCGACGGTGACGAACGCGCGAATGTCGCGAAGATTCAGATCCATAACGGTTCGTGATTGCTGCGATCAAATCATTTCAATTGTGCTATCGCTGCGCCGACCTTACGCTCGTCTCCAACAAAAGACAAGGTAGGAGACACCGATGCTGCCGTTACTCGGGCTGGGCACGATCGTCGTGCTGCTGGCCGCGATTCTGTCGAAGCGGATGTCGCCGCTCGTCGCGCTGATCGTCGTGCCGATCGCCGCGTCGCTGCTCGGCGGCTTCGGGCTGCACACCAGCAAATTCGTCATCGACGGGCTGAAGGGGCTCGCGCCCGTCGTCGGGATGTTCGTGTTCGCGATCCTGTATTTCGGGACGATCACCGACGCCGGCACGCTCGATCCGATCATCGACCGGATCCTCGGCGCGGTCGGCACGCGGCCGACGCGCATCGTGATGGGCACGACGCTGCTCGCGCTGCTGATCCACCTCGACGGCTCGGGTGCCGTCTGCTTTCTCGTGACGATTCCTGCCGTGCTGCCGCTGTACGACCGATTGAAGATGGACCGGCGCGTGCTGGCCGCCGCCGTGTCGATGGCCGCGGGCATCAACTTCCTGCCGTGGACCGGGCCGATGATTCGCGCGTCCGCGTCGCTGCACCTGCCGGTGTCGGCGCTGTTCAATCCGCTGATTCCGGTGCAGGCGATCGGGCTCGTGTTCGTGTTCGGCGTCGCGTACTGGCTCGGGCGGCGCGAGGAGAAACGGCTCGGGCTGTCGCGCAACGATGCGTCGATTCCGTTGCCCAAACGCGAGCTGACCGCCGACGAGCAGGCGCTGCGCCGGCCGCACCTGTTCTGGTTCAACCTCGTGCTGACGTTCGTCGTGCTCGGCACGATGGTCGTGATGGGCGAGAAGATTCCGCCCGCGATCATGTTCATGGTCGGGCTCTGCATCGCGCTGATGGTGAATTACCCCGACGTCGACATGCAGCGAAAGCGCATCGACGCGCATGCGCGCGCTGCGCTGATGATGGCCGGCATCCTGCTCGCGGCCGGCGTGTTCACCGGGATCATGCAGGGCAGCGGGATGCTGAAGGCGATGGCGCAGGCGGCGGTCGGCTTCGTGCCGCCGTCGATGGCGGGCCATATCCCGGTGGCGCTCGGTCTCGCGTCGATGCCGCTCAGCATGCTGTTCGATCCCGATTCGTTCTACTTCGGCGTGTTGCCGGTGATCGCGGAAGTGGCCGGCCAGCTCGGCGTGCCGGCCGTGCAGGTCGGGCAGGCGGCGCTGCTCGGCCAGATGACGACGGGGTTCCCGGTCAGCCCGCTCACGCCCGCGACGTTCCTCGTCGTGGGCCTGTGCGGGATCGAGCTGGCCGAGCACCAGAAATTCACGTTTCCGCTGCTGTTCGGCGCGTCGATCGTGATGACGATCGCCAGCGTCGCGCTCGGCATCTTTTGATTCTTCCCGGCGGCGCATTTCGCCGGACGACGGTACGGACATGACAGCCATGCAAACTGAACGACGCGTGCGAATCGGCGCGGGCGCCGGCTACTCGGGCGATCGGATCGAGCCCGCGGTCGAACTGGCCGAACACGGGCAGCTCGACTATCTGGTGTTCGAGTGCCTGGCCGAGCGCACGATCGCGATCGCGCAGCAGGCGCGCCGCAACGATCCCGCGCTTGGCTACGATCCGCTGCTCGACGCGCGGATGCAGGCGGTGCTGCCGGTCGCGGCGGCCAGGCGCGTGCGGATCGTATCGAACATGGGTGCGGCGAACCCGTGCGCGGCCGCACGGCGTACCGCGCAGATCGCGCAGTCGCTCGGCATCGCGGGACTGACAGTCGCGGCGGTCGAAGGCGACGACGTGCTCGACGTCGTGCTGCGCGGCGCGTTCCGTTTCGAGGAATCGGGCGATGAAGTCGCCGCGTATCGCGACCGCATCGTGTCCGCGAACGCGTATCTCGGCGCCGCGCCGATCGTCGATGCGCTCGCGGCCGGCGCGGACGTCGTGCTGACCGGCCGCGTCGCCGACCCGTCGCTGTTCGCCGCGCCGCTGATCCATGCGTTCGGCTGGCGGATGGACGACTGGGACACGCTCGGCCAGGCGACCGTCGTCGGCCATCTGCTCGAATGCGCGGGGCAGGTGACGGGCGGCTATTTCGCCGATCCTGGCTACAAGGACGTGCCGAATCTCGCGCGGCTCGGCTTCCCGATCGGCGAGGTCGCGGCCGACGGCTCGGTCGTGATCACGAAGGTGCCGCATGCGGGCGGCCGCGTGAGCGCGGCGACCTGCAAGGAACAACTGCTCTACGAGATTCACGACCCGTCGCGATATCTGCAGCCCGACGTCGTGGCCGATTTCACGCGCGTGGCAGTCGCCGAGGAAGCGGCCGATCGCGTGCGCGTGACGGGCGGGCGCGGCACCGCGCGGCCCGATACGCTGAAGGTGTCGGTCGCGTATGTCGACGGCTGGATCGGCGAAGGCCAGATCTCGTACGGCGGCCCGGGCGCGCTCGCCCGTGCGCGTCTTGCACTCGACATCGTTCGCGAGCGGCTCGCGCTGACCGGCGTCGCGGCGAGCGAATTGCGCTTCGACCTGATCGGCGTCGATGCGCTGTATGGCGACGCGACGCCGGCCGCGCGCGGCGAGCCGGCCGAGGTGCGCGTGCGGGTGGCCGGCCGGGCGGCGAACGCCGCCGAAGCCGCGCGGATCGGCAACGAAGTCGAGACGCTCTATACGAACGGGCCGGCCGGCGGCGGCGGCGCGTTCAAGTCGACGCGCGAGGTGATCGCCGTGCAATCGGTGCTGCTGCCGCGCGCGGCCGTGACGCCGTCGTTTTCATTCGTGGAGGCCTGATGCAACTGCGTGAACTCGCGCATGCGCGCACCGGCGACAAGGGCAATACGCTGAACGTGTCGGTCATCTGCCGCGATCCGCGTCATTACGATCATCTGCGCACGCATCTGGATGCGGAGGCGGTCAAGGGATGGCTTGCGGGCATCGTCCACGGCGACGTCGTGCGCTACGAGTTGCCGGTGCTCGGCGCGTTCAACTTCGTGCTGCGCGATGCGCTCGGCGGTGGGGTGACGCGCTCGCTCGCGCTCGATGCGCACGGCAAGTCGATCAGTTCGGCGCTGCTCGCGATCGAGGTGCCGGATCCGGCGTAACGCTGGCGTAGTGCCGGGACGGGGCCGGGCGCTCACGGAATCGGGCACGCGCGGCGACAAGACCATTCATACGCACTACACGGTGAAGTTCGACGCCGCGTGCGGGCGTCAAGTCGTGCCGAAGGCGCTGCGCGACGGATACTGAGTCGTCGCGCGCCGGAACGGGCGGCGTTACGCCGCCCGCGCATCACACGTACAGGTAGCGCACGAGGTGAAAGAACACCGGCGCGGCGAAGCAGATCGAATCGACGCGATCGAGCATGCCGCCGTGGCCGGCGATCATCGAGCCCCAGTCCTTCGTGCCGAGCGAGCGCTTGACGGCCGACAGCACGAGCCCGCCGACGAAGCCGGCGATCACGATCGCGAGCGAGATCCCGAACGCCGCGCCGAAGCCGAACGGCGTCACGCGATACAGCGACGCGCCGCACAGCGTGGCCAGCAGGCCGCCGCCGACGAAACCCTCGATCGTCTTCGACGGCGACAACTGCGGCGCGATCTTGCGGCGTCCGAACAGTTTGCCGACCACGTACTGCAGCACGTCGCTGATCTGCACGACGAACAGGAAGAAGAACAGCAGGAGCGCGTTCTGCCCCGCGTAGTGCGGAATGTCGAGGATCAGCACGGCCGGCGCGTGGCTCAGCCCGTACACGCACACCATCAACGCCCAGTTGATCTTCGCGTTGCGGCTCAGGAATTCGCGCGTGTCCTGCGTGAGCGCCGATACGAGCGACATCGCGAAGAACAGGTGCACGGGCACGAAGATCGAGTACATCCCGTACCAGTTGATCCCGAGCAGCAGGTACTGCACGGGGATCGCGACGAAGAACGCGATGAAGAGCGTCGTATGGTCGCTCGCCGTGGTCGGCGTGAGCGTGATGAATTCGCGCAGCGTCAGGTACGACAGCAGCGCGAACACCAGATACGTGACGTTGTTGCCGAGGCCGATCGCGATGGCCATGATCGCGATCATCGCCCACCATGCGCGGATGCGCTGGTTCAGGTTGACGATGGTCGCGCTCGTGCCGCCGCTGCGCGCGCCGAGGATCGCGCCGATCACTGTCGCGACGACGAGCACGCCCGTGACGCCCGCGACCAGTTCCCAGAAGAGGGTTCGCATGGTTGATATCCGGAAAAGGGAGGAGGGGGCGCCGCGTTCAGCCGGCCGGCCGCTGCGGCGGCGCGAGCGCGATGACCGCGTCGCGCATGCGGGCGAGGAACGTCGGCTTGTCTTCCTGAGCGCCGAGCGCTTCGTTCGCGCCGAAATGCACCTTGCAGATCAGCGGCACGGGCCAGATCGCACCCTTCGGCATGATGCGCTGCAGGTTCTCCAGATAGACGGGCGCGAGCGCGACGTCCGGGAACTCCGTTGCGAGATGGAACAGCCCGCTCTTGAACGGCTGCGGCAGCACGTCGGCGCCGCGCGTGCCTTCCGGGAAGATGATGATCGAGTGACCCTGCCGCAGCGCATCGCGCACCGGGTCGAGTGGATCACCGCCGCTTTCGCGATGACGGTCGATCAGCACGACGTTCAGCAGCTTCTGCGCGATGTGGCGCTTCAGGTTGCTGCTGTCCCAGTAGTCGCGCGCGGCGACCGGCCGCACGACTGCACGCACGTCGCGCGGCAGCGCGGCGAGGATCGCGAGCGTGTCGATGTGGCTCGTATGGTTCGAGAAATAGATCTTCTGCGTCGGCGACGGCGGCGCCTGATGCCAGACGGGATACGCGCCGGCGACGAGCCGCACGATGGACAGCAGGAAGTCGCGCTGCCAGACGTTGAGAATGTTCATCGGCGCGCCGGCTCCTGCATGCATGCCCGGCCCGCTGCGCACGCGCGGCGGACGGAACCCCGGAATGTCGGCGCGGCAGGATGCGCGCCGGATCGCTCTCGTTTAGATTTTTTCAAGTTCGTGGCTGCCTGTCGCAGGTCCGCGATAATCGGACGATTCGCCGTTGCACGCTGTTGCATCGCGGCGAATGCGCCGGTCGGCGGCGTGATAATCGGCTGTTGCACGAGTGCCCGTTTGCAGTTCGAATCGATCTCGCTGCGATCGGGCCAGCGGATTATCGCGAGTTTCGACGAAAAACGCCAGATTGGCGCCGCCGGGGGCCCGGGCCGCATGCTTGACGCAGCGAGGCCGCTCGGCGACGATGAGGGCCGTTCAATCCAGGCCGGCGACGGCCGTTTCGCCGCCCGGGGCATGGCGGCGGGAAACGTATCCGATCGTGCCGCGCGAATAATACGAATACGAAACGATGAGCCTCTACGCACTCAAACCCAAATTCCAGGACCGTCTGCGCCCGTTCGCGAATTCGCTCGCCGAACGCGGCGTCACCGCCAACCAGGTCACGCTGTTCGCGGCCGGCGGCTCGATCGTCGTCGGCGCGCTCGCGGGGCTCGGCGTGTTCGCCCGCGTGCTGTTCCTGCTGATTCCGTTGTGGCTGTTCGCGCGGATGGCGCTCAATGCGATCGACGGGATGCTCGCGCGCGAGCACGGGCAGAAGAGCACGCTCGGCGCGTACCTGAACGAGCTGGGCGACATCGTGTCCGATGTCGCGCTCGTACTGCCGTTCCTCGCCATTCCCGCGTTTGCGCCGGCGGACGTCTGGCTGTTCGCGCTGACAGCGGTGATCGTCGAATGCGCGGGGCTGATCGGCCCGCTCGTCGGCGCGACGCGCCGCTACGACGGCCCGTTCGGCAAGAGCGACCGGGCGCTGGCCCTCGGCGCGTTCGCGCTGTGGATCGGCTTCGGTTTGCCGGTCGGCAGTGTCGCCGCGTGGCTGTGGCGGCTGCTGATCGTGCTGTCGATCGTGACGGCGGTGCGGCGCGTCCAGGCGGGCATTGCCGAAGCGGGCGGCTGACGGGCCGGGCGCCGGAGGGCGGCGCCACACGATTCGAACAACGAAACGAGAGAGATCGCATGAGCACACGCACGGCCCGTGAGGCCGACTTCGTCACGCACGACGGCGAAACGCTGTTCTATCGGCACTGGCCCGCGACGGGCGCACGCTGCCGCGGCGCCATCGTGCTGCTGCATCGCGGGCACGAACATTCGGCGCGCGTCGCGCACCTCGTCGACGAGCTCGACCTGCCGGATTTCGCTTTTTTCGCGTGGGACGCACGCGGCCACGGCCGCTCGCCGGGCGCGCGCGGCTACAGTCCGAGTGCGGCTGCGTCGGTGCGCGACCTGCAGACCTTCGTCGAGCATATCCGCGACACGCACGGCATCGCGATCGAGGAGATGGCCGTGGTCGGCCAGAGCGTCGGCGCGGTGCTCGCGGCGACCTGGGCGCACGACTATGCGCCGCCGATCCGCGCGCTCGTCGTCGCGTCGCCGGCGTTCCACATCAAGCTCTACGTGCCGTTCGCGCGACCGGGGCTGCGGCTGATGCACAAGCTGCGCGGGCTGTTTTACGTGAACAGCTACGTGAAGCCGAAATTCCTCACGCACGATCCCGAACGGATCGCGAGCTACGCGTCCGATCCGCTGATCACGCGGCCGATCGCGGTCAACATGCTGCTCGACCTGCACGATACCGCGCAGCGGATCGTCGCCGACGCGGCCGCGATCACCGTGCCGACGCAATTGCTGATCTCGGGCGCCGACTGGGTCGTGCATCGCGGCCCGCAGGACCGCTTCTTCGAACGGCTCGGCTCGGCGCGCAAGGAGCGCATCGTGCTGCCGGGCTTCTATCACGACACGCTCGGCGAGCGCGACCGTGCGCAGGCGCTCGCGCCGCTGCGTGCGTTCGTGCTGCGCGAGTTCGATGCGCCGAGCCCGCGCGTGTCGCTCGCCGATGCGGACCGGCGTGGCGCGTTCCACGACGAATACGCGGCGCTCGTCCGGCCGCCGGCCAACGTGTTCGCCCGTGCGTACTGGGCCCTCGCGCGCGCCGGCCTGAAAGCCGGCGGCGCGCTGTCGGACGGCATCGCGCTCGGGCTGCGGCTCGGCTTCGATTCGGGTTCGACGCTCGACTACGTGTACCGCAATCGCGCGCAGGGGCGACTCGGCGTCGGCGCGCTGATCGACCGCACGTATCTCGATTCGCCGGGCTGGGTCGGCATCCGCCAGCGCAAGGTGCATCTGCAGGAATTGATCGGCGCGGCGATCGGCCGCCTGCGCGGGCACGGCTCGCCGGTGCGGATCGTGGACATCGCGGCCGGCCACGGGCGCTACGTGCTCGACGCGATCGCGATGGCCGCCGAGCGCGACGGCGCGGCGCCCGACGACATCACGCTGCGCGACTACAGCCCGCCGAACGTCGAGGCCGGGCGCGTGCTGATCGCGCAGCGCGGCCTCGAGCCGATCGCACGCTTCGAGCGCGGCGACGCATTCGACGAGGCGTCGCTCGCGACGCTCGAGCCGCGGCCGACGTTGGCGATCGTGTCGGGGCTGTACGAGCTGTTCGGCGAGAACGCGCTGATCGAGCGCTCGCTGCGCGGGCTCGCGCAGGCCGTGCCGCCAGGCGGCTATCTCGTCTATACGGGGCAGCCGTGGCATCCGCAGCTCGAATTCATCGCGCGCGTGCTGAACAATCACCGCGGCGAGTCGACCTGGGTGATGCGCCGCCGTTCGCAGGCCGAAATGGACGAGCTCGTCGCGCGGGCGGGCTTCCGCAAGCTCGACCAGCGGATCGACGAGATGGGAATCTTCACGGTCAGCCTCGCGCAGCGGGTCGACGCGTCATGAGCGCGCTCGGCGGCGGCGCTGGCGCGGGGAGCGGGCTGGCCGAGCCGGCGGCCGGCGCGCGCGACGCGTCGTTTGCGCTGCGCGTCGGCTGGCTCGCGCCGATGGGCGCCGTATTCTTCTCGACGTACGGCTTCGCGAACTGGCTAGCCGCCCGCCGCGCCGCGGTGCCGACGTTCGCGTTCGGCTGGGAGCATGCGATCCCGTTCGTGCCGTGGACGATCGTGCCGTACTGGTCGATCGACCTGCTGTATGCGCTGTCGTTCTTCTTCTGGACGCGCCGCGACGATCTGCTCGATCACGTGAAGCGGCTCTTGACCGTGCAACTGGTGTCGGTCGCGTGCTTCATCGCGTGGCCACTGCGCTTCGGCTTCGAACGGCCCGACGCGGGCGGCATGGCCGGTGCGCTGTTCACGCTGCTGATGGGCTTCGACAAACCGTTCAACCAGGCGCCGTCGCTGCATATCGGCTTGCTCGTCGTGCTGTGGGCCGTCTATGCGAAGCACCTGCGCGGCACGTTCGCGCGCGTCGTGCTGCATTCGTGGTTCGCGGCGATCGGCGTGTCGGTGCTGACGACCTACCAGCATCACGCGATCGACGTGCCGACCGGGGCGGCCGTCGGCTGCCTCGCGCTGTTCTTGTTTCCGTTGCGCGATGCGACTGGCCGATTGCCGGGCGCCGACGCGTCGCCGTGCGCGGCCAGTCGCGCGCTCGCGCGCCGCTATGCGTGCGGTGCCGCGCTGGTCGCACTCGCGGCGCTGGCGTGCGTGCCGCGCGCGCCTGGCTGGGCGCTGGCGGCAGGGTGGGTCGCGCTGGCGCTCGCCTGCGTCGCCTGGGCCTACCGGCGCGGCGCGCCCGGCGCGTTTCAGAAAGATGCGCACGGGCGGTTTCCGGTTTTCATCGGCTGGCTGCTCGCGCCGACGATCGCCGGCGCGTTCGTCAATTCGCGGTTGTGGACGTTCCGGCAGCCGGCGCCGGTGCGGATCGACGAACGCGTGTCGATCGGCCGTACGCCGACGACGCGCGACATCCGGCGCCACGGCTTCACCGCGCTGGTCGACCTGACCGCCGAGATGCCGCGCTGGGCCGCGGCCGATGCATCGTTCGTGTATGCGTGCGTGCCGCAGCTCGACCTCGTCGCGCCGACGGCGGCGCAGCTCGCGCGGGCCGTCGCGGCGCTCGAACGCCTGCATGGCGAAGGGCGCGACGTGCTGGTCTGCTGCGCACTCGGCTACGGGCGCAGCGTGCTGTGCGCGGCTGCCTGGCTCGCGGCGCGGCGCGGGCTGACGAATGCGCGCGACGCGCTGGCCGCGGTGCGCGCGGTCCGGCCGCATGCGGTGTGGTCGGAGGAGGGCGTGGCCGTGCTGCAGCAGTGGATCGATCGCCGTTGCGACGGGGGGGACGGGTGATGCGCGATCCGTGCGCTCCGTTCAGGATTGCCGCCGCGCGCGGCGCGCTCGATGCGGGCGTGTGGGCGATCGCGGCCGCGCTGGCTGCGGCCGGCGCGGGCGGGTGGATCGCGGCGGGCTGGCCGCCGGCGACGCTCGCCCGCGTGCTGCTGGCCGCCGTCAGCACGGGATCGGGGATCGCGGCGCTGTG
Source organism: Burkholderia sp. MSMB1459WGS (assembly GCF_001534535.1). Classification (NCBI taxonomy): domain Bacteria; kingdom Pseudomonadati; phylum Pseudomonadota; class Betaproteobacteria; order Burkholderiales; family Burkholderiaceae; genus Burkholderia; species Burkholderia sp. MSMB1459WGS. The sequence continues at coordinate 211,976 of NZ_LPMU01000059.1, forward strand.
GTACGCGGTGCGCATCGAGATCGATCGGCGGCTGTTCGCCGCATTGGCGCGGGCGGCGGGAAGTCATGCATCGGTCGACGACGGGCTCGCGGCGCTCGACCGCGCGCTCGTCGATCTGGGCTGGATCGACGCAGCGAAGGCGGGGCGCACGCTCGACGCGCGCGTGCGCGGCGCGGTCCGGCTGTGCCGGGCTGCCGTGCTCGTCGCGGTCGTGCAGTGGATCGTCGTCGGGATCGCGATCGCGGGGCGGCCGATCGGCTAGCGATGCGTGCCAGGCGTCATGCGGGCGCGGAGCGCCGCGACCGCATTCGCTTGGCTTTGTACATCGCCCGATCCGCCCGCTCGATCAGCGCATTCATGTCGGTGCCGTCGGCCGGCGGCGTCGCGATCCCGATCCCGATGCCGATGCCGACACCGAGCCGCAGCGCATGTCCGTCGAATCGGAACGATTTGCCGACCTGCCGCGCAAGCCGTGTGCTTCGCCCATGCGCGGAGGACAGGGTGGTGGGGTCGACGATTTGATCCAGGTCAGTTTTCCGCGAAGAAAATCCGTCGCGCGGCGCGTGCTTGCGGTAGCATACGCGCCGCCCGCGGCAGCGTGTTCCGCGCGGTCTGCAAGGATCGCGGCCGAGGCCCGGCGAGCCGTCCCGCGCCGGCAATATGCCGGTCCGGCCGTCCGACGGGCAACGGCGCAATTCTTGCCATTCACGCTTCCTGCGCAACATTTCCGACCGAATTGAGGTTTTTTCGCTTCTCAGTCGCGAATCGCGGTGAGTTTCGTTCTATTTTTGAGATAGTGTGACGAATGGGCGGGCGCCGGTGCCAGGCGCTTCGCCACGCGACGAACGGATCATTGAAGAATCCGCCGCGTCGTTCCGATAAATCAATCAGGCCATATCCGCGTTACACGACGCGCAACATATATGAGGGGAAGCAGAGGGGATGCGCACTCACGGGCATAGCTGCTTTGCGCGCGTCGATTTCGACGCGCAGGATGACCGGACGATCGTGACGCAGCGGAGCGGCGCATGAAGCCGGCCGTGTCGCTGTTCGTCCTGGCGGCCGCGATGACCGGCGCTTTCCACGCGGCCGTGCTGTCTGCCGCGCCGATGCCGGCCGCCCCCGCCGCCGCTTCGGCGGTCGCTGCCGGTCACGCGGCGGCGCCCGATGCAGCGCCGGCCGCGGTGCCCGCGGCGGCGCCGACGGCGGCCAGCGCGTCGGCCGCCGGCCTGCCGGCGACGACCGTGCATGTGCCGTTCGCGTCGCTCGGCGCGTTCGATCCGCTCCGCCTGCGCGGCGCCGACGACGCTCGCACGATCAACGCCGGCGTGCGGCTCGATCGCGTGATCACGGGCGCGCGGTTGCGCCTGACCTACGCGTATTCGCCGTCGCTGGTGTTCCCGCTGTCGCACCTGAAGGTGTCGATGAACGGCGAGGTGATCGCGACGGTCCCGTTCGACGCCGCGCGCGCGGGCCGCACGGTGACGCAGGAGATCCCGATCGATCCGCGCTACTTTTCCGATTTCAACCAGATCGGCCTGCGCCTGATCGCGCACTACACGCTCGACCACTGCGAGGATCCGGCGAACTCGGCGCTGTGGGCGGACGTGAGCCCGACGAGCGAGCTGATCCTCGACGAATCGCCGGTGCGCTTGCCGAACGATCTCGCGCTGCTGCCCGCGCCGTTCTTCGACCGGCGCGACAACGGCCGCGTGCGGCTGCCGTTCGTGCTGCCGGCCACGCCCGATTCGGCGACGCTGCGCAGCGCGGGCGTGCTCGCGTCGTGGTTCGGCGCGCTGGCCGACTACCGGCATGCGCGCTTCCCGGTGTCGGCCGCGCTGCCGGCCGACGATCAGGCCGTCGTGGTCGGCACGGCCGCGACGCTGCCGGCCGGTCTCGCGCTGCCGCCGGTGGGCGGCCCGCTGCTCGCGGTCGCCGACAACCCGGCCGCGCCGGGCCGCAAGCTGCTGGTCGTCACGGGCCGCACGGCGGCCGAGGTCGACGACGCGGTCGCGACGCTCGTGCTCGGCCGCGCGGCGCTGTCGGGACCGGCGGCGACGGTCGCGCACGTCGATCTCGGCGCGCCGCGCAAGCCGTACGACGCGCCGCGCTGGCTGCCGGTGAATCGGCCGATCGCGTTCCGCGAACTCGTGAACGACCCGCGCCAGCTGGAAGTGCGCGGCACGACGCCCGACGCGATCCGGCTGAACCTGCGCGTGCCGGCCGATCTGCATTCGTGGAACGGCGCGGGCGTGCCGATCACGCTGCGCTACCGCTATACGGCGCCGACCGTGCAGGACAATTCGACGCTCGCGGTCGAGATCAACGATCAGCTCGTGAAGTCTTACCGGCTCGGGCCGGCTCATGCGGAGGACGCGCACGGTCGCATGCAGCTGCCGCTGCTGGCGGTGCCGGAAGGGCGCGTGACGAGCGACGTCGACATTCCCGCGTTCCGCGTCGGCAGCGGCAATCAGCTGCAGTTCCGCTTCACGCTCGATTCGCAGAAGACGGGCCTGTGTTCGAGCACGGCCACCGAGCCGCAGCGCGCGGCGATCGATCCCGATTCGACGATCGACTTCTCGCACTTCGTCCATTACGCGCAATTGCCGAATCTCGCGTTCTTCGCGAACAGCGGCTTCCCGTTCACGCGCTTCGCGGACCTGTCGCAAACGGCCGTCGTGATGCCCGACCGGCCGTCGCCGCAGGAGCTCGAGGCCTACCTGACGATGCTCGGCCACATGGGCGAATGGACCGGCTTTCCGGCGCTGCGCGTGCAGGTCGCGCGGCCCGGCGACGTCGCCGCGCTGTCGGGGCATAAGGATCTGCTCGTGATCGACGGCTCGCCGGCGTCGCCGCTGCTCGCGCACTGGGGCGCGGCGCTGCCGCTCGCGATCGGCGAGCAGGGCGGTGCGGGTGGCGCGGGCGCGACGCGCGTCGCGTTCACGGTGAAGGAGCGCTGGCGCAACGGCGTAGGCGTCGCCGACGGCGGCGCGCACGTCGAACAGACCGGCCCGCTCGCGGCGCTCGCCGGGTTCGAGCTGCCGGGCAGCCGCGGCCGCAGCGTCGTCGCGCTGACGGCGACCGACCAGCGGCGCCTCGGCGATCTGCTCGACGTGTTCGAGAACGCCGGGCTCGTGTCGCAGTTGCAGGGCGACCTCGCGCTGGTGCGGCCGGGGCAGGTCGACAGCTTGCGGGTTGGCGAGCCGTACGTGGTCGGCTTCGTGCCGTGGTATGCGCGCGTGTGGACGCAGGCGGCGCGGCATCCGGTCGTGCTCGGCGCGGTCGGTGTCGTCGCGGGGCTGCTGCTCGCGCTCGGCGTGTTCAGCGTGCTGCAGCGAATCGCCGCGCGTCGACGGGGGATGTAACGGATGGCGCGGGCAATGACGAAGCGACGGGCAACGCAGCCGGCGCGGCGTGCCGGCGCGACGCTCGCGCTGGCGGTCGCGGTGACGTGCGCGGCGGCTGGCATGGCCACGCGCGCGCACGCCGCGGGGGCCGGTGCAGCCGATGCGGCGGGCGCGGGGTGCGGCGCGGCGTGGCCGCGCTGGGATGCGTTCAAGCGCGATTTCGTCTCGGCCGACGGCCGCGTGATCGATGTCGGCTCGGCCGATTCGCGCACGGTATCGGAGGGGCAGGCGTATGGACTTTTCTTCGCGCTGGTCGCGAACGACCGGCGCATGTTCGACACGATCCTCGCATGGACCGAGAACAATCTCGCGCAGGGCGACCTGAGCGCGCATCTGCCGGCGTGGCTGTGGGGCCGCGCGCCCGACGGCGCGTGGCGCGTGCTCGACGCGAACGCGGCGTCGGACGCCGACCTGTGGATCGCGTATGCGCTCGTCGAGGCCGGACGGCTGTGGCACGAGCGCAGCTATACGGCGCGCGGCGCGCTGCTCGCGAAGCGCGTGCTCGACACCGAGACGGCGACCGTGCCGGGCCTCGGCCTCACGCTGCTGCCGGGGCCGACCGGGTTCAAGCTGGCCAACGGCCAATGGCGCGTGAATCCGAGCTATTCGCCGCCGCAGGTGATCCGCGCGCTCGGCGCGCGGCTGCCCGACGACCGTCGCTGGGCCGCGCTGGCATCCAGCACCGGACGCGTGCTGCTCGACACCGCGCCGAAGGGCTTCTCGCCCGACTGGGCGTTGTATCGCGCGGGCAAGGGTTTCGGGCCCGATCCGGACACGCAGGCGCAGAGCGCTTACAACGCGATCCGCGTGTACTTGTGGGCCGGCATGCTGGACCGCGCCGATCCGCTCGCCGCGCCGCTGCTCGCGCGCTTCGCGCCGTTCGCCGACCATATCGCCGCGCACGGCGCGCCGCCGGAGCGGGTCGATACGACGACGGGCGTCGCGGGGCCGAACGACGGCAACGGCGGATTCTCCGCGGCGGCCGTGCCGTTTCTCGACGCACGCGGCCAGCACGCGCTCGCGGATGCGCAGGCAGCCCGCGTCGACACGCTCGCGCGCCAATCGGCGCCCGGCTATTACACCAGCGTGCTGACGCTGTTCGGCCTCGGCTGGCGCGACGGCCGCTACCGGTTCGGGGCGGACGGCACGCTCGACACCCGCTGGGGAGGCCGTTCGTGCGCCGCCCGCTGAAGTGCGCCGTGCCTCACGTCGCGGGATTCGCGTGGCTCGCGTCGTCGGTGTGCGCGGCGGCGCCGGGCGTGGCGTCGGGCGCGGCGATGGCGAACCCCGCGGCACCGGCGGCCTCGGCTGCGGCCGATGCGCGGCGCGAGCTCGATACCGCGCGGATGTGGGGCATCAAGCATCGCGACGATCTCGCCCGCGATGCGCTGCGCAAGGGCCTGCTGATCGCGCCGGGCGATCCCGAGCTGCTGGCCGAACAGGTGCGCGTGCTGCTGCGGCTCGGCGACGCGAAAGGCGCGCAGGCCTCGCTGGCGCGGCTGCAGGCGCAGGCGCCGAATGCGCCTGCGACGCGGCGGGTGGCCGACGAATACCGCGTCGCGACGAGCGGGCGCGGCGAGATGGCGCAGATCCGGCTGCTCGCGCGCAGCGGCCGCGCCGACGAGGCGGCCCGGCGGATCGTCGCGCTGTTTCCGAACGGCGCGCCGGCGGGGGCGCTCGGCGCCGAGTATTACCAGATCGTGTCGAATGCGCCGGGCGGGCGCGCGCCGGCGATCGCCGCGCTGCGCCGCGCGGTCGCCGCCGATCCGCGCGACACGAGCGCATCGGTCGCGCTCGCGCGGCTGTTGAACCAGCGCGACGACACGCGCGCGGAAGCGAACCGGATCGCAGCGTCGCTCGCGAAACGCGCCGACGCGGACCATACGGAAGCGATGGCGCTGTGGCGGCGCGTGCTGCAGTCGGCCGGCAGCGACCCGGCGTATCTCGATGCGCTGCAGGCCTATCTCGCGCTCGCACCGGACGACACCGAATTCCGCGATCGCGCCGCCGGCCTCGAGCGGCAGCGCGATGCGCAGCGCCGGCTCGAACGCGATCCCGACTACATCGCGCAGCAGCGCGGGTTGCAGGCGCTTGCGCGCGGCGACCTAGCCGCCGCCGATCCGCTGCTTGCGCGCGCCGCGCGCTCGCGCCCGGACGACGCCGATGCGCTGGGCGGGCTCGGCTTGCTGCGTCTGCGCGAAGGGCGGCACGACGAAGCGCGCGCGCTGTTCGCGCGGGCCGCGACGCGTGCGACCGACCAACGCGGCAAATGGCTGGGCCTCGCGCGTACCGCGCAGTTCTGGGGGCTGCTCGCCCAGGGCCGCGAAGCGGCCAGCGCGGGCCGCCCGAAGGATGCCGAACGCGCCGCACGTGCGGCGCTCGCGATGCAGCCGGACAACCCGGACGCGAAGCTGCAGCTCGCCGATGCGCTGCTCGCGCAGCGCGACTGGGCGCAGGCGGAGCCGCTGCTGCGCGGCTTGCTGGCCGCACGCTCGCCGAGCCTGTCGGCCGTGCGCGACACGGCCACGCTGTATGAAAACACCGGCCGTGCGGACCGGATCGGCCCGCTGCTCGACGCGCTGCAAGGGCGCGTGACGGGCACCGACGAGCGCCGCGCGCTCGACGGCCTGCGCGGCGACCTGCTCGCGAAGGAGGCGCGTGCGCTGGCCGACAAGGGCGCACGCGGGCCGGCCGCGCAACGCTACGAGGCGGCCGTGCGCGCGGCGCCCGACGCGCCGTGGACGCGCTTCGCGCTCGCGCGCCTCTATCGCGACATGGGGCTGCCGCAGCTCGGCCGCACGGTGATGGACGACGGGCTTGCACGGAGCGACACGCCCGAGATGCGCTACGCGAGCGCGCTGTACCGCAACTCGCTCGACGATGTCGCGGGCGCGCAGGCCGCGCTCGCGCCGATCGACGATGCGCACCGTTCGGACGGCATGCGCGCGCTGGCGCGCAAGCTCGATGCCGAAAGCGCGCTGGCCGACGCGCGCGGCGCGCATGCCCGCGGCGACCGCGCGGCATTCGCCGCCACGCTCGCGCACGCGCAGGCGAGCGCGCCGGACGATCCCGACATGCTCGCCGCGATCGGCGCGCAGTGGATCGACGCGGGCGAACCCGAGCGCGGCCTCGCGCCGCTGCACGACTGGATCGCCGCGCATCCGCGCGAAGCCGACGCGGACGTGCGGCTGCGCTACGGCGACCTGCTCGGCAGCGCCGGGCGCGACGATGCGCTCGCCGCGTGGCTCGACACGCTGCGCCGCGACCCGGCGCTGACGCCCGCGCAGACGGCGCGGCTCGAGGACCAGTCGCTGCGGCTCGTGCTGCGGCAGACCGACGATGCGATCGCGCGACAGGACTATGCACGGGCGCGCATGCTGCTCGATCGCGCGAGCCCGGCCGGCCGGGCGGACAAGCGTTACGCGCTCGAACTCGCCGATCTCGAACGCGCGCAGGGCCATTACGGCGCCGCGCGCGAGGCGCTCGGGCCGGTCGTGGCGCACACGCCGGACGACGCCGATACGCAGCTCGCGCTCGCGCGGATCGACGAGGACAGCGGCAACCGTGCCGCCGCGCGCGAGCGCGTGCTGGCCGTGCTGGCGCGCACGCCGGACGACGACGTCGACACGCAACTGTCGGCCGTGCGCCGCCTGAACGCGCTGCGTAGCCCGGACGACGCCGCGCTGGTGACCGAGCGGCTGCAGGCCGCGTATCCGGCCCGCGCCGACGTGACGGTCGCGGCCGGGCGTGTGGCCGAGACGCAGGGCCGCTATGACGACGCGGCGTCGCTGTACCGGCTGTCGCGGTCGCAGGAACGCACGACGGGCGTGAGCCCGGGCCGCGACGGGCTCACGCCCGCGCAGGCCGCGTTCGCGGAACTCGAGCAGCGGCGCAATCCCGAGATCGAGACCGGCTGGATGCCCGCATACAAATCGGGCGACGAAGGCATCTCGTCGTATCGCGCGCAGCAGGTGCCGATCTACCTGCAGATGCCGATCCGCTACGACGGGCACGTGTTCGCGCAGATCGACACCGTGCATCTCGACCCTGGCACGCTCGACACGAGCGATCCGGACGCGTATTCGCTGAAGACGTTCGGTACCTATGCGGCGCTCAGGGCACGGACGAATCCGCCGGCCCCCGCGCTGCTCGCGAATCCGCCGGGCTCGCTGCACCAGTCGACGACGGGCGTCGCGCTCGGCGCCGGCTATCTGTCGGATGCGTGGCGCGTCGATCTCGGCACGTCGCCGCTCGGCTTTCCGGTGCATTACCTCGTCGGCGGCGTGCGCTATCGCTTCGACGCGGGCCCCGCGAGCTTCTCCGTGAATGCATCACGGCGGCCGGAAACGAGCAGCGTGCTGTCGTACGCGGGGATGCGCGACCCGTGGACGGGCGCGGTGTGGGGCGGCGTGCGCCGCGACGGCGTGAGCCTGCGCGCGTCGGTCGACGTCGGCCGCACGAACCTGTTCGCGGAACTCGGTGCGGGCGTGCTGTCCGGCCGCAACGTCGAACGCAATGCGGAAGCCACGCTGCGCACCGGCTTCACGGTGCCCGTGTACGAGCGCGCGACGATGAAGGTCAGCACCGGGCTCGTCGGCAATGCGTGGCACTACGCGCAGAACCTGCGCTACTACACGTACGGGCAGGGCGGTTACTACAGTCCGCAGCGCTATCTGTCGCTCGGCGTGCCGATCGAATGGGCGGGGCGGCACGATGCGCTGTCGTGGGACCTGACCGTCACGGGCGGGATCTCGAACAGCTACGAGAAGGATTCGCCGTATTACCCGACGTTCTCCGATCAGCGCGCCGCGCAGGTGGCGGCCGGGTTCGTGTACGCGGGCAGTTCGACGCGCGGCGTGTCGTTCTCGTACGGCGTGAACGGCATCTTCGAATATCGCGTGAACCCGCACCTGAGCGTCGGCGCGCAGTTGCACGTCGACCGGTCGCACGACTATGCGCCGAGCTCGGCGCTCGTCTACCTGCGCTATGCGTTCGACGCACGCGCGCCGCGCAACTGGCTCGTGACGCCGACGCCCGTGCGGCTTTATTCGGATTACTAGGGGAACGTCGTGAATACGGAATTCGATGCCGCCCGCTCCGCGCCCGGCGCCACCGGCCTGGCCGACCGCCTGCGCGCGCTGTTGCGCGTGGGGCCGGGGGGCGGCCGCGCCGGCGCATTGAGCCGGCTCGCGATCGACGGTTTGCCCGACACGTGGACGCAACTGGAAGCCGGCGGCCTTTATGCGATCTACGCGGCCGGCGGCACGCCGGCATGCGATGCGCTCGTATGGGAAAGCGCGCGCCAGGCGCGCACGCGCGACGTCACGATCGTATTGGCGCGCGATCCGGCGCGCGTCGCCGCGCAGATGGCATCGCTCGGTTTCGCGGGAGGCGCACAGCCGGCCGGCTGGCCGCGCAACCTGAACGTGCTGGCGATGCCGGCGGCGGCCCAGCCGGCCGACGACGGCGCCGACGCCGGCTTGGCCGGCAACGCGCCGCGCCGCGCGGCGCCGGGCGCGTTCGCGCGGCTGACCGGCGGCTTGCGCGCGATGAAGCGCTACGGGCTGCATGCGCGTTCGCTGTATTTCGTCGAAGGCGCACAGCGCTGGTTCAGCTGGGACGATCCGGCCGCGCTCGCGGACGAAGCGTACGCACTGGCCGACTGGTGCCGCGCGCGCCGGATCGCGCTCGTGCTTTTGCTCGACCCGGAAGCGACCCGTGCGGGCGGCGCCGCCCGCGCCGACGATGCGCCGCTCGTGCGCGATGCGGATCGCACGCAGCGCGGCGACTTCCACGGTATCTGTTCGGGCGTCGCGCAGTTGCAGCGCACGCACGGCGAGCTGCTGTGGGTCGTCGATTTCTGGCGCGCGGGCGACACGCTCGCAGCCGGCGAGGTGCGGCCGCTGCGCTTCGCGCCGGGCGGCCGGCTGTCGGCGAACGTCGATGGCGGCGCGACCGAACCGGCGCGGCGGATGAAGCTCGCGCACGACGAGGATCGCGTGGTGGTCAGCCGCGCGGTGCTCGACGGTGCGAGCCGCGTGCCGGACGGCTGGGAAATCGTCGACGACAACGCGGCCGTCGCCGCCGCGTGCGCGCATGCGCAGGCCGCCACCGCGGTGCTCGCGTTCCGTTCGCATCCGCAACTCGAAGCGCTGTGCGCGGACGTGCACGCGCTGCGCCGGCAGTGCGGCGGCGCGCTGAAGATCGCGGTCGTCGAGCGCGGCGAGGTGCTGCGCCAGCAGTTCGAGGTGCTCGTGCTGAGCGTCGGCGCGAACCGCGTCGTCGCGCGCGATCTGCCCGCCTCGCGGATGCAGGCCGCCGTGCACGCGCTGCACGGCCAGCTTTACGCGCGGCCCGTCGCGGCCGACTATCGTGCGGCGCTCGCGGCCGCGCTCGGCGATTCGGTGCTCGGCTATCTGCCGGTCGGCGCGTTCTGCCAGCGGGTTCGCGCGGTGCTCGACCGCGGCGCGGTGCTCGCGCTGCCGCATACGCTCGCGAAGCTCGCGCTGTTGCCGGGCGTGTCGCACGTCGACGCGCTGCGACACTGCCGGCCGCGCCGCACGGGCGACATCGTGACGGCCGATGCCGGACACCTGTTCGTGTTCCTGTTCGCGTGCGAGCCGGTCGACGCCGACGACGCGCTCGCGCGGATCTTCGACGTGCCGGTCGATACGCTGTCCGACCGCGTCGTATGCCTCGGACAGGGCAGCATCGACACCGAGCTCGACGCGCTGACGGCCGAGAATCGGCGTGCGCCGATCGCCGACTACAGCGACCTGTTCGCGGCGACGCAGCCGGCGGGCGGCGCGCGCGCCGCTCGCGGCGCGGCGTTGCCCGACGCGAGCGAGGTGAGCGACGCGATCGATGCGATCGATACCGTCGTCGCGCTCGACGCGATGGGCGTGCCGCAGGCGTCCGCGCCCGCGCCCGCGCCCGCCGTCGCCCCCGCGGCGCCGGACCCCGTCGTTCCCGCCGCGCGTGCGCGCGGCGCCGTCCGCAGCGCGATGCCGCTGCGCAAGCAGGAGGACGCATGATCGCCGACCTCGTCATCGGCTTCGTCGTCGGTATCGCGATTGCGGTGCCGGTGTGGATCGTCGCGCAGCACCTCGGCATCGGCCGCGGCTTTTCCGCGCCGCGCGGCATCGACCGGCGCGACGCGGTACCGTGCGAACTCGTGCCTGTCGTGCTGCGCGGCCGCCTGCTGCCGGGCGCCGGCGGCGATGATCGCGACAACCGCGACAATCGCGACAGCGAGGCGGCACGATGAAGACGATCGCCGTTGCTTCGACGACGGGCGGCGCGGGCCGCACGACGCTCGCCGCCGCGCTCGCGGTGCTGCTCGCGCGCCGCGGCCGGCCGGTCGTCGCCGTCGAATTCGATGCACAGAACCTGATGGGCGCGGCGCTCGGCCTCGACACGCTGGCCGAACACGGTCTCGCGCACAGCCTGCTGGGCGGCGCCGAGCCGTGGCACGCGCACACGTGGCGCAACACCGACGGCGTGCTGTTCGTGCCGTACGGGCAGGTCGATGCGGCCGGGGCTGCCGCGTGCGATGCGCGGCTCGCGGCCGATCCGGCCTGGCTGTCGCGCGCGCTCGACGAGATCGCGTTGCCGCCCGACGGCGTCGTGCTGATCGACACCGCCCGCTATCCGTCGCCGCAGGCCGGGCAGGCGATCCGGTGCGCGGACCTGACGCTCGTCGTCGTGCCGCCCGAGCCGGCCGCCTGCGCGACGACGGCCGCGCGGCTCGGCGCGTTGCGGGCCGGCCGTGGCGAACTGCAGATCGTCGTGAACCGGCTGAACCCGGCGCGCGACATGCAGCGCGACGCGCTGGCGATGCTGCGCGCGGTCGCCGGGCCGGCATCGATGCTCGAGCAGCGCATCCACGTCGACGCGGCGGTGCCCGAAGCGCTCGCGCGCGGCAGCTGGATCTTCGACGACGCGCCTTATTCGCAGGCGTCGCACGACCTGAACGGCGTCGCGAACTGGGTCGATGCATGGCTCGCGGCGGCCGTCGCGGGCCGTGCCGGAGCGGCGCGATGAAGGCCGCGCTCGCGTCGCGACTGCGCGCGTTCGGCCGTCGGGCGGCCGACTGGTGCGCGCGCGGCATCGGGCTGCCGGCGCAACGCACGCGGGTCGACTGGCTCGTGCGGCTGTTCTTCCACGCACCGCCGCCCGGCCGGCCCGATCGCGTGCGCCGCTGGGTGCGCGTCGCGTTCCTGAGGCTCGCACGAGACTGGGGCGTGCTGCAGCCGCTCAGCGTGCGCGAATGGCTGTGGCGCGCGATCGTGCGCGCTCCGCGCGCGGCCGACGGCCGTCCCGTGCACGATCCGCTCGCGTGGTTCGACACGTTCGTGGTGCCCGTCTACGTGGCCGGGCGCGCGCTCGGGCGGCGCGTCGACGCGATGCTCGAGCGTCTGCCGTGGGCGCGCTGGGGCGGCTGGCTCGATGCGCGCGCGAACGGCGTCGGCCGGCGCCGCTGGCTCGCGCCGCTGCTGCTCGCGGCCGGCGCGGTGCTGTGGGCGGCGGCCGGGATGTCGCCGCTGATGCCCGGCGCGCAGTTCGCGTTCTTCGCGATCGTCGCGGTGCTCGCGCTCGCGCTGCGCCGGCTGCCCGGCCACCTGCCGACCCTCGCGCTCGCGTCGCTCGCGCTGCTGGCGGCCGTGCGCTACGTGTGGTGGCGCACGACCCAGACGCTCGATTTTCGCGGCCCGGTCGAAGCCGTCGCCGGCTATCTGCTGTACGGCGCCGAAGCCTATACGTGGATGATCCTGCTGCTCGGCTTCGTGCAGACCGCGTGGCCGCTCGATCGGCCGATCGTGCCGCTGCCCGACGATCCGGATACCTGGCCGACCGTCGACGTCTATATCCCGACCTACAACGAGCCGCTGTCGGTCGTGAAGCCGACGGTGTTCGCCGCGCAGAGCATCGACTGGCCGAGCGCGAAGCTGCGCGTGTACCTGCTCGACGACGGCCGGCGTCCGGCGTTCGCGGCATTCGCGGCCGAGGCCGGCATCGACTATCTGACGCGCGACGACAACCGCCACGCGAAGGCCGGCAACATCAACCGTGCGCTGCCGCAAACGCACGGCGAGTACATCGCGATCTTCGACTGCGATCACGTGCCGACCCGCTCGTTCCTGCAGACGACGATGGGCGTGTTCCTGCGCGACCCGAAGTGTGCGCTCGTGCAGACGCCACACCATTTCTTCTCGCCCGATCCGTTCGAGCGCAACCTCGGCACGTTCCGCGAGGTGCCGAACGAGGGCAACCTGTTCTACGGCCTCGTTCAATCGGGCAACGACCTGTGGAACGCGACGTTCTTCTGCGGATCGTGCGCGGTGCTCAAGCGCAGCGCGCTGGAAGAGGTCGGCGGCGTCGCGGTCGAGACCGTGACCGAGGATGCGCATACGGCGCTCAAGCTGCATCGGCGCGGCTACACGTCGGCGTACCTGCCGACCGTGCAGGCGGCCGGCCTCGCGACCGAGAGCCTCGCCGGCCACGTGAAGCAGCGCACGCGCTGGGCGCGCGGGATGGCGCAGATCTTCCGCATCGACAACCCGTTCCTCGGGCGCGGGCTCGGCCTGATCCAGCGGATCTGCTACGGCAACGCGATGCTGCATTTCTTCTACGGGATTCCGCGGTTGGTATTCCTGACGATCCCGCTCGCATACCTGTTCTTCCACCTGTACTTCATCAACGCGTCGTCGCTCGCGCTCGCGAGCTACGTGATCCCGTATCTCGTGCTCGCGAACATCGCGAATTCGCGGATGCAGGGGCGCTACCGGCATTCGTTCTGGGCCGAGGTCTACGAATCGGTGCTCGCGTGGTACATCGCGCTGCCGACCACCGTCGCGTTCTTCAGCCCGAAGCACGGCAAGTTCAACGTGACCGACAAGGGCGGCAAGATCGACGAAGGTTACGTCGACTGGTCGACGTCGAAGCCGTATCTCGTGCTGTTCGCGCTGAACGTGCTCGCGATCGTCGCCGGCCTGTGGCGGCTCGTGACCGAGCGGGGCGACGAGGCGTCGACGATCCTGATCACGCTCGGCTGGACCGTGTACAACCTCGCGATGCTCGGCGCGGCGCTGGCCGTCGCGCGCGAGACGAAGCAGGTGCGCGTCACGCACCGGATCGCGATGCGGGTGCCGGCGATGCTGCTGCTCGCCGACGGCTCGACCGCCGCATGCTTCACGAGCGACTACTCGACCGGTGGCCTCGGCCTCGAAGCGGTGCCGGGGCTGCCGCTCGCCGTCGGCGACACGCTGACGGTGTGCGTGACGCGCGGCGACCGCGCGTTTCCGTTCCCGGTGCGCGTGACCCGTGCGACGCCGACCCACGTCGGCGTGAGCTTCGAGGAACTGACGCTCGAGCAGGAGCGCCAGCTCGTGCAATGCACGTTCGGCCGCGCGGATGCGTGGCTCGACTGGCACGAAGGCGCGCGGCCCGACACGCCGCTCGGCGGACTCAAGGAAGTGCTGCGGATCGGGCTGGACGGCTATGTACGGATGTGGAAGGGTGCGGCGCGCGGCCTGCAGGCCATGCTCGCGCCGAAACTCGATCGCGCGCGCGACTGACGCGGCGCGCATCATGGAGTGGGTTAGATGACGTTCTGGAATCTGTATTTCATCCTGAAGTTCGCGCTGTTCGCGACCGGGCACCTGCAGCCGTTCTGGCTCGCGAACCTCGCGTTCGCGGTGGCGCTGGCGGCGAGCGCGCCGCTGCGGTCGCGCGCGTGGCGCATCGTCCGGCAGGTCGTGGCGATCGCGATCGCGGTGCCGCTGCTCGCGCGCGAGCTGCATGCGCCCCCGCTCGCCCGTCTCGCGGAGGCCGTGCGCGAGGTCAGCACGTTCCGCCTCGACTACTGGATGGAGCTGTTGCCGCGCCTGTTGCCGCCCGTGCTGGCGCTGACGATCGTCGGCGTGCTGATCGGCTATTTCATCGTCAACCGCTGGCTGCGCGTCGCGACGTTCGTGGTGGTCGCGCTGGTCGCGATGCCGATGTGGCAGGCCGGCAGCGGGCTGATGGCGCGCGTCGCCGCGCCGGCCCAGCAGCAGGCGAGCGCGGCGGGCGCCACCCGCGTCGACCAGCCCGAGGATCGCAACGCGGCGCTCGCGACGTTCCGCACGCAGGAGTCGCAGCGGCAGGTCGCGTTCGGCCATCTCGGCAGCGATCCGGCCGCGCAGTTCGACGTGATCGTGCTGCATATCTGCTCGCTGTCGTGGGACGACCTCGATGTGGCGAAGGTGCGCAACCATCCGATGCTGAGCCACTTCGACTACCTGTTCACGAACTTCAGCACGGCCGCGAGCTACAGCGGCCCGGCGGCGATCCGCGTGCTGCGCGCGAGCTGCGGGCAGGAAGCGCATGCGGACCTGTACAAGCCCGCGCCGCAGCAGTGCCACCTGTTCTCGCAACTGGCGGGCGCCGGCTACACGGTGCAGTCGCTGCTGAACCACGACGGCCATTTCGACAATTTCCTGCAGGTGATCCACGACAACATCGGCGTGGCCGATGCGCCGATGATCTCGAACGCGGCCGCGCCGGTCGCGATGCACGCGTTCGACGGCTCGGCGATCAAGGAAGACTATGCGACGCTCGCCAACTGGTACGCGCAGCGCGCGGCGGTGCCGGGGCCGGTCGCGCTGTACTACAACACGATCAGCCTGCACGACGGCAACCGCGTGGTCGGCAGCGCGCTGACGAGCATCGACTCGTATCCGCAGCGCGCGACGAAGCTGATGACCGACTTTGACCGGCTCGCCGACCTGATCGCGCAATCGGGCCGCCGCGCGGTGATCGTGTTCGTGCCCGAGCACGGCGCCGCGTTGCGCGGCGACAAGAACCAGGTCGCGGGGCTGCGCGAGATTCCGACGCCGCGCATCGTGCATGGGCCGGTCGGCGTGCGGCTCGTCGGTTTCGCCGGCAATCACGGCGCGACGACCGTGATCGAGCAGCCGACCAGCTTCCTCGCGCTCGCGCAATTGCTGTCGAACCTCGTGTCGAACAGCCCGTTCAAGCCGGGCGCGACGCTCGCGCAATACGCGACCGATTTGCCGCGTACGCGGATGATCGGCGAGAACGAGGGCACGGTGACGATGCAGACGGCCGCGGGTTACGCGGTCAAGACTCCGGACGGCGTATGGATCGACGAACAGTAACGATTACCGGCGAAGGCGACGACGATCGTCTGTCGCAACCGAACGACGTGATCGGCCTCGCGCGGCATCTGCCCGCGCTCGATCCCGAGCGCTACGTCGACGAACAGGCGCGCCGCGCGTTCGACGCGTCGCTCGAACGCTGGCCGACGCTCGCGAAGCTGATGGGATTGAAGCGGTAAATGCACGACGATCGGCACGACGGCCGGAATGGCTGCCGGCCGTCGTCGGTGCGTCGGGACGGGACGCTTATTGCGTCTTGCGTTCCGGCTGGCGCGTCCATTCGCTTTCTTCGCCCGGCACCTTGCCGAACGTCTGATCGGCCCACGCGGCACGTGCGGCGTCGATCTTCGCGCGTTGGCTCGACACGAAATTCCATTCGATGAACCGCTCGCCCGGCAGGTGTGCGCCGCCGAGCAGCATCACGCGTGCGCCGTGCGTGCACGCGAGCGCGACGGTCGCGCCCGGTTCGAGTACGGCCATCGTCGCGCTCGCGAGCGGCGTGCCGTCGACGGTGAGATCGCCATCGACCAGATACACGCCGCGTTCGTCGTGCTCCGCATCGAGTGCGAGCCGTGCGCCCGGCGCGAATTCGGCCACCGCATAGAGTGTCGGCGAGAACACGGCGACCGGCGACGCGCGCCCGAACGCGGTGCCCGCGATCACGCGCACGGTCACGCCGTCGCGCGTGAACGACGGTAGCGTGTGGGCCGCGTGGTGAACGAACGCGGGCGCGGTGTCTTCATGCTCGACCGGCAGCGCGACCCAGGTCTGGATCCCGTGCACCGGCTGCTCGTGCGGCCGATCCTCGTCGGGCGAGCGCTCCGAATGCACGATGCCGCGGCCGGCCGTCATCCAGTTCACGTCGCCCGGCACGATCTTCTGCCGGAAGCCGAGGCTGTCGTGATGCATCAGCGAGCCCTCGAACAGGTAGGTGACGGTCGCGAGCCCGATGTGCGGATGCGGCAGCACGTCGATGCCGCGGCCGGCCGGCAACACGGCCGGCCCCATCTCGTCGAAGAAGATGAACGGGCCGACGAGGCGCGCCGCGCGCGCGGGCAGCACGCGCCGCACGACGAGGTTGCCGATATCGCTTTCGCGCGGCGTGAGCAGGGTCTTGATCGAGGCGGACATGGTGGGCTGGGTCGTGGTCAGGGGGAATGCGTCAGGCGATCGCCGTATCGATCGCGATCGGATGCGTGAGGATCTTGTGCACCGGGCAGGCATTCGCGATCTGCAGCAGGCGTTCGCGCTGCTCGTCGGTCAGGTCGCCGTCGAGCGTGATGCGGCGCACGATCGTGCTGCCCGCGCTGCCCGCTTCGTGCGCGAGCTTCACGTGCACTTCGTCGAGCGGCCAGCCTTTTCGTTGCGCGTACATCTTCAGCGTGATCGCGGTGCACGCACCGAGACTCGACAGCAGCAGCGCGACCGGCGTCGGCGCCGCATCGCCGCCGCCGAGCGACGCGGGTTCGTCGGCGCGCCACTGATGGACGCCATCGCTGAAGTGGACGAGGTAATCGACCGGGCCGATGCTCGCTTCGACGGACAGTTCGCTCATTGCGGTTCCAGGTGGGGAAAGGGGACGGGCCGGCCGGGCAGGCCGGGCGTTACGGTTCGAGCAGGCGCTGCAGCCGCAGCTCCTCGAAATCGAGCTCCGATTCTATGCGGTGCAGCACCGCGTCGTCGACCTTGCCGTCGCGATGCAGGTCGAGCAGCGCGCCGCGCGACACGCCAACCAGTTCGAGCTCGACGCGCAGCATCCGCGCGCGTACGTCCGCGGGCGCCGCTCCGTCGCGGTGCGCGCGTTCGTTGAACGCGACGCGGTTGCGGTATTCGGTCAGCAGCCGGTCGAGCGATGCACGTTCGAGGCCGGCGCCGCGCTGTTCGCGCGCATCGAGTTCGGCGAGCGCCGCGCCGAACGTGTGCGCACGCACCGCGTGTTCGGACATCGTGCGGCGCCCGGCCGGGCGCAGCTTCAGTGCGCGGATCAGCGGCGCGAGCGTGCCGCCCTGCACGACGAGCGTCGCGATGATCAGCAGGAACGTGCTGAACAGGATCAGGTCGCGGCCGGGGAAGGTGGCGGGCAGCGCGATCGCGGCCGCGAGGCTCACGACGCCGCGCATGCCCGACCAGCCGAGCACGACGGCCTCGCGCCACGACCACGGCGCGTGGCCCGTGCGCCGGGCGCGCAGGCGGCCCGGCAGCCACATCGCGACGAACACCCACACCACGCGCGCGCCGATCGCGGCGGCCGTCGCCGGCAGCGCGACCCGCAGCCCGGCCGTCAGCACCGCGCCTTCGTGGTTCACGCGCGCGAGGATCGCGTGCAGCGCGAGGCCGATCAGGATGAACACGAGCGCGTCGAGCACGAACACGATCGCTTCCCACGTCGCCTTCGCCTTGATCCGCATGTCGGCGTCGAACACGCGATGCTGGCGCACGCCCAGCACGAGGCCGCAGGTGACGACCGACAGCACGCCCGAGCCGTCGACGGCTTCCGCGATCCCGTAACTGCCCCATGCCATCGCGAAGGTCACGACGATGCCGAGCATCGGCTCGCGCAGGCGTTGCAGCACCCAGCACATCGCATGACCGCATGCGAGGCCGACTGCGATGCCGATCAGCGTGAGCGAGAAGAACAGGCCGGTGGCGCTCGCCGCCGTGATCGACGCGGCGAGTGCGGCCGACACGGCCATCTGGTACAGCAGCAGGCCCGACGCATCGTTGACGAGGCTTTCGCCTTCGAGCACCGCGACGAGCCGTGCGGGCAGCGGGTGGCGCTGCAGGATCGCTTTCGCGGCGACCGCGTCGGGCGGCGACACGATCGCGCCGAGCGTGAAGCACGCGGCCCACGGCAGCGCGGGATTCGCCGCATGCACGGCGAGCGCGACCGCGACGGTCGTGAACGCCACGGCCCCGAGCGCGAGCGACGCGATCGATGCGAGTTCCTGCCGGAATTCCTTCCACGCGGTGTAGAAGCCGCTCGACATCAACAGCGGCGGCAGCACTGCCGCGAGCAGCAGCGCCGGGTCCATGTCGGGCACGCGCTTGCCGGCGACGGCGACCACGCAGCCGCCGAGCAGCAGCACGACGGCCGGCGGAATCGAGATCCGCTCGGCGAGCCACGTGAGGGCGCCCGCGCCGCAGATCAACAGCAGCAGGTAATGGAACAGCTCGACGTTGGTCATGCGTGGCGGGCGGCGATGGGGTGGATCACGAAGGCTTGCGGTCGTTCGCGGCGCCGCCCGGCAGCGCGCCGAACATGTGCTGGCTGCACTTGGCATCGCGCCATGCGGTGTGCAGCCGGTGGCCGGACAGCACGCGCCGCGCGACCGGCAGGACCTGTTCGCCGGCCAGCATGCCGAGCAGGCCGACGAGCGCGATGACCGGCGGCGCGGGCGAGTTCACGCCGATCGCGCCGTAGATGACGCCGGCGAGGATGCCGGCGAGCAGCGACAAGACATACGGTTTCATGGTGCGCCTGGTGGTGGCCGAGCGGCGCCGGAGCGGCACCGTCAAAGTCTTGAAAGCGTATCGGGTTTGCGTGAAGAAAAAAAGGGCGGGCAGCCCCGAACGGGCATCCATTCGGGAATCGGATCGATTCCGTTTCTTGGGTGTTCGCGCCGTGCGTTTGCGGCTTAAATATTGCCGCGCGGATGACGATCCGGCGCCGACGCATTCCGGGCTCCTCCCGCTGTCGCGGTCGAGGCAGGCCCCTCTTTTATCGTTCACAGGACTCCATTCGCCATGAGCAACCCGAAGCTTGAAGTACTGACGCCGCAGAACAGCCAGTTGATCTTTATCGACCAGCAGCCGCAGATGGCGTTCGGCGTGCAGTCGATCGATCGCCAGACGCTGAAGAACAACGTCGTCGGGCT